>DATAVV010000290.1:0-12345 GCA_036267555.1 Streptosporangiaceae bacterium | reverse complement strand
ATCGCCGCCGAGCCGCGGCTGCTCAAGCACACCGGGCCCGCGGTGGTGTTCGACAGCTACGCGCAGATCTCCGAGCGCATCGACGACCCGTCGCTGCAGATCACGGCCGACTCGGTGCTGGTGCTGCGCGGCGCGGGCCCGGTCGGCGGCCCGGGCATGCCCGAGTACGGGATGCTGCCGATCCCCAGGTACCTGCTCGCCCAGGGCGTGCGGGACATGGTGCGGATCTCCGACGCCCGGATGAGCGGGACCAGCTACGGGGCCTGCGTGCTGCACGTGTCGCCCGAGTCCTACGCCGGGGGACCGCTGGCCCTGGTGCGCACCGGTGACCCGATCACGCTCGACGTCGCGGGCCGGTCGCTGCGCCTGGAGATCTCCGACGCCGAACTCGCCCGGCGCCGGGCCCAGTGGCACCCGCCCGCGCCCCGCTACCAGCGCGGCTACGGCGCGCTGTACAGCGAGCACGTCACCCAGGCCGACCAGGGCTGCGACTTCGACTTCCTGGCCCGCCCCGGCGCCACCGCCGACCCCGACGCACGCTGACGTGTTACACCTCCGCCGAGATGGGTACTTGGCCGCGCGGAGGTGGCCATGAGACTCGATGGCGAGAGT
The DNA here is from genome assembly GCA_036267555.1 of Streptosporangiaceae bacterium. GTDB lineage: Bacteria > Actinomycetota > Actinomycetes > Streptosporangiales > Streptosporangiaceae > JASHPR01. The sequence goes on along the minus strand of DATAVV010000290.1, from coordinate 11,733 downwards.
TGGCGAACGCGGGGGACGGCGGGCCTGGTGGCGGGCGCGCTGGCGGTGGCCGGGCTCGGGGCGCTGTCGCTGGCGGGCACGCCGGCGAGCGCGGCCCGCACAACGAGCATGCATAACGCGGCAGGCGCGGCGGGCGTGGCGAGCACCGCGAGCGCGCCGCCGTACAGTTGCGCGCCCAACGGGCCCGCGGGCAACCAGACGATCTTCGGCACGTTCGGTGACGCCAGCGTGCTCGGGTGGACCGGGAACACGCAGGCCGTGACCGCGTGCCTGGGCGGCAGCTTCTTCGTCGACACCAGCCCGGCCGACGGCGGCCCCGGCAGCGGCAGCACCGCCGCGGTCACCGGGACGACCTACGGCTACGGCGTCTACAACGACACCGCGACCACGTGGGCGAACGCCGACGGGTACCTCCCGGCGCTGGTGACCACGTTCCATTCCGGGGGCGCCCGCGTCTCGATCACCAACTTTGGTGACCAGGTGACGATCGGCGGCCACGCCTACGTGGTGATCTACAGCCGGGTCGCGGTGACGAACCCGACCAGCAAGACGCTCACGGTCGGCCCGCAGCCGTCGGCGGGCCTGGTCCCGCTGAACTCCGCGGCGGACGCGGTGCCGGCCGGGAAGACCATCGATCACGACTACGCGGTGGCGTCCGACCGGTTCGGCGGTACCTACGCCTGGCCGTCGGCCGGGGCCCTGGCCGCCGCGGGCGGCTTCGGCCAGCACTTCGCGCACATGCGCGCGTACTGGAACGAGCAACTGGCCGGCATCGCGCGGATCGTGACGCTGCCCGACCCGGGCCTGGCCGACGCCTACCGGACCGGCTTCATCTACACCCAGATCATCCGGGCCGGCGACGAGCTGAAGACCGGGGCCAACGGCTACGACAAGGAGTTCAGCCACGACGTCATCGGCATCCTGGCCAACCTGTTCACCCAGGGCTACACCAGCGGTGCCCACGGCCTGCTCGACCGGGCCAGGTACGTCATCGGCACCCAGACCCAGTACGACGACGGGGTGTGGACCTACCCGTGGGTGTGGGCCCTGTATCTGCTGAAGACCGGCGACACCGCGTTCGTTAAGGCAAATTTCGGCACCGAGGGGCCGGCCGGGGCCACCGAGCCGAGCATCGAGGACACCGCGCACCTGATCGCCGCCGACCGCACCGGCCCGGGCGGGATCATGGAGCAGACCAACGACATCGACGCCAATGGCTACTGGACGATCGACAACTACGAGGCGCTGACGGGGCTGGCGACCTACCGCTGGCTCGCCGAGCAGATCGGGAACACCGCCCAGGCGTCGTGGGCCGCGTCGCAGTACGCGAGCCTGCTGGCCGCGACCAACAAGACGCTGGACGCGACGATCTCCGCCAACCACCTGAACTACCTGCCGTGCTCGATGACCGAGCCGAACACCGACAACCGGTGCGTGAACGCCGAGGACGCGAACTGGGCCGCGCCGTTCCTGTTCGGGCGCTGGGCCTGGGACGGCTACCTGTTCGGGGCGCCGCGCAGCGGGCCCGGCCTCAGCCTGATCGACGCGACCTACGACTACGGCTTCGCCCGGCTGAAGGGCAAGCTGCCGCCGGCCACGTTCGGCGGGTACCCGACGCAGTACTACAGCACCGCTTACAACGCCGGGTACGGCGAGTGGGGCCTGGCCAGCAACGCCCACCGGGACCAGGGGATCCTCAGCTACGAGTTCATGATCGCTAACGGGCAGAGCGGCCCGTACTCGTGGTGGGAGAGCCAGCAGTTCCCGAACCCAGGCTCGCCGTGGACCGGCACCCATCCCGAGGCCGGCAACGGCTCGTCGCCGCACGCCTGGGGCATGGCCAACGCCAACCTGGTGCTGCTCGACTCGCTCGCCGCGCAGCGCGCCGACGGCAGCCTGATCGTCGGCCGCGGGGTACCCGGCTCCTGGGTCCGCAGCGGCCAGGTGATCAGCGTGGCCAACTTCCCGACGGTGGCCGGCCGGCACCTCGGGCTGACCATCCGCGGCCACGGCACCAGCGTCACGCTGACCCTGACCGGTCAGCGGCCCGCCGGGGACGTGCTGTTCGGTGTGCCCGCCTTCGTGGGCAACATCGCCAGCGCCAGCGCCGGGACGGTCAGCGAGTCGACCGGCACCGTCACGCTGGCGCCGGCCGTGCGCACGGTCACCGTCACGCTCAAGCACCCGGCGGCCAGCTGAGCGCGCCGATCGCGGGGACCGCGACCGCCGGGCCCCCTTCGGGCCCTACACTGATCGAGTCGTGCTGGCCATGCTGATATTTAGAGAATATTTACGGTGCTTGGCGGCTAATGCTATACATTGTCCCACGTGACTAGGCGGGGCAGGGAACGGAACGCCGGGTGGTGACGCGGGGCCGATGGGTCCGCTGGGTGCTGGCGCTCGTCGCATTAGCACTCATGGCCGGAACCGTCCCGGCCCTCCCCGCGGCCTGGATGGACTTCAGGCACCTGTCCGCGATCACCGACAAGGCTGAGCCCATAAGCGGATGGGTGCAGGTGACCGCCTGCACGCGCCGCACGCTGCCGCACGACTGGAAGTGCGTCGGCGACTTCATCTACGCGAACCCGCTGACCGCGCCCAACCTGGTGACCCATGGTGTCCTGCTGGACAACGATTCCCAGTCCCACCCGCGCGGCGTGGCGGTCTCCGCGGTGCTGAAGCCGGGCAGCCGCGCGGCCTACCTGTGGGGCAACGGGTTCCTCATCGACCGGCTCTGGGCCCTGCTGGCCGGCCTCCTGCTGTGCCTGATCGTGATCGGTCTCGCGCCGGTCGCCGCGCGGCTCAAGGCGGGCGGCTGGGTGCTCGGGCTCTTCCTGGCCCTGGGAACCTGGTGCCTGCTGCCCACGCTCTCCGCGGTCTGGAACTTCGGCTAGAGATTCAGGTCGACGATCACCGGGGCGTGGTCGCTTGGCCCCTTGCCCTTGCGGGTCTCGCGGTCGACCCAGGCGTCGGAGACGGCGCGGGCCAGTGCGTCGTTGGCCAGGACCAGGTCGATGCGCATGCCCATGCCCTTGTGGAACGCCCCGGCCCGGTAGTCCCAGTACGTGTACGGGTGCGGCCCCTTGGCGATGTGCGGGATGACGTCGGTCAGCCCGGTCTCCCGCACGGCGGCCAGCGCGGCCCGCTCGTCGGGCGTGACGTGCGTGGAGCCGACGAACGCGGCCGGGTCCCAGACGTCGTCGTCGGCCGGGGCGATGTTGAAGTCGCCCATGACCGCGAACGGGCGGGAGCCCGCGGCGTCCGGCGCGACCGCGTTCTTCAGCGCGGCCAGCCAGCGCAGCTTGTACGCGTAGTGCGGGTCGGCCGGGGCCCGCCCGTTCGGCACGTACACCGACCGCACCCGCACCGGCCCGCACGTCGCGGCCAGCGTGCGCGCCTCGTGGGTGTCCTCGTCGGGGAACCCGGGGCCGCCGGGCAGGCCCCTCGCCACGTCGGCGAGCCCCACCCGGGACAGGATGGCCACGCCGTTCCACCGCCCGTCCCCGTGGTGCGCCACCTCGTACCCGAGCGCAGTCACCGCGCCGGCCGGGAAGGCGCCGTCGCTCACCTTCGTCTCCTGCAGGCACGCCACGTCGGGCGCCTCGGCCTCCAGCCACGCCGTCAGCCGGGGCAGCCGGGCGGCCACCGAGTTCACGTTCCACGTCGCGATCCGCACCCTGCCATCCAACCAGGGTCATCGCGGCCGCCGCTGCGCGGCGCGTTGTGCCGCCGGGCCGTTCGGCAATAGCGTGCGGCTATGCCTTCTGCGTGGCCCGGCGTTTCCTATGAGCAATGGCGTGCCACCTGCGACACGCTGCACGCGCACACTCAGGTCCTCGGCAAGCTGGCCACCCGGCTCGCCCCGCCGGAGCCCCAGTTGCAGCACGCCGCGCTGCGCCTGACCGCCCGCGGCTGGGAGACGCTGCCGCTCCCGGCCCCCGACGGCTCGGGCTCGCTGGTGGTCACCCTGGACCTGCGCGTTCACGAGGCCGTCATCGAGCACAGCGCGGGCCGCCTGGAACGCGTGCCGCTCACCCCGGACCGCCCGGTGGGCGAGGTCACCCGCGCCGTCCTGGCCACGGTCGCCGCCGTGGCCGGCGAGGTGACCATCGACCCGACGCCGCAAGAGGTGCCGTGGACCGTCCCGCTCGACGAGGACGACGAGCACGCCCGCTACGACGTCGCCCAGGTCAGCGACTACTTCGCCGCCGCCACCCAGGCCGCTCTGGTCCTGGCCGCCTACCGCGCCCCGTACCGCGGCCGGTCCACCCCGGTCAACGCCTGGTGGGGCTCCTTCGACCTGGCCGTGAGCCTGTTCTCCGGCCGGCCCGCCGACCCGCCGTCGAGCGACTTCATCATGCGCAACGCCATGGATTCACAGGAGGTAGCCATCGGCTGGTGGCCCGGCGACCCCCGCCACCCCACCGCGGCCTTCTACGCCTACGCCCACCCGGCCCCGGCCGGCTACGACCAGGCCACCCTGGCCCCGCCCGCCGCCCACTGGAACGCCGACGTCGGCGAGTACATCCTCGAATGGGACGACGTCCGCTCCGCGCCCGACCCGCACGGCGCGGCCCTTGAGTTCGCCCGCTCCGCGTTCCGCCATTCCTGTATCGCCTGCGACTGGGACCCGGCCCTGGCCGCCAGCGCCGACTCCAGCCCCCCGCCGGTCGTCTAGGAACTCGGGGCCGCGGCCGCGGCCGCGGGATGGCGGATGTCGATGACGATCAGCTTGTCTTGCGTGTAGCTGTCGAGGTCGGGGGCGTGCCAGCGCTCGCCGGGGCGGATCTGGTGGAAGCGGAACGTGGCGTTGGTCTCGTTCGCGGTGATGATGCAGCGCACCGAGGCGGGCGGCGTCAGGTCGTTGGCCAACTGGGCCACGCGCATGGTGAAGGCCAGGGCGTAGGCGAGCAGCCTTCGCTGGTTGGCCTCGCTGATGACCAGGGCGTCGTCGACGATCTCCATGGCGACCGGCACCGCGTCCTCGAGGTTGAAGCGGCTGTCCGCGCACTCCCAGCTCGTCAGGTCCCGGTGCTCGCCGGGCGCGGCCATGGCCTGGCCGAAGGATTCGCTCCAGACGAGCACGTCTCCCCGGCGGACGATGCCGTTGCCGACGATGAGCTCTAAACCGGGCGTGAGCTTGCCCGGCAGGTAAAGGGGCAGCTGGCCAGTGAGAACGCCTAAAGCCGCCACAGCATCATCATTCATCTCAATCACCAGCACACCGGACATGATGACAGATCGGCGCCGGGGCGCGGTCAGCCCTCGCCCTCGCGTTCGGGCGCGGGCCAGCGGCGGCCCTGGGTCCAGTACTGGTCGATGTGCTCGAGGGGGCGGCCCTTCGTCTCGGGCACAAACCGCATGACGAAGACGAAGGCGATGGCGGCGAAGATGGCGTAGAGCCAGAACGTCCACGACTCGCCGATCGCGCTGATCAGCGACAGGAACGTCACGGTGATCAGCAGGTTCGCGCTCCAGTTGGCCACCGTCGCGGCGCTGGCTCCCGCGGCGCGCAGCCGGTTGGGGAACACTTCCGCGCTCATCAGCCAGAACAGCGGCGAGATGGACAGCGAGTAGCAGGCGACGTAGACGAGCAGGATGACCAGCACCCACGGGCCCCAGGTCTTGGCGCCGAAGTGAAAGGCCAGTCCGAGCAGGACCAGCATCGATCCCATGCCGGCCAGCCCCAGGTAGAACAGCTTCTTACGGCCGATGATGTCCACGAAGGCGATCGTGGGGAACACGAAGACGAACAGCACCGCGCCGACGTAGATCGTGGGCAGCAGCGGGTTCCCGGTCACGCCGGCATAACCGAAGATCGTCGGCGTGTAGAACAGCACTGTGTTCGGCCCCACGAACTGCTGGAAGATCGCGAGACCGACCCCGGCGATCAGCGCGCCGCGCATCCCCGGCCGCAGCAGTTCCCGCCAGGAGGTCCCGGTGCTCTCCGCCACGTTGCGGCGCAGCAGGTCCATCTCCTGGTCTTTGTGCCGCGGGTTGACCCGGTCGATGACCGCCCCGGCTTCGTCCCAGCGGTCTTGCATGGCCAGCCAGCGCGGGGAATGCGCCATGAACAGCATCCCGGTCGCGAGCGCCGCCGCGGGCAGCACGGCGGCCGCGAACATCGGCCGCCAGCCCCAGCCGGCCGAGTCGAACGCGAAGTCCAGCAGATAGGAGATCAGGATGCCCGCGGAGATGGCGAGTTGCTGCAGGATCACCAGGCTGCCGCGGATGCGCACCGGGGACATCTCCGCGATGTAGGTCGGCACCACCAGCGAGGACGCGCCGACGGCGATGCCCGTGACGATCCGGAACGCGATGAACGAGGCCAGGTCGAACGACAGGGCCGTGAGGACCGCGCCGACCGCGTACAAGATGGCCATGGCCAGCAGCGTGTAGCGGCGGCTGAACCGGTCGGCCAGCCGGCCGCCGATCACGCCGCCGATGACCGCTCCGATGAGCACCGCGGCGACCGCCAGTTCCTCGGCGCCGCTGCTGAGGTGGAAGGCGCTGGTGAGCAGGTTCTCCGCGCCGCTGATCACGCCGATGTCGTAGCCGAACAGCATGCCGCCGATCGCCGCGACCGCGGCCACGAGGTAGGTGTAACGCGGGGTGTCCCGTACGGCTGAAAGGGAGACGGCGGTTTCGCTCTCCGCCGCCACCCCGCGACCGCGATCGCTGGACATGGGGGGCCTCTTTCTTATGCCGTTACGCGGCAGCCGGTGCTGGACTGGCCGCGTTCCCCGGAGTCGAGCAGGTAGCGATGTGAGCGTTAACTCTGCCCGCTATGCCCGGCTCAAACCTCGGGGCGGGAGACGGCCGGCTGGTGGCGAAAGGTCCGCGCGGTCAGCGGGCTGGTTCGAGGAGGACCTTGACCGCGCCGGTGCGGCGGGAGTCCTTCAGGGTCAGCACCGCCTCGTCCCAGCGGCCGAGCACGTGCGGGAACGAGACCAGGGCCGTGAGCGGGTTGTCGCGGGCACCGTTCAGGAGGATCTGCTTCACGTCGGAACCGCACAGGCCCGAGAACGTCGTCTCGACGCGGACCCAGTCCGGCGACGGCAGGCTTCATGATCTCTGTGCTGTGGAGTGCTGGGTGCTCTATTTGCCCCCTAAATCTCCACAGCAAATGGATCTTGTGTCACTGGCGGGGGAATTGGGTGTTATGTGACTAGCGGGGCTGAATGGCTTGTGGCGGGCGGGGTCCGGGTGGGTCGCGAGGGTGCGGGTTGGGTCGCGGGGGGTGGGGGGGTTTGGGCTACGGTGACTGGCATGTCGATCGTTCTCGTCACCGGCGCCGCGGGCAAGGTCGGGACCATGCTGCGCCCCCGCCTGGCCCAGCCGGGCCGGACCTTGCGGCTGCTGGACACGACCCCGGTCACGGCGGGTCCCGGTGAGGAGGCCATCACGGCCTCGGTCACCGACTACGCCGCGGTCTACGCGGCCTGCCAGGGCGCGGACGCGGTGATCCACCTGGCCGGCATCCCGGGAGAGGCGCCGTGGCCGCAGATCCTCGAGGTCAACATCGACGGCACCTACAAGGTGTTCGAGGCGGCCCGGCAGAACAGGGTCGGCCGCATGATCTACGCCTCGTCCAACCACGCGGTCGGGTTCGTCGCCCGGGCCGACTTCCCGGTGCCGGACTACGCGTTCCCGGCGCCGGACACCTACTACGGGGTGTCCAAGGTCGCGGGCGAGGCACTCGGCGCCCTGTACTACCACCGCTACGGCCTGGACACGATCTGCATCAGGATCCTGGCCTGTGACGAGCGGCCGCCGGACGTGCGGGCGCTCTCGATCTGGCTGTCGCCGGACGACGCGGGCCGGCTGTTCGAGTGCTGCCTGACCGCGCCGGACCCGGGGTTCCGGGTGATCTTCGGGGTGTCCGCGAACACCCGGGGCGGGTGGGTGTCGCTGGACGAGGCGCGGGCGCTGGGTTACGAACCCCGCGACGACGCGGAGCCCTACGCGGCCGGGATCATCGCGCAGCAGGGCCCGCCGGATCCGGCCGACCCGGTCCTGGCCCACCTGGGCGGCGCGTTCACCCTGCCGGCCTGGGACGTCGACGGCCCCCGCCCGAGGGGTTAGTCGGGCGGTTTGGGGGGGTCGTCCCCCCGAGGCAACACAGTCCCGGTGGTGCTGTCGATGTAGTCCGGGATCTCGCCCTCGTGGCGGTCGCCGACGTTCAGCGTGCCCGCCGGCTCGAACATGAGGATCGAGCCGCCCGGTGACGAGGGCTTGTGCTCGGTGCCCCTGGGCACCACGAAGATGTCGCTCTGGCGGAGCGTGACCGTGCTCTCGCGGCCGTCGGCGTCGCGCAGCGCGATGTCGAACCGGCCGTCGACGACCAGGAAGAACTCGTCGGTGTCCTCGTGGACGTGCCAGACGTGCTCGCCCTTGGCGTGGGCGATCTTGACGTCGTAGTCGTTCATGCGGGCCACGATCTTGGGGCTCCAGATCTCGTCGAACGAGGCCAGCGCTCCGGTCAGGCTGACGGGCTTGATATCCATGGCCTTATTGTCCAAGGGGCGCGGCCCGGCCGTCTTGTACGATCTTGATGCGCCCGAGGAGGTTTCTGGATTGCTGGTTTCGGCCTACCTCTACCCGTGGGACGTGGACGGCGATCCCGCCGCGGTCGACCGGATCGCCGGACTGGGCCTGGACGAGGTCAGCCTGGCCGCCGCCTACCACGCGGTGCGGGCGGTCACGGCCTTCCACCCCGGCCACCGCATCGTGACCAGGGACGCCGCCGTGTACTACCGGCCCGGCGCGGGCCGGTGGCGCGGTGCCGCGTTGCGGCCGGTGCAGGCTGACCCCGGCTCGTTCGAGCGGGCCGCGGCCCGGCTCCAGGCCGGGGGCCTGCGGGTCAACGCCTGGGCCGTGCTGGTGCACGGCTGCAGCCCGGGCCCGGCGCGCGAACCGGGCGGCGCCCCGGTGAGCGAGGACCCGTCCTGCTGCCTGCGGAACGCCTACGGTGACCGCTATCCCTGGGCGCTGTGCGCGGGTTCGCCCGCCACGCGGCGGTACGCGGCCGCGCTCGCGGCCGAGGTCGCCGCCCTCGACGACGTCGACGCGATCGAACTGGAAGCGTGCGGCTGGTACGGCATCGAGCATGGCAGCCCGCACGACAAGACCGGGAGACCGGACGCGGACCCGGACGCGCGGTGGCTGCTGTCGCTGTGCTTCTGCCCGGCGTGCGCCGAGGCGTACGGCCAGGCCGGCACCGATCCGGACCGGGCGCGGGCCGCGGTGCGCGCCGCCATGGACGCCGCGCTCGGCTGGGGCACCGCACAGGGCGGGGGGCTGGGGGAGGATATTCGGGAGGGCCTGCTGCGGGCCCGGGCGAGCCGGGCCGAGCAACTGCTGCGCGAGGTGGTCGCGGCCGTGCGGGCGGCCGCCCCGCAGCGTCCGGTGCTCGTGCACACCGACCCCGACCCGCGCATCGACGGGTCGAACCCCGGCTACGACCTGGCGGTCCTGCTCGGCCCGGGCGGTGCCGACGGGATCGTGCTGGGCTGCCCGGATCCGGCGACAGCGGCCAGCCACGTGGCCCGGGCGGCCGCGCAGGCGCCGGAAGGGGCCCGCATCGCGGCCGTGCTGCAGGCCGTGGCCGGCCTGGGCGGCCGGCCCGGCACGCTCGCGGAGCAGGCGGCCGCCGTGCGCGAGGCCGGCGCCACCGAACTGCGCCTGTACCACGCGGGCCTGGCCTCGGCCTCCGACCTGGCCGCGATCAGGACGCAACTGGCCAGGCTGGGCGCATAGCCGCACTTGGCGCGGGGCGGCAAGCAGCGGCAGACTGGCGGGATGGGTGAACTTCTTGACCGGCACCGGAAGGTCATGCCGGACTGGGTGGCGTTGTACTACGACGACCCGGTCGAGATCGTCAGCGGCTCGGGCTGCCGGGTCACCGACGCGGCGGGCCGGACCTACCTCGACTTCTTCGGCGGCATCCTCACCAACATGCTCGGCTACGACGTGGCCGAGGTGCGCGAGGCCGTCGAGCGCCAGCTTCGCACGGGCGTGGTGCACACCTCCACGCTGTACCTGATCCGCAACCAGGTCGAACTGGCGGAAAAGATCGCGCGGCTGTCCGGCATACCCGACGCGAAGGTATTTTTCACGAACTCGGGGACCGAGGCGAACGAGACCGCGCTGCTGCTGGCCACCGCGGCCCGGCGCTCCAACCAGGTGCTGGCGCTGCGGGGCAGCTACCACGGCCGGTCGTTCGGCGCGGTCGCGATCACCGGCAACGGGGCCTGGAAGAGTTCCCCGCTGTCCCCGTTCGGCGTGCACTACCTGCACGGCACCGACCGCAACCTGCCCGCGTTCGCCGGGATGTCCGACGAGCAGTACACCGCCGCCGCCGTGGCCGACCTGCGCCACGTGCTGGCCACGGCCACCGCCGGCGACGTGGCTTGCCTGATCGCCGAGCCCGTCCAGGGCGTGGGCGGCTTCACGATGCCGCCGGACGGGCTGCTCGGCGCGTACCAGGAGGTACTGGGCGAGCGGGGCATCCTGCTGATCTCCGACGAGGTGCAGACCGGCTGGGGCCGGACCGGTGAGCACTTCTGGGGCATCGGCGCGCACGGCGTGGTGCCGGACATGATGACGTTCGCCAAGGGCCTGGGCAACGGCGTCGCGATCGGCGGCGTGGTCGCGCGGCAGGACCTGATGGACGGGCCGGTCGGCAACGGCATCTCCACGTTCGGCGGCAACCCGCTCGCCACCGCCGCGGCGAACGCCACGCTCGACTACCTGCTCGCCCACGACCTGCAACGCAACGCCGCGGCGCAGGGTCACCTGATCCTGACCGGGCTGCGGGACGCGGCCGCCGACCTGCCCGCCGTCGGTAACGTGCGCGGCAAGGGCCTGATGTTCGCCGTGGACCTGGTCGAGCCGGACACCGGCGCGCCGAGCCCGCCGCGCGCGACCCGGGTGCTCGAAGCGGCCCGCGAGCGCGGGCTGCTCATCGGCAAGGGCGGCCTGTACGGGCACGCGCTGCGGATGGCGCCGCCGCTCACCCTGACCGAGGCCGAGGCCAAGGAGGGCCTGGGCCTGCTGACCGATGCGCTGCGCGCGGCCTGCGCCGGCTGAGAAGACGAGAAGCAGAGGGGACACGCAGTGAAGCAAGCGAGCGACGCGCGGAGCGCGGAGAAGCGAGCCATGAAGCACTGCACGCACTGGATCGGCGGCAAGCCCTGGGCGGGCGAAGCCCGCCATCAGGGTGACATCTACAACCCGGCCACCGGGCAGGTCTCCGGCACGGTCGACTTCGCCGCGGCGGACGAGGTCGGCGCGGCCGTGACCGCCGCGAGCGAGGCCTGGCCCGGCTGGGCGGAGACGTCGCTGACCAAGCGGGCCAACGTGCTGTTCGCGTTCCGCGAGCAGATCCGCCGGCGCGAAGCCGAACTGGCCGCGCTGATCTCCTCCGAGCACGGCAAGGTCACCTCGGACGCGGCGGGCGAGGTCGCCCGCGGGCTCGAGGTGGTCGAGTTCGCCTGCGGCATCCCGCAACTGCTCAAGGGCGGGTTCTCGGAGAACGTCTCCACCGGCGTGGACGCCTACTCGATCCGGCAGCCGCTCGGCGTGGTGGCCGGCATCACCCCGTTCAACTTCCCGGCCATGGTGCCGATGTGGATGTTCCCGATCGCGCTCGCCTGCGGCAACGCGTTCGTGCTGAAGCCGTCGGAGAAGGACCCGAGCGCGTCGCTGATGATGGCCGAGATGCTGGCCGAT
>DATAVV010000289.1:0-4310 GCA_036267555.1 Streptosporangiaceae bacterium | reverse complement strand
CCGGGTGGCCCGGCACCCGGGCCGGGAACGGCGGGACTATCCTTCTCTACGAATGTATGCAAGAATTAATTCAAAAGGATCGGCGGAGGGAACGAGGCATGAAGGCTAGCCAGGCGGTCGCCGAAGCGTTGCGGCGTGAAGGCGTGGAGCAGGTGTTCTGTTTCCCGGCCAACAAGATGATCGACACCGCGGCGGAGGTCGGGATCAGGCCGATCGTGGGCCGGCAAGAGCGCAGCGTCATCAACATGGCCGACGCCTACAGCCGGATCTCCAACGGCGAGCGCATCGGCGTGGCCATGGTGCAGCACGGCCCCGGCGCGGAGCACGCCTTCGGCGGCATCGCCCAGGCCTACGCCGACTCGGTACCGCTGCTGCTGCTGCCGAACGGGAACACGCGGCGCGAGCTCGGACTGCGGACCACCTTCGACGCGGTTGAGGCGTACCGGCCGATCACGAAATGGGCGGCCCGGATCACCACCCCGCAGACCGCGCCGGAGCAGCTGCGCCGGGCGTTCCAGCTGATGCGCTCGGGCCGTCCCGGCCCGGTCGTGGTGGAACTGCCGCTGGACGTGGCCGAGGAAGAGCTCGACGATTCGCTCTTCGGCTACACGCCGTCGGCCCGGTACCGCAGCGCGGCCGACCCGCGCGCCGTCGAGCGCGCCGTCGAGCTGCTGCTCGACGCGCAGCGCCCGCTGATCCGGGCCGGCCAGGGCGTGCTGTGGGCCGGCGCGACCAGTGCCCTGGTGGAATTCGCGGAGCTGCTGAACGCGCCGGTGGCGACCACGTACGTGGGCAAGAGCGCGTTCCCCGAGGACCACCCGCTGTCGGTCGGCTCGGGCGGGACGGCGGTCAGCCCCGGGATCCGGGCGTTCGTCCCCGAGGCCGACCTCATCGTCAGCATCGGCGCGAGCCTCATTCAGACGCTCGGCTCCTTCCAGCTCCCGCCGGGCAAGACCATCATCCAGGCCACCAACGACCCCGATGACCTGGCGCAGCAGTACCCGATCGCCTGCGGCCTGGTGGGCGACGCGCAGCTGGTCCTGCAGCAGCTGACCGAGGAACTGCGCGCCCAGCTGAAGACGCGCAAGGCGGCCAGCGCGGGCCGTGACACCCGGGCCGAGGTCGCCGAGGCCGCCGCGCAGACGGCGGCCGAATGGGACCCGCTGTTCACCTCCGGCGAGGTGCCGATCAGCCCGCTGCGCGTGGTCGGCGAGCTGATGCGGGCGCTTGACCCGGCCCGGACGGTCATCACCCACGACTCCGGGTACCCGCGCGACCACCTGGCCCCGCACTACGTCAGTACCGTGCCCCGGGGCTACCTGGGCTGGGGCAACAGCACGCCGCTCGGTTCCTCGCTCGGGCTCGCGCTGGGCGCGAAGGTGGCCGCGCCGGACAAGGTGTCGGTCTGCTTCCTCGGCGACGCCGCCTTCGGGCAGTGCGGCCTCGAGCTGGAGACCGCGGTCCGCAACAACATCCCGGTGCTCGTCGTCCTGGTGAACAACTCGGAGATGACCGGCTACGGCGACCACCAGCGGATCGCGGAAGAACGGTTCGGCCTCAAGACCCTGTCCGGCCGTTACACCGAGATCGGCAACGCCCTGGGCGCGGAAGCCTCCCGCATCACCAGCCCGGACGAGGTCGCCGGGAGCATCCGCCACGGCATCGCCCGGGCCGAGGCGGGGGCGGTGGTGCTGCTCGAGTTCATCACCGCTCCGCTGCGGCACCGGATCGCGGCGGCCACGGTATTCGGCGGCTGAGCAGAACCCGAGCGGCTGAGCAAATCCGAGGAGTGCGATGACATACGTGGTCACCCAGGCCTGCGTCGACGTCATGGGTTCGGCACCAGCCTCCCGCCCGGCGGCAGGCCGTAGATGACGGTCCGGGAACCACGCCATAACGGCGCTGGCAGCAACGGCGCTGGCCGCGGGCCGGGCCGCCTGGCCGGGCGCATCGCCCTGGTGACCGGGGCCGCGCGCGGCATCGGCGCCGCGGCCGCCCGCCGGTTCGCGGCCGAGGGGGCCCGCGTAGCGGTGGCCGACGTGCTCGACGACGAGGGCGCCGCGGTGGCCGCGGAGCTGGGCGAACGGGGGATCTACCTGCACCTGGACGTCAGGGACGAGGCCGGGTGGGCGGATGCGGTCCGGACCGCGGGCCAGCGCTTCGGCCGCGCGCCCACCATTCTGGTGCACAACGCCGGGGTGATGACCAAGGGCACGGCGGAGCACGCCGACGCGGCCGCCCTGCGCTTCGCGTTCGAGGTGAACGTCCTCGGGCCGGCCCTGGGCACGTCGGCGTGCGTGCCGGGGATGCGCGCCGCGGGCGGCGGCGCGATCGTCTTCGTGTCCTCCATCGCCTCGCTCACCGGCGGCGGCGGCTTCCTGCCGTACGCGAGCAGCAAGGCGGCCAACGCGACCTACGCGCGCTGCGCGGCGCGGGAACTGGGACCGCTCGGCATCCGGGTGAACTCACTGCACCCGGGCGGGATCGAGACGCTGATGAATTCCGGCCCCGACTTCGCCGCCCTTGACCACGACGCGTGGTTCGGGCGGATGGCCATCCCGCGGATCGGCCAGCCGGACGAGATCGCCGACGCGCTGCTTTACCTCGTGTCGGACGAGTCGTCCTATGTCACCGGGACCGCCCTGGTCGTCGACGGCGGCCAGGTCCTCGGTCCCGCGACCGCGTGGGCGTCGTCGCCCGGGCTGGCGGGCTGAGCGGTGCGCCGGGACCGCGTTTGCGACACGCATGACAACCGACTAGTGTATACAAATATGTATGTCATTGTGCAGCCAAATGTCACGATGACGACGCCCGTGAGGAGAGAGCGCAGCCGATGGCCAGTGGCAAGGCAGCAGTGACGCCCGTGCGGTACCCGGACCGGTTCTACATCGGCGGCGAGTGGGTCGCCCCGAGCAGCGAAGACCTTATCGACGTGGTTCAGCCGGCCACGGAGAACGTCTGGGCCCAGGTGGCCGGGGCCCGCAAGGCGGACGTGTACCGGGCCGTCGCCGCGGCCCGGCAGGCGTTCGACCAGGGACCGTGGCCGCGGATGACCGTCCAGGAGCGGGCCGGCTACCTGCGGGCGATGGCCGACGGCCTGCGTGCGCGGGCCGCGGACCTGAGCTACATCTGGGCCTCGGAGATGGGCATCCTGCACACCGACGCGGTCGCCCGCGGCGCCCGCATTCCCGGCATCTACGACTTCTACGCTGGGCTGGCGGACTCCTTCGAATTCGTCGAGCGGCACGAGCCCGCGGGCGGCGGCTACGGCTGGCTGGTGCGGGAGCCGGTCGGGGTCGTCGGCGCGATCATCCCCTGGAACGCGGCCATCGTCGCGATGAGCTGGAAGATCGCTCCCGCCCTGCTGGCCGGGTGCCCGGTCGTGCTGAAGTCCGCGCCGGAGGCCCCGGTGGCCGCCTACCTGCTGGCCGAAGTGGCCGAACGGGCTCACCTGCCCGCCGGGGTGCTGAACATCATCACCGCCGAGCGCGAGGCCTCCGAGGAACTGGTCCGCCACCCGGGGGTCGACAAGATCAGCTTCACCGGATCCACCGCCGCCGGAAAGCGGATCGCGGGGATCTGCGCTGAACGGGTCGCCCGGGTCAACCTCGAGCTCGGCGGCAAGTCCGCGGCGCTCGTCCTGGACGACTACGACATCGCCGCCGCCGCGGCGTCCCTGGCCGAGTCGGCCACCGAGCTCACCGGCCAGGTCTGCTCGGCGCTGACCCGGGTCATCGTGAGCAAGCACCGCCACGACGAACTGGTCGAGGCGCTCAGCGCCGAGTTCGGCCAGGTGCGGGTCGGTGACCCGTTCGACGCGAACGTCGACATGGGACCGGTGGCGATGAAGCGGCAGCTGGACAAGATCAACGGGCTCCTGGACCAGGGCCTCGGCGAGGGGGCCACGCTGGCGGCCGGCGGGCACCGGCCCGCGGGACTCGACGTCGGCTGGTTCATCGAGCCCACGGTGTTCGGCAACGTCGACAACCACTCGACGATCGCCCGCAACGAGATCTTCGGGCCGGTGCTGAGCGTCATCCCGGCGCAGAACGAGGATGACCAGATCGCCATCGCGAATGACTCGGTCTACGGGCTCAACTCGGCCGTATTCACCCACGACGAGAACCGGGCCTGGGCCGTGGCCCGGCAGATCCGCTCGGGGACCGTCGGCCACAACGCACACCGCAACTCGCACGCGTTCGCCTTCGGCGGCTTCAAGCAGTCCGGCATCGGCCGCGAGGGCGGCCGCGAGGGACTGATGCCGTACCTGGAGACGAAGGCGGTCATCCTCGACCGCGAGCCGTCCCGGT
>DATAVV010000288.1:0-39606 GCA_036267555.1 Streptosporangiaceae bacterium | reverse complement strand
CCGACCATGATCATCATGGAGATACCGTGCGCGTTGTCATCGCCGAGGACCTCTTCCTGCTGAGAGAGGGCCTGGTCCGGCTGCTCGAGGCGCACGGCTTCGAGATCGCGGCCGCGGTGGACGGCGCGCCCGCGCTGCTGGAGCACCGGCCGGACGTGGCGGTGGTCGACGTCCGGCTGCCGCCGTCCTTCACCGACGACGGCCTGCGGGCCGCACTCGAGGCGCGGCGGCAGGTCCCGGGGCTGCCGGTGCTGGTCCTGTCCCAGTACGTCGAGCAGCTTTACGCTCGCGAACTGCTGGCCGATCAGGCCGGCGGGGTCGGCTACCTGCTCAAGGACCGGGTGTTCAACGACGACCAGTTCATCGACGCGATCCGCACTGTGGCCGGGGGCGGCACGGTGATGGACCCCGAGGTGGTGTCCAAGCTGCTCGGCCGCCGGGCCCGCGACGAGCCGATCACGCGGCTGACCGCACGGGAGCGCGAGGTGCTCGAGTTGATGGCCGAGGGCCGGTCCAACAGCGCGATCGCGCAGCGGCTGTTCATCTCGGAGAAGGCGGTGGGCAAGCACAGCACGAGCATCTTCGCCAAGCTGGACCTGGCCCCGTCCACCGACGACAACCGCCGCGTGCTCGCGGTCCTCGCCTTTCTTAATTCCTAGCCTCCGCTTCATGTCTGCGCAAGGTCTACACGTACTTGGTGATGTCGGCGACGGTGAAGCCCTGGGCCTGTATGTGCCGGTAGAGGTGGGTCATCATGTGCACCATGGTTTCGCCGTGAAGCTGCGCCGGGCCGCGGAAGTGGCCGAGGATGATGTCCCCCGGGTTGAGCCGGTGCACGGACGTCTGGTACTCCATGTCCGTGACCTCCATGGCCTCCTTCCAGAGCATCACGCCCTTGAGGCCGGCCTGGCCGGCCGAGGCGATCGTCGTCTCGTCGTAGTTGCCGCCCGGCGGCCGGAAGATGTACGGCCTCACCCCGTAGCGCTCATGCAGGATTTCCTGCTGGCCGGAGATCTCGTCGAACTGCTGGGAGGCCGAGAGGCGCGGCATGTCCAGCGGGTGGTTGACCGTGTGGTTCTGGATCGATACGTAGCCGGTTTCGTGCAGCTTCTCGAAGTACCTGTAGTCGCTGGAGATGAACAGGTTCGCGAGGTCGATGGTGATGGGGATCTGGAAGTCCTTCACCATCCGGATGAACCGGGGGTCCTTGACGAGGCCGTCGTCCAGCGTGACGAACACGACCTTGTCGGTCATCGGCACCCTCGAGAACACCGTCGGGTCGGACGCGCGCAGCGTGATCGGCTTGACGGCCGGCGGCGCGGGCGCGGGCGCGAACGGCTTCAGGCCCTGGTAGCGGCGGCTGATCAACTCGGCGTCGACGCCTGAGGCGGCCGTGGCGACACTGGGTGAGGTACTGGCACCGCCTAACGGCGAGGCCGGCGCGCGCGACGCGGGGACGCTCGCCGGCTGATCCGCGCCGCTGCCGCACGCGGTCGCTAACGACCCGAGCGCGGCCACACTCACCGCGCCATTCAGGAAACGCCGCCGCGACCAGCGCTGCGTGGTGGTATTCGTCACGACCGGGGGAACATCCATGGTCCGTCTCCTGTGTGCAGAGGGTCTTGCCGGGAGCGGATCTGGCCACCCGGGACAGTGTGCCGGTTTGGGACGTAGCCTAGCAATTCGCCAGCTTCCGAACAATCCGGACAATAGTCCGCAGGTCAGGGGCTCCCGGCTGTCTTAGTTCGCTGGACCGAACCGGGCCTGTCAGTTCCGCGCAATCCGCCGAAGACCAGGCCCGCTTTTCGGCCCTACGCTCGGCTGCCATGGCCACATCTCGCGAAACCACACCGTTCCGGACCTGGATCGAGCGAGCCGCGGAACTCGGCGCCCGGGGGCGCTTCGAGATCGGCGTCCCGATGCGCGACGGGGTCGAACTGGCCGCCGACGTCTACCTGCCGGCGGGCGCCGAGCAGGAGCCGGTTCCGGCCATCGTCACGGTCACGCCGTACGGCAAGGAGGGCGAGACGCTGGTCGGCGACGAGGCCGTGCTCTACCAGTCCAACGGCTACGCGTTCGTGGCCGCCGACACGCGAGGCCGGGGCAAGTCGGAGGGAGAGTGGCTCGCGTTCGTCAACGACGCGCCGGACACCCACGACGTCATCGAGTGGGCCGCCGCCCAGCCGTGGTGCAACGGCAAGGTCGGCACGACCGGGCTCAGCTACATGGGCTGGGTGCAGTGGGCCGCGGCATCGCAGCTTCCGCCGCACCTGTGCGCGATGGTCTCCACGTCCGCCGCCGGGCGCTGGCAGCAGGAGATCCCGTACACCAACGGCGTCTTCCAGCTTTACTTCGCGTGGTGGGCCTTTTCCACCCGGCGCCGGATCCTGGATTTCTACGGGCTCGAGAACAACGACTGGGACCAGATCCTGCGCACGCTCCCGTTCGAGGACATCGGCAAGGTCATCAACGGGGCGGGGCCGAACTGGGACGACCTGTGCCGCCACGACACCCTCGACGACTTCTACCGGGCGCTTCGCTACGAGGACCGCTACCGCGAGATCGACGTGCCGTGCCTGCACGTGACCGGGTGGTACGACCAGGAGGACCTGCTCGGGGCGTTCCATCACTACGAGCACATGGCCGCGGAGTCACCGGCCCGCGATTCGCAGTACCTGCTCGTCGGCCCGTGGAGCCACGTCAAGTCCCGGCAGCCCGACTCCGAATGCGGCGGCGTGGACTTCGGCCCGGACGCGGCGCACGACATGGACGCCGAGCACCTGCGCTGGTTCGACCACTGGCTCAAGGGCAAGGACACGGGCCTGGTCGACGTGGACCGGGTGCGGGTCTTCGAGCCGGGCCGCAACGCCTGGCGCGGCGCGTCCCGCTGGCCGCTCAGCGACTCGGACTCGGTGCTGTACCTGGCGCCCGGGCGCCTGGCCGGGCAGCCGCCAGAGGAACAGACCGCGGACGAGTTCCGCTTCGACCCCGCCGACCCCGTGCCGACGGGCCTGGACGTCCGCCAGTACCCGTTCGAGGACATCCCGCTGGACCAGAGCGCCAACGAGGCCCGCGACGACGTCCTGTGCTACACCAGCGAGCCGGTCGCCGAGGCCGTCACCGTCTCCGGCTGGGCCACCGCGGAGCTGCAGGCCAGTTCGGACGGCGAGGACACCGACTGGCACGTCAAGCTCACCGACGTCACACCGGACGGCCGGTCGCTGCGCGTCACCCAGGGCTGCCTGCGGGCGGCCAACCGCGACTCCCTGGAGGAGCCGGCCCCCCTGGTCCCGGGCGAGACGTACCAGTTCAACGTCGAACTCTGGCCCACGCATCACGTGTTCCTGCCCGGTCACCGCATCCGGTTGACGGTGACCAGCAGCGACTTCCCCTGGTTCGCGCGCAGCGTCAACCGCTTCGGGCCGCCGCGGGCCGGGGCGCACCCGCGGGTCGCGGTGAACACCTTGCGGCACGGCGGCGCGCACGCCTCGCGGCTGGTGCTGCCGGTGGCGGGCAGTCAGTCGTAGGTGTAGTCGCTGGCCGCGCACCCCGCGCCGATCATCAGCAGCACCCGCAGCAGCAGGTACAGCTCGGGGTAGTCGGTCGAGGTGTACTCGACCTCGCGCGGCGCGACCCGCTTCAGGCCCGGCACGTTGGCGCACACCGCGGCGATGCTGGTCGAGTTCCAGGCCACCCGCAAGGTCGTAGGGGCCTCAACGCGGTACGGCGCGAATCTGGCCTGGCCCGCCGCGACGCTGGCGATCGCGCGCCGGGCGCCGTCCCTGATCCGCTCCTGCGCGATCTCGGGATGCGGCGACATCGCGGTGTACTTGTCGATCGCCTTCTTGACCTCGACCGCCTCCACCGTGCCCAGGGTCGCCTCGCCCTCGGCGCACAGCACGTTGTCCCCGGCGATCAGCACCACCGGCACGCCAAGCCACCCGGCCATCGCCGCGTTCAGCCGCAGTTCCCCCGCGGGCTCGTCGTTGAGGAACACGCCCTGGATGTCCCGCCCGCGCATGGTGTGGTTCAGCACGCCGTCGCCGTTCCCGGTGCGGGCGTGGTAGCCGATGAACAGCGTGGCCGCGGCGTCGGAGTCGAGGCCCTGCATCATCCCGTAGGACTTGGCCCGGCCGCGGATGACCTGGGCCCGCCGGTCGATCTTCCCCTGGATCAGGTTCACCATCGGCCCGTGCGAGTCGTTGACGATGACCTCGGTGGCCCCCCCGTCGTAGCAGCCCTCGATGGCGGCGTTGCACTCGGCGGTCATCAGCTCGCGGCAGTACTCGTAGTGCGGAGCACCGGGCGTGGTGTCCGCGGCCGAAGCCACTCCGCTGATGCCTTCCATGTCGACCGAGATGTGTACTCGCACTCCGCCTTCTCTCCTTACCTGCGCGTAAGCCTGACCTCGAGGGAGTTCCGGATGGCGTCGCCGATCATGTTGAAGGCCACGACTGTGATCACGATGCACAGCCCGGCGGGGTAGATCAGCCACCAGTAGCCGTCGAACACGTAGTTCAGGCCGTCGTTGAGCATTCCGCCCCAGTTCACCGCCGGCGGCGGCGGGCCCAGGCCCAGGAAGCTCAGCGTCGCGAACAGCAGGATCGCGTTGGCTACCTCGAAGGTGGCCTGGACCACGACCGTCCCGATGACGTTGCGCACCAGGTGCTTGGCCACGATCTGCCAGGCCCGTTCCCCGAACTGCTGGGCGGCCTGCACATACTCAAGCTGTTTGAGCACCAGGACCTGGCCGCGCACCAGCCGCGCGGTCACCAGCCAGGAGATCAGGCCGAGCACGAAGATCACCATGATGATGCTCGGGGTGAGGATCGTGGTCAGCAGCAGCACCATCAGCAGCGCCGGGATGGCCAGCAGCGCGTCCACGATCCGCATCATGACCGAGTCCAGCCAGCCGCCGGCGAACCCGGCGACCGCGCCCCATAGCGTGCCCACGACCGTGGCGATCGCGGCCGCGGCCAGTCCCACCTCCAGCGAGGACTGGCCCGCGACCATCAGCCGCCCCAGCACGTTGTAGCCGACCTGATCGGTGCCGAGCGGGAACTGGCCGCTGGGATGCCGGGTGACCTGCAGCAGGTTCGGCTGGACCTGGTTGGTCGGGTACAGCAGCGGGCCGACGAAGCTGAACAGCAGCATGAACAGGATCGCGGACAGCCCGATGAGGCCCATGTAGTTGCGGCCGAAGTCGCGCAGGGCGTCGCGCAGCGAGCGCCGGCCGCTGCCTGGCACGCCCGGCAACTGCTGCGGGGCGCTCGGGTCGAGGACGTCGGTCGAGGTCATGACGGCTGGTACCGGACGCGCGGGTCGGCTATCGCGTAGGCGATGTCGGCCAGCAGGTTGCCGATCACCGTCGCGGCGGCGATCACGATCGTGAAGCCCATCAGCACCGGGTAGTCGTGCGCGCCGGTCGCGGTCCAGAACAGCCAGCCCATGCCCGGGTAGTTGAACAGGGCCTCGACGACGATCGCCCCGGACAGCACGCTCGGCAGGCTGAGCCCGACCAGCGTGATGATCGGCAGCATGCTGTTGCGCAGGAGGTGCCGGGTGACCATCTGCCAGTTGGACAGGCCCTTGGCCCGCGCGGTGCGGATGTAGTCCTGCAGCAGGTTCTCCACGGCCGAGGCCCGCATGAACCGGCTGAACTGCGCGACCGTGACGATCGTGAGCGTCGCGACCGGCAGCACCAGCCCGCTGGGGTTGGACAGCGCCGTCCCCACCGTGGCGCCCTGGGGTCCTTCCGAGGGGAACAGGTGCAGGTCGGCCGAGAACCAGACCACGAGCAGGATGCCCAGCCAGAACGTCGGCATCGCGTAGCCCACGAACGAGAACGCGGTCAGCGCGTGGTCCAGCGGCTTCTCCCGGCGCATCGCCTGCACGATGCCCATCGGAATCGCGATCAGCAGGGCGATGACGTAGGAGGCGCCGACGAGCACCGCGCTCTTGGGCAGGTCCAGGCTCAGCAGCGAGCCGACGGACTGGTCGAAGTGGTAGGAGAAACCGAGGTTGCCCTGGAAGAGCCGGCCGACGTACAGCAGGTACTGAACCGGCAGCGCCCGGTTGTACCCGTTGGCGTTGTTGAACGCGGCGATCGCGGCCGGCGTGGCCCGGATCCCGAGCATGGCGCGCGCGGGGCTGCCGGGCAGGAAGTGCAGGATCGCGAACACGATCACGGACACGATGAACAGCACGGCGACCGACTGCGAAACGCGCCGCACGAGATAGCTTGTCATCCGGCCGCTACCCTCTCAGGACTTGAGGAACCAGGTCTCTGGGTAGATATGAGCGGTGGAGTCCTGCGACGTCACCCCCCCGAGCTTGGGAGATATCGCCGAGATCTGATAGGCGCTGTTGGGGAACCACAGGTCGGGACGGTCCTTGGCCACCGCGATCTGGTAGGAGTTGAAGGCCGTCTGCGAGGCCGGCCCGTTCGCGGTGAGCAGCGACTTGATCAGGTTGTTCACCTGCTGGTCGCAGTAGTTGCCGCCGTTGGTCGCGCCGCCGCAGCCGAAGAGGCTGTCCCCGTCGGGGAAGTAGATCGGCACGTAGGTGTAGACCGGCGAGGCGATGACGCTCAGCGCGGTCGAACTGGCCGGGCAGCCGCTGGTCGGCTTGCCGAGGCACTCGTAGGCCTCCGACAGCACGGTGTTGGCCGGCCCCTGGTGCAACTGCAACTGCATGCCGCCCTGGCCGAAGGCCGCCTGCATGGCCTGGACCTCGTCCTGCAGTTCGGGAATGCCGCTGGTGTAGAGCATCGGCATCGCGAGCTTGGTCCCGCTGGCGATGCCCGCGCCGCATTCGTTGCTGGCCGTCCCGGGCCGGGTGCAGGTGGCGGTCCCGCCCTGGGGGATCGTCCAGCCGTGGGCGGTCAGCAACTGCTTGGCCGCGCTCGGACTGAACGGGTACGGGTTGGTCTTCTCGGCCGGGTCGAGGAAGTTGCTCGGCGGGAACGTCGGCACCGGGCCGTAGGTCGGCGTGCCGTAGTTGAGCAGGATCTCCTTGATGTACGCGGGCTGGTTGATGAGGTGCTGCATCGCCTGCCGGATGTAAAGCTGGTTCTCCAGCGGGGCGTACTTGGGGTTGCTGAAGTTGATCCCGACGAACGTCAGCCCCCACTCGTACCAGGGCTTGATGGAGTAACCCTGCGACTTGAGGTTGCCCAGCGCGCCAACCTCGGTGTTGGGCACGTAGCCGTAGTCGACGCTGCCCGACTGGAGGGCGTTGAACTCGGCCGTCGCGCTGGTGAACGGGAGTTCCTCGAACTCGCTGATCTTCGGCTTGTCCGGGCCGGAGTACGCCTTGTTCGGCAGCATGATCACCTGGCCGGTGACCTGGAAACCGGTCTTGGGCTTGAGGTGCCAGGGCCCGTCGACCACCTGCCACAGCGGGTTGGTGTCCCACGTCGACAGCGACATGGACTCCTTGTTCATGTAGTTGTAGACCGCCTCGGCACCGGACTTGGTCGTGTCGTAGTTCCCGACCGGGCTGGTGTCCGAGGTCTTGTCCCACACCGCCTGCGGGATCGGCTGCAGGATCGACAGGCCGTTGTAGAGCAGGTACTGCTGGTTGTAGGTGACGTTGAAGTCGAGCACGAACGTGTGCGGGTTGGGCGCGGACATGCCGGACACGTGGTCCATCCAGCCGCCGGGCACGTAGGCCGCGCTGTTGTTCTTCTCCGCCAGCAGCAGGTTCGTCCAGAACACGAGGTCGCGCGAGGTCACCGGCTTGCCGTTGGACCACTTGTAGTTCTTCAGCGTCATCGTGACGGTGCGCCCGCCATTGGAGAACACCGGCGGGTCGGCCATGCTCAGCTTGTAGTTGATCGTGGCCTGCTCGTTGTCGGAGTGGCCGAACCAGTACAGCGGCAGCCACATGAGCGGCTGCAGGTAGGTGATGTCGTCGTTGCCCGAGTTGGCCCCGTTGTAGAGCGGGAAGATGTACGTCGGCGTCGAGCCGGGCTGCTCGGCGAACGTCACGACGCCCCCGGACTGGGGCTTGCCGCCACCCGAGCCCGTGCCCGATCCGCCGCTCCCGGAGCACGCGGCCAGCAGGAGCGCGGCCACCCCGGCCGCGACGCCAAATACGCGGTGAACCTTCATATTGACTCCCGTTCCATCCGCGGGCTCCCCCACCGGCTGGCGGCACGCGTCGGTCCGTGCTGATGGCACCGCCGTGGGAGCCCCACCCGGGCCCGCGACGGCGCGGAAGGGCGGCCGATGCCGCCCCTTTGGGACTGCTTTTGCAGGTCAGTATGGCGGCGGCGGGCCGCGGCGAGCCATGTGGTGATGGCCGAACGTGACGACAGCGGTTCGTCGGATTCGACGATGCTGTGCTTGCCCGGGGGGCGACCCCCCGGACACAGACGGAGAGCCTCTTACCTCCGGCGGATGGCCGACAACTGGACCAGGGCGGCCAGGCGGGACCGGGAATCCTCCAGGTCCAGGCCGCTGACCTCCCAGATCCGGCGCAGCCGGTAACGGAACGTGTTCGGGTGTACGTGCACGGCCGCCGCGGCGTGGCTGACGTCGCCGAACGCATCCAGGTACGCGCGCAGCGATCCGGTCAGCTCGGTGCCGTTCTCGGTGTCGTAGCCGATCAGCCGAGCAATGGGCCCGTAGGAGCGTTCCTCGTCGTCCTCGAGGACCTCGCCGAGCCGGTCCAGCACCGTCTCCAGGTAAACGTCGTCCAGGCGGGCGGCCCGGCCGCACGGGCTGGTGTCCCGCAGCACCCGGACGGTGCGCTCGGCCTCGGCCCGGGCCCGGGCCAGCCCCGGCAGCGACTGGGCGGGCCCGCCGACGCCGATGACGACCGGGTCGCGGTGCCCGATCCGGGTCACGAAGCTGGCGGCCAGGGCGCAGATGCGCTGGGCCGCCTCGGCCGGGTCGCAGTGGCCGACCGGGATCACGGCGTAGACGAGGCGGCCGATCCTGGCCGTGGCGGCGTCGGCGTGGATCGCGCCCAGGTGCAGGGTCAGGGCATCGGCCAGCCGCTGACTGGCCGACTCGAGCCCGGCGCCCGCCGCGCCGAGCGGCTGGCAGGCCAGCACGCAGAGCGGCCCGGCGGGCAGGCCAAGCCGGATCGCCGCCTGGTGCGCGGCGGCGCCGCCGACCAGCACCGACTCCAGCAGGTCCGCGCTGAGCTGCCGGGCCAGGTCGGTCGAGTTGCGCTGGTGCAGCATGTGCAGCGCGGCGAGCCCCGCGGCCTCGGTCAGGGCCTGCATGCGCTCGTCGGACAGCGGGCCCTTGACCGCCACCCACAGCGAGCCCAGCACCTCCTGGCCCGCATGCACCGCCACCGCGACCCGCGGCAGCATGTCCGGGTCGAGGCCGGGCATGTAGACCGGGCGCCTGCTCCGGTACAGCGCACGGAAGATCCCGCGTTCCTCCAGCATCTGCCGGTACCGCTGCGGCACCTGCCGGCCGAGTATGGTCTCGATCCGCCCGGTGTCGGCCTCTTCCTGGCGGCCGGAGAACGCCAGCACCCGCGAGGATCGGTCCTCGACGGTCACCGGGGCGTCCACCAGCGCGCTGATTGCGTTCGCGAACGCGAACAGGTCGCCCGCCGGGCTTCCGGCCAGGTCATCGGGGCTGGTCGCGGTCCAGCGGTCGAGCAGCGTCCGGAGCAGCACGGCGACCTGGAACCACGATGCGGCCCTGGTCAGGCCGAGCAGCGGGACACCGTGGGCGCGCACGGCCGCACGCAGCCCGGCGCCGATCTCCTCCGGCGCCTTCACCACCAGGGCCGCGGCGCCCAGCTTGCCCAGCCGCCCGATCAGATCGGTCATCTCGGCCTGGGTGGCCACGCCCACGCCGAGCAGCAGTTCGCCGGGCGAGATCAGCAGGTCGTCATGGGCGTCGAAGATCGCGGCACCGGTCACTTCAGCCTCAAGTGGCCTAGGCGCCTCGATCACCTCAAGCAGCGTGGTGCCAAGATCGTCCACCAAACGCTGCAATCGGATCCCAGGCCGAGTCATACCCGAGTACCCCACCTTGTCCAAGATACGGAGATCTGGCCCGATCAGTCCAGGTCAGGCCTTGGTTGACCGGCGGCGGACGGCCCTACTGCCGCCAAGCATGCGCCGCCAGAAGCGGCCTGTCCTGGTGGGGAAGTCCAATCGGCACGCCGTCGCTTGGTGCCGCGCTACCTAGTCAGGGTCAGCCCGATCACCGAGCCTGGTCCCCATGAGCCAGCGCCTTGTCATCCGCGGCGGAACGGTCGCGGACGGCAGCGGCGGCGCACTGCAGGCCGGGGATGTCGTCGTCGAGGGCGATCGCATAACGGGCATCGTCCCGCCGGGAACGGCCGTCACCGGCGACGAACTCGACGCGAGCGGCATGGTGGTGGCGCCCGGCTTCATCAACGTGCTCAGCCACGCCCACTACAGCCTGCAACTCGATCCGCGCGGCCTGTCCGACCTGCGGCAGGGCGTCACCACGGCCGTGTTCGGCGAGGGCTGGTCGCTCGGGCCAGCCACGGAGCAGATGCTCGGCCAGGCGCAGCGGGACGCCCCCGCCGGCACCCGGGGGGCCTGGCCGCGGCTGGCCGAGGCGCTGCGCGCGCTCGAGGCGACCGGGCTCGCCCTCAACGTGGCCAGTTTCGTGGGCGCCCACAACCTGCGCGAGCTCTCGGCCGGGGACAACGATCGGCCGCTGACCCCGGCCGAGAAGGACCGGGCCTGCGGCATCCTGGCCGAGGAACTGGCCGACGGCGCGCTGGGCGTCGGATCGGCGCTGATCTACCCGCCCGGCTGCTTCGCCGACACCAAGGAACTCGCGGCCTGGTGCGGGGTGGTCGCGCAGCACGACGGCCTGTACATCTCGCATATGCGCAGCGAGGGCACCCGGCTGCTGGAGTCGCTGGACGAGCTGACCGGGCTCGCGGACACCACCGGGGTGCGGGCCGAGGTGTATCACCTCAAGGCGGCCGGCCAGGACAACTGGCCCAAGATGCGGGCCGCCCTGGACCGGATCGAGCAGGCCAGGGCGCGGGGCCTGCAGGTCACGGCGGATATCTACCCGTACACGGCCGGCATGACCTCGCTGAGCGCGTGCATCCCGCCGCGCTACCACGACGGAGGCACGGCCGCGCTGCTGGAGCGGCTGGCCGATCCGGTCACCCGGGCCGACATCGCACGCGACATCGTCGTGGACTCCGGGACCTGGGAGAATCTGTACCTGGCCGCGGGCGGCGCCAGCGGCATCCTGCTGCTCGGCGGGCTCGAGGCGGCCGGCGCACCGCATCTGGGCCGCACGCTGGCCCAGGCGGCGGTCGCGGAGGGGGCGGATCCGGTCGAGCTGCTGCTGGCCCTGGTGGCCGGCGCACCGCAGCTCCTGGCGGCCTACTTCATCATCGACGAGGACAACATGCGGGCGGCCCTGTCCCGGCCGTGGGTGGCGATCTGCTCGGACTCGGAGGCACCGGCCAGCGAGGGCAGGTTCCTGGCCACCCCCACGCACCCGCGGGCCTACGGCAGCTTCGCCCGCGTGCTCGGCCGTTACGCCCGCGACGAGCGGCTGCTGTCGCTGCCGGAGGCGGTGCGGCGGATGACCGCGCTGCCGGCGCAGACGCTGCGGCTGGACCACCGCGGCCGGATCGCCCCTGGCTACCTGGCCGACATCGCGGTTTTCGATCCCGGCACGGTCGCCGACTACGCCACCTACGACGCGCCGCACCGCTACGCCCGCGGCGTGGCGCACGTCATCGTCAACGGAGTCCCTGAGGTCCGCGACGGGACCTTCACCGGCGCGGCCGCCGGACGCGCCCTGCGGCGAGGAGCTGCCTAATGCCTGCCCCGATCGCGCAGCCCGCGCTGGTCGCCGAGTTCGAGGCCCGGCTGCCCGCCATGCTCGACGAACTGGGCGACCTCGTCCGGTGCGAGTCGCCCTCATCGGACCTGCCCGCGCTGGAGCGCAGCGCCGGGAAGGTCGCCGCCCTGGGCCAGCGGCTGACCGGCGTCGCCCCGGAGGTCATCGCGGACGCGGGCCCCACGCACCTGCGCTGGACGTTCGGCGAAGGCCCGCGGCGGGTGCTGCTGGTCGGACACCACGACACGGTGTGGCCCCTCGGCGCGCTCGACGATCACCCGTGGTCGGTGGCCGACGGAGTGGTGCGCGGCCCCGGGTGCCTGGACATGAAGGCCGGGCTCGTGCAGCTATTCCACGCGCTGAGCGTGCTGGAGGACATCGACGGCGTGACCGTCGTGGTGAACGGGGACGAGGAGGTCGGGTCCCCGACCTCGAGCGCCCTGATCGAACAGGAGGCCCGCCGGTCGCCGGCCGCGCTGGTGCTGGAGATGGCGGCCGACGACGGCGCCCTGAAGACCGCGCGCAAGGGCATCTGCCTGTACGAGATGCAGATCGAGGGCCGGGCGGCCCACGCCGGTCTGGAGCCCGAGCGCGGCATCAACGCGAGCGTCGAGGCGGCGCACCTGATCCTGGCCGTCGCCGGCCTGGGCGACCCGGAGCTCGGCACGACCGTCACGCCGACGCTGCTGCGCTCCGGCACCGCGGCGAACGTGGTCCCGGCCCGGGCCACGCTGGCCGTGGACGCGCGCGCGTCCAGCGTGGCCGAGCAGCAGCGGGTCGACGCGGCCCTGCGCGGGATCGCCCCGGTGCTGCCGGGCGCCACGGTGACCGCCGTGCCCGGCCCCACCTGCCGCCCGATGGAGCCCGCCGCATCGGCCGCCCTGTTCGCCACCGCCCAGCGCCTGGCCGCCCGCCTCGGCCTCGGCCCGCTGCGCGGCGTCGCGGTCGGCGGCGCCTCCGACGGAAACCGCACGGCCGGCGCGGGCACCCCAACCCTCGACGGCCTAGGTGCCGTAGGCGGCGGCCCGCACGCCGACCACGAGCACGTCAGAGCCGACGTCATCCCCCAGCGCACCGCCCTCCTGGCCGCCCTAGTAGCCGAGCTCCGCACATGACCGCGCCACCTGCTCCTCCGCACAGCCCCCCGGCCCAGGCGCTCGACTCCTCGCTCCAGGCGGCGCAGAACGCGGCGCGGGCGGCTGGGGTGCAGATCAGGGAGCTGATCGAGGTCGAGGACCTGCAGCGGCTGTGCGCGCTCGTCGACGAGATCTGGCATCCCGATCCGGGCAACCCGCCGGTCACCGCCGAATTGCTGCGCGCGCTCGCGCACGCGGGCAACTACGTGGCCGGCGCGTTCACCGATGATGGTCAGCTCGTCGGCTGCTGCGCCGGGTTCTTCGCCTCACCCGCTACCCACACGATGCATTCGCATATCGCCGGCGTGTCCCTGCGGCTGCTCGGCCACCACGTGGGGTTCGCGCTCAAGCTGCACCAGCGCGCGTGGGCGCTCGCCCGCGATGTCACCACGATCACCTGGACGTTCGACCCGCTGGTCTGCCGCAACGCCTATTTCAACCTGGCCAAGCTCGCGGCCTCGCCCGTCGAGTACCTGCCCGACTTCTACGGCGCGATGGATGACGTGATCAACGCGGGCGACGACAGCGACCGGCTGCTGGTGCACTGGCGGCTCACCGCCGACTCGGTGGCCCGGGCCTGCGCGGGGGCGGGCTCCGGCGCCGACGCGGCCGCCCTGCGCGCGGCCGGGGCCGCGGTGGCCCTGGACGCCGACGCCGACGGGCAGCCCGTGACCAGCGGCGCCGGCCCGGGGTCACCGACCGTGCTGGCCCGGGTGCCGCGGGACATCGAGACCTTGCGCCGCCAGGACGCGGCGACCGCGCGCCGGTGGCGGCGCGCCGTGCGGCACGTGCTCGGCGGCCCGATGGCCGAGGGCGGCCGGGTAACCGGCTTCGATCGCGGCGGCTGGTATGTCGTGCAACGCGGCGACGCGGCCGGACACGACCGTGCTGGCCTCGGGGGGGCAACCCCCCCAGCCCCCCCCGTATCCCCTGAGAGAAAGGCCAGGCCATGAAGATCACCGGGGTCGAGCTTCGTCGGATAGCCATGCCGCTGGTCGCGCCGTTCCGCACGTCCTTCGGCACCGAGACGACCCGCGACATCCTGCTCATCCGCGTGGTCACCCCGGACGCCGAGGGCTGGGGCGAGTGCGTGGCCATGAACAGCCCGCTCTACAGCGCCGAGTACGCCGACGGCGCCGCCGAGGTGCTGACCCGATTCCTGATCCCCGCGCTCACCGCCGTCGGCGACCTGGACGCGAACGCGGTGGGACCGGCGCTCGGCCGGTTCCGGGGGCACATGATGGCCAAGGCCGCGCTGGAGACGGCCGTGCTGGACGCCGAACTCCGGGCGGCGGGCCTGTCGCTGGGCCGCTACCTGGGCGCCACCAGGACCCGGGTCCCCTGCGGCGTGTCCGTGGGCATCATGGAGTCGGTGCCGCAACTGCTCGACACCGTGGCCGGCTACCTGGACGAGGGCTACCAGCGGATCAAGCTGAAGATCGAGCAGGGCTGGGACGTCGAGCCGGTGCGGGCGGTTCGCGAGCGATTCGGCGACATCCTGCTGCAGGTGGACGCGAACGCGGCCTACACGCTCGCGGAGGCGCGCCAACTGGCCGCTCTTGACCCGTTCGACCTGCTGCTCATCGAGCAGCCGCTGGCCGAGGAGGACGTGCGCGGGCACGCCGAACTGGCCCGCATGCTGCGCACGCCGATATGCCTGGACGAGTCGGTCACCTCGGCCCGGGCGGCCGCCGACGCCATCGCGCTGGGCGCGTGCCGGATTGTGAACATCAAGCCGGGCCGGGTCGGCGGCTACCTGGAGGCCCGCCGGGTACACGACGTCTGCGCGGCGAACGGCGTCCCGGTCTGGTGCGGCGGGATGCTGGAGACCGGCATCGGCCGGGCGGCCAACCTGGCGCTGGCCGCGCTACCGGGGTTCGTCTTCCCCGGCGACACCTCCGGGTCGGCCCGCTACTACCACCAGGACGTCACCCCGCCGTTCGTGCTGGCCGACGGCTACCTGCCGGTCCCGGCCGGGCCCGGCATCGGCGTCGAGCCCGTACCCGACGTGCTGGACTCGGTGACCACGAGCAAGCGGTGGCTGCGCAACGAGTGACCGCGCAACCAGTGACCGCGCAACCAGTGACTCTGCGTGCCGACGGGCGTAGCGTGATAACCGGACCCGGGAGAAGTCTTCACCGAAGAGCCGACGACCGAGGGCGCAAGTCGGCCACCCTGGGTGGGCCTGTCGGCCCAGCGTTGAGGTTCCCTCCGTGACTCCCCGGGTCCGCCAATGCCCGGGGTACGGACCCGGCCATCCTTTTGCTTGCCCTGGGCATGTCCGCATCGCTACCTGGGTGCTAGCCCGTTTCGCCACACTGGCGGCTGCGCGATCCGCGCGGCCCGATGCCGGCGTTCCGAGAGGCGGCTCATCCGATGAGGTTCACAGGCGCGCGTCACGGGCGCCCGGTCATGCTGGCCGCCGCGGCGGCCGCGCTCGCATTAACCGGAACGGCACTCATCCCCGCGGTGCCCGCGGTAGCCGCTCAGGCCGGCGGGACGGTCAGCCGGCTGTCGCTCAGCGGCGCCGAGCAACACCAGTTGCTTGGCCTGTACGCCAGTTACCGGCACGTGCCCGCCGCCGACGTCGCCCGGACCGCGCTTCGGTCGGCCCAGGGGGCTGCTGCGGCCGCGGGTACGGACTGGGCGGCGGCGACGTACGTCCCGGCCCAGTCCGCGCCGCTTTCGGTCCGGGTCGGTTTCCAGGACGGCGGCGACCGCGCGCTGTTCACCCGCGCGCCCGGCCAGGGCTGGAAGGTCGCGGGTCTGGGCGGGCAGGCCCTGGGCTGCGACACCAGGGTTCCGGCCGCGATCCGCCGCCTCTGGGGCTTCGGCCAGTGCTCGCCTGCCTCCGCTACCGCTACCGCGCCGCGCGACGCCAGCGCTCAGCCCGCCGCCACGGCGGCCGGCAGCGGCACGGCGGCCGACATCGCCAGCGCCGCGCTGAGCCAGGTCGGCGTGGCCGACACGCCGCCGGACTCGTCGTTCTCCGACGAGAGCGCCGACTGCGACCCGTACACGGCCCTGGAGAACCCGTCCGCCCCGGACTCGCTCTGCGGCACCGACCCCACCTTCGGCATCAAGGACCACGCCGAGTTCTGGTGCAGCGACTTCGCCAAGTGGGTCTGGATCCAGGGCGGGGTGACCAGCGACGAGTCCACGATCACCCCGCTGTCGTCGTCGTTCTACACCTGGGGCCTGGCCCACGGCGAGTCGATGCCGGTCGACGGCGGCACCCCCGCGGCCGGTGACGCGATCGTGCTCTACCCCAGCGGCACGTCGGGAACGACCGCGCTGGAGGACGACGGCGATCACGTCGGCATCGTGACCGCTGTGCATTCCAACGGCACCATCGACATCGTCAACGGGGACTTCCTGACCAGCAGCGGCATCAAGGTGGCCTACTACCAGAACCAGAACCCGGCCACGTTCGCGTCCAGCACCGAGGGCTCGGGCGAGGAGTGGCTGTACGTGTCGCCTCAGCTCCCGAGCGGGGGGCCTGAACTGCAGAGCAGCCCGGTCAGCACCTACACCCAGCAGCTTCAGGTCTTCGGCCGGGACAGCAGCGGCGCGACCCAGTCCGACGTGTGGACGCCGGGCAAGACCTGGTCGGGCTGGAAAAGCCTCGGCGGCGGCCTGACCGACGACCCCACGGCCCTGGAGTACGACACCTCGAACTACGGGCAGCAGATGGAGGTCTTCGGCAAGTACGGGAGCACGGTGTACGCGAACGTGTGGTCGCCTAGTTCGGGCACCTGGTCCGGGTGGAAGAGCCTGGGCGGCACCATCGCCAGTGACCCGGTCGCGATCCAGTACGGATCCCAGATGCAGGTCTGGGGCGTGCAAGCCGACGGGTCGGTGGTCTCCGACGTCTACACGCCGGGCAAGACCTGGTCCGGGTTCAACAGCATCGGCGGGACCGCCGTGGGCAACGTGTCGGTCGTCAACTACGGCACTCAGTTGGAGGTGTACGCCCGGCAATCGGACGGTTCGGTGAAATCGGATGTGTGGACCCCGGGCAAGAGCTGGTCGGGCTGGAACAGCATCGGCGGGGACATCGCCGGCAACCCGGTTGCCGTGCAGTTCGGTACCCAGATGCAGGTCTGGGGCCGGGCCGCCGACGGCTCGGTCACGTCCGCCGTGTACACGCCGGGCAAGAGCTGGTCCAGCTGGAACAGCATCGGCGGCGACATCAGCGGCGACCCGTCCGTGGTGGAATACGACACCTCGAACTACGGGACGCAGCTCGAGGTCTACGGCCAGGAGAACGGGGTCGTCTCCGGCATCGTCTGGTCGACGTCCTCGGGCAAGTGGTCCACCTGGGCCAGCATCGGCGGGAACCTGACCGACGACCCAGTCGCCATTCAGTACGGCACTCAGATGCAGGTCTGGGGCCGGGAGGCCAACGGCCAGACCTATTCCGACGTGTACACGCCGGGTAAGTCCTGGTCCACCTGGAACAGCATCGGCGGCAACCTGGTTCCCTGACCTCCCTGACGCCTGGCCGGCGCACCCAGCGACTCCGCGTCCGGCCCCTTATTCCTTCGCTTCGCTCTCGTGTCCGCCTTTACCGTTTCTTCAATGTCGGTTACGGATTACCGGAGGCTTTCTCGCGATAATAGCTGAGTCGATTAGACAATGAACGTCTCTTTATTTGAATAAAAGCCGCCGCCTCTAGTATCTGCGCGACTCCAGAGAGTAAGGTGATGGGCAGATAGCTGCGGAAACGCAGCTCCAGGTGACCGTGCCGACCTCCCTCATGGCACTCTGGTGTAAGGAGCGAGTTTAAATGGGCGTGCAGAGCGCACAAGGCTTTGACGTAAGCAACTACCAGGGAAAATTCGACTGGTCCGCGACCACGGGCATGTCATTCGGAGTGTACAGGATGACACAGGGGCTGGGCGCGAACACTAACTCCCCCGACCCTGACGCGCCATGGAATAACGCGCAGATCAGCGCCAAGGGACTCGTGCGCGGCGCCTATCATTTCTTCGACCCGAAGTTATCTGGTCAGGCGCAGGCCGAATACTTCGTCGCGCAGCATTCGCTCATCGGCCTTAACGACAGCGACATGCTGTGGCTCGACCACGAGACCGCCGGTGCATCGCCGGCGGCCACGTCCGCGGCCGCGCTGGCGTTCATGACCGAACTGGACAAGCTGCGGCCGAATAACCCGCGCGGTGTCTATACGTTCATCAGCTTCGCGACCGGCGGCAACTGTGCCGGCCTTGAGAAGTGGCCCTTGTGGATCGCCTACCCGTCCGCGGCGGCACCTGCGCCTCCGGCCCCGTGGTCCGCGTGGAAGTTCTGGCAGTACGGCCTGCGCAACGGCGTGGACGCGGACGCTTTCAACGGCACCACCGCCCAGCTCAAGGCGTGGGTGGCCAGCTACTCGCCCGCACCGCCGAAGCCCGCGGCCCCGAAGCCCCAGCCCTACAACGCTCCAGGCAATACCTCGATCACCACGCTGGCCAAGCAGCACGGCCAAACGGTGGCGCAGCTCATCTGGCTTACCGCGAACAACCGTCCGCAGGGATTCGGCCTGGGCGAGACCGCTTACATCGCCGCCGGCAACTGGGAGGCGCTCATGCCCGCCGGCATGACCGTCTGGGCGTAGCCGGGCGCCTGCTTCGCAGGCACTCAGGCGCTACAGCGGCAGCATGTCGGGGCGCTTGGGCGGGATGCCGTCACCCGAGGAGACGCCGCGCAGTTGCCGGGAAACCCAGGGCATGGCGTGCACCCGGGCCCAGCGCGCGTCGAGGCGCCGCGCGGCGAGCCAGTCGGTGGTCTGGGACAGCGCCGCGGACCTGGACTGGACCGCGGTCTTGGCCAGCACCGCCGCCGGGCTCAGCCGGGGCGGCAGTGGCTGCCTCCAGTCCTCGTCCACGGGCACGCCCATGACCTCGCTGGCCCGCAGGGCGACCCTCCGGTGCCCGTCGGAGCTCAGGTGCAGCCGGTCCGCGCTCCACTCGCGCGGGTCGTCGAGCACCCGCATCGACCACAGGTCCACCAGGCGGCAGTCGCGCTGGTCGGCGATCGCGCGCAGGTGCATGTTGTAGGCGGCGGCCTTGCCGCGGATCAGGCGGATCACCGGGAACGTACGGGGGTCGAACCCGGTGAACAGCATGACCTCGCAGCCGGCCGCCCGCAGGTCAGCGACCGCCGCGTCGAAAGCCTGCGCGAGCGCGTCGGGGTCCGCCCGGGGCCGGAGCAGGTCGTTGCCGCCGGCCGCGATGCTGACCAGGTCGGGTGCCATGGCGATGGCCACCGGGATCTGGTCGGCGGCGACCTCGGCGACGACCTTGCCCCGCACCGCGAGGTTCGCGTAACGCAGGCCAGGCCGGCTCGCGGCGAGCTGCTCGGCGAACCTGTCCGCCCAGCCCCGGTAGCCGGCCTCGTCGGGGTGTGGATCCCCCAGACCTTCGGTAAAACTGTCCCCCAGCGCGACGAAAGCGCCGATTTCCGGGATCGTGTCCCGCATGCCCTCACCTGTCCTGCCGTCCTGCCTGCCCCCGTGGCAGCCTTGGTGAGAAAAGGCTAACCAGACGCCGCTGGGCGGCCCCGAACCGGGGCCGCCCAGCGGCGGGACGAGCGGCCGATCAGCCTGGCGCGCCTGGCGTGACCAGGGACGGGTACCGCCGCACCAGTTCGGCGACCGAGTCGTGCTTGACCGCTCGCCACAGCTTGCGGGCCAGCCGGGAATCCAGGTGCACGGGCTCGTTGAAGCCGGCGTTCGGATCGCCGACCGTGGGCACGTCGATGGACACGCCGTCCCGGCTCGTCAGGTGACCCAGGCTCAGCGCGAGGTGCTCGAGCTGAGAATTGCTGAGGTCGCTGTCCACCGCGACCGCGCGCACGACCGCGTTCAGCACGTGCCAGTCCGTCCCGACGAAATAACGCTTGTTGGCAATCTTGTGCATGATGGCCCGGAATAGGTTCTCCTGCAGTGCCGTGCGGGTTGCCTGGCTGACGCCCGGCTGACGCACGTACGGCAGCGCCTTACCCGCCGATATCAGGTTCCGCCCGCGGGGGAAGAAGACCCCGAAACTCGTCGTGGGATAAGGGACGTTCACGTACACACCGCCCATGGCGCCCACGACTTCAGGCAACCCGGAGTACACCATCCTCGAGTAGTGCTCGATGCGCGCGCCGGTCAACCGCTCGATGGTTTCGATCAGCAGCGACGGACCGCCCCTGGACAGGGCTTCACCGAGCCTAATCTGGCCGTGGCCTGGAACGTCTACGACCAGGTTGGCCGGGAACGAGATGACCGCGCCGCCGTGCTGGCCGGCGTTCAGGTGGAGCAATTCGATCAGGCCGGTCTCCGTGTTCTGGCCAGGGAACCACCCGGACGCGGTGAGCAATAGGTTCACGCTCCCCTCCGTCCCGGGAGACGCGGCAGCCTGGCTCTTGGCGTCCAGCGCGGCGACGTGGATGCGCTGGACGCTGCTGACCTGGTGGTTGACGTACAGGTAGCTGCCGCCGACCAGGGCGCCAGCCAGTACGGCCAGGCTCGCACCGGAGGCGATCGCGATCCTCTTCAGCCGCTTTCGGCGCTTTCGCTGGGGCGAGGGGCCGTGCGGCTCCGGCCCGCGGGCCTCGATGGCCTGCTTCGTGTAGAAATCCTGTACGGAAGTATCGGACATTTCCTGTCTCCCCCTCTAAGCCATTTTGGCTCGACCCTGCCCGGTCTTGTCAGGTCGCTTTCTTTTATTATTACTTAGCGCACGCCCAGAGGCACGCAGAGTAATGTAGCGGACGCGGCGGCCGTGCGCCAGTAAATGCAAGCCGCGCATCCCCATTGCTTTCGGCGGCCAAACTTGAGGCCGCCAAACCGGAACGGAGGATTCGTGAGTAACGGTGCGCTGTGTGCCAGTACGCGGCTGAGACAAGCTGATATGGCCCGTATTCGGCAGCGGATTAGCCGGACGACAGCGGAACTCAGTTACGACATTATCGTCTGGATTTGGGGCATGCTCGCGGCCGGATGGGTCACTCGCGACCTTTCTCCCGCGGCGGTAATGGAGCCATTTGCCTTACGGGTGGCCGCCGCCGTGTGCGTGCTGTCGCCCGCCTCTGGCCTGCTCGCCGGGCTGTACCGCAGCCGCTATCAGCGCGGCAGCCTCGACGAGGTCGTCGGCGTCTGCGGCGCCGCCCTGATGACGGGCGTCTCGCTGGCCGCGCTGACCGCCTTCCTCATTCCGGGCCAGCGGGCGCCGCTGGCCACCGCGGCCGGGGCGGCGGTGTTCGCGGTGCTCGCCATGCTCGGCGCTCGTTACGTCCTGTTCGCGGTTCGCCAGCGCATCCGGACGCCGGCCGAGGCGGCCACGGCGGTCAAGGTCATCGTGTTCGGGGCCGGCGCGGCGGGCAGCCAGCTCATGCACAGCCTGCTGACCCACCCGGACGCCGAGTACCGGCCGGTGGCGATCCTGGACGACGACCCGGCCAAGCGGCGGCTGCGGATACACGGCGTGCCGGTGGTCGGCGACCGCAGCGCGATGGCGCAGGCCGCGGCGAAGACCGGCGCCGCCGTATTAGTGATCGCGATCGCCCGGGCCAGCGGCACGGCGATACGCGACCTCACCGCCGAGGCCGAACGGTGCGGCCTGGTGCCCAAGGTCATCCCGACGATCGCGGAGCTGCTCAGCGGGGTCGCGCGGATCGAGGGCGTACGCGACCCGCGGATAAGCGACCTGCTCGGCCGCAGGCCGGTGCAGACCGATGTCGCTTCGGTCGCCGGGCAGTTCGCGGGCCAGCGGATCCTGGTCACCGGGGCCGGCGGCTCGATCGGGTCCGAGCTCTGCCGCCAGCTGCACCGGTTCGGGCCGGCCGAGCTGATCATGCTGGACCGTGACGAGTCGGCCCTGCACGCGGTACAGCTTGCCCTGCACGGACGGGCGCTGCTCGACTCCGACGGGTCGGTCCTGGCCGACATCCGCGACGCGCGCCGGGTCCAGCAGGTCTTCGACCAGTTCCGGCCGCAGATCGTGTTCCACGCGGCCGCGCTGAAGCACTTGCCGCTGCTCGAGCGCTATCCGGCCGAGGCGCTGAAGACCAACGTGTGGGGAACCTGCACGGTGCTCGACGCCGCCGCGGCCAGTGGCGTCGAGTCGTTCGTGAACATCTCGACCGACAAGGCGGCCGACCCGGTCAGCGTGCTGGGCTACTCCAAGCGCGCCGCCGAGCGGCTTACCGCCCACATGGCCGGCCAGGCCGCTGGCACCTACCTCAGTGTCAGGTTCGGCAACGTCCTCGGCAGCCGCGGCTCGGTGCTGACCGCGCTTAGCGCGCAGGTGGCGGCGGGCGGCCCGGTCACCGTGACGCACCCCGACGTGACCCGCTACTTCATGACCGCGGACGAGGCGGTCCAGCTTGTCCTGCAGGCCGCGGTCATCGGCCGGGACGGCGAGGTGCTCGTGCTCGACATGGGCGAGCAGATCCGGATCGCGGACATGGCCCGCAGGCTGGTCGCGGCCGTGCCGCGGCAGGTCGACATCGTCTACACCGGCCTGCGGCCCGGCGAGAAGCTGGCCGAGGACCTGCTCGGCCAGGGCGAGAAGGACGAGCGCCCGTACCATCCGCTCATCCGGCATGTCCCGGTCGCCCCGCTGCCGCCGGACGCGGTGCTCGGACTCGACCCCGCCGACGGGCTGGCCGGGTTGCGGGCCGCGCTGGCCGGCTGCGCCGGCCCGGCCAGCGATGGCAACGGCCGGGCCCCGGTCTGGGTCGCCTCTTCGGTCACCCAGACCGGCTGAGCGCGTCGTCTCCGGCCAGCCAGAGGGCGACGCAGTCGTCGCCGTTGCCGTGCTCGCACACCTCGACCAGGCGGCGCAGCCGGCACCGCAGCCGCGCGAGTTCGGTGATCTGCCGGTCGACCGCCTCGAGCCTGGCCTGAGCGGCCAGCACGATGTCGCCGGTGGAGCGGGCCTCGGCGGGCCGGAGCAGGTCGCCGATTTCCCCGAGCGTGAACCCCAGCCCGCGGGCGCGGCGGATGAAGGCCAGCCGCCACCGGTCGGCTTCGGAGTACTCCCGGAAGCCCGAGCCCCGGCGCTCGGGCTGCGCCAGCAGTCCCCGCCGCTGATAGAACCGCACGGTCTCGACGCCCACGCCCTCGGCCGCGGCGAACTTGCCGATCGTCAGTCCAGCCATACTCTCAAGCTAACCCCCGTACCTCGGTACGGAGTCAACCGGCCAGCCCAGCCTGACCAGCCGGTCGATGAGCTGGTGCAGGATCTGCGCCGTCTGCGAGTAGCCGTGCTGCGGGCCGCCGATCGGGTCGGCCACGTCGTCCTCGGGGCTGTCTCCTAGCAGCGCGCTCCGCTCACGGCCCTCATGGGCGCGGGCGAGCCAGCCGGGCAGGCTCTCCGCGGGCCCGCGGCTGCCGATCGCCGTGCCGCGCCGGACCAGTTCCCGCAGCGTGAACGCGCGCGGCCAGACCGAAGGCGCCATGACCACGGCGTACCGGAGATGTTCCCTGGCCATGGCGACCGTCAGGTCGGCCCGCTCGAGATCGGCCGGCGTCACCTTGTGACTGCGGTGCGGCGTGACGTCAAGACCGTAGCCTTCCATCGCGATGATCACCTCGGGGAGCGGCGGCTCGCCGTCCCGCAGGGTGCCGGCGGAATGCACCATGACCTCGGCACCCAGTGCCGCAAGGCGAACGGCGAGCATCGCCTCGGCCATCGGGGACCGGCAGACGTTGGCTGTGCAGACCAAGAGCACTTCTCCGCGAGAAAAGGTCACCTACCCAGCGTAGTCATAACTACACTCAACGTCGTGACCCACGGCACACCTTGCACCGGAGGAACCGCATGACCAGCGAGTTTGGCTCGGACCCGACTCTTCGTTCTTACGCTCAGCTTGTGCGCAGGCGGAAATGGTGGGTCATCGTGCTCACGTTGCTGGGGTTAGCGGCCAGCCTCGCGATCTCCTTCACCCAGCAGAAACAGTACTCGGCTTCGGCCCAGGTCCTGGTGCAGGCGTCCAGCCAGAGCGGCGCGCTCGGCGCGAGCCAGCAGCCGGTCACCGCGACCGAGGTGCAGACCATGCTGCAGCTCGTGACCAGTGCTCCGGTGACCGCGGCGGTGCAGCACAAGCTGGGCGGCGCGCCGTCGGTCACCGCGGCCGAGGTCGCCCAGACCAATGTCATCGCGATCACCGCCGTCTCCTCCAGCCCGGCCCAGGCCGCCCGGATCGCCAATGTCTACGCCGCGGCGTTCGTCAGCGACCAGAAGAGCGTGGAGCTCAACAGCCTGACCACGACCGAGGCGCAGCTACGGGCCCAGATCAGGACGATCGCCAAGCAGCTCAAGCAGCTCAAGGGCACGCCGGGCACCACCTCGGAGCAGACCGCGCTGGTCAACCAGCAGGCCGTGCTCAGCGAGCAGCTCACCCAGATGCAGGTCAACAGCAACGCGGAGACCAACAGCCTGGCCATGGTCACGCCGGCCTCCGCGCCGCGATCGCCGAGTTCGCCCAAGCCGACCGAGGACGGCCTGCTCGGCCTGGTCGGCGGGCTGATCCTGGGCCTGGCCGCGGCGTTCCTGCGGGAGAGCCTCGACGACGCGGTGGCGTCCAAGGAGACGGCCGAGGAGTTCGGCGGGGCCACGGTGCTGGCCGCGGTCCCGATGGTGACCTCATGGAAGAAGCGCGACCGGCCGCTCGTGGTCTCGCTGGCCCGGCCGATGTCGCCGGCGACCGAGGCGTACCGGTCGCTGCGCACGTCGCTGCAGTTCGCCCGGCAGGAGAGCGACCTGCGCACGATCCTGGTCACCAGCCCGGCGGCCGCCGAAGGGAAGACCTCCACGCTGTCCAACCTGGGCGCGATATTCGCCCAGGCCGGCCATCGGGTGGTGCTGGTCTCGTGCGACCTGCGCAAGCCCAGGCTCGGCCAGTTCTTCGGGCTGGACGAGCGGTTGGGGCTGACCACGGCGATCCTCGGCGAGCAGCCGGTGGAGGAACTGATCCAGGCGGTCCCCGGGGACGACAACCTGTGGCTGCTGGGCAGCGGACAGATGCCGCCCAACCCGGCCGAACTGCTGAACGGGAAGCGGATCCAGGAGGTGTTCGCCAAGCTGCGCAAGCTCTTCGACCTGGTGCTCATCGACAGTCCCCCGGTGCTGCCGGTCACCGACGCCGTGATCCTGGCCAAGGACGCCGACGCGACGCTGCTGGTCGTGGCGGCCGGCCGGACCAGCCAGGGTGACCTGCAGCGCTCCGCGGAGAAGCTGGCCCAGGTGAACGCCAGGGTCGTGGGCCTGGTCCTGAACGAGACATCGAAGCAGACCAGCGGCTACGGCTACCGGTACGGCTACGGGGGCACCTACGTGTCCGAGCCGCCGCTGCCGGCCGTGCCCGCGCAGCTGAACGGGGCGGGAGCCACCGCGCACCGCGGCGGCGGCCGCCGGGCCAAATAGCAGGGGATGCCGGAATTGCTTTTGTCGAACCCGAAAGGGAATATGGTGAAGGCTATCGGCCCATAATCGCAAATGTCGTTGCAAGATTCATCTGACCTTGCAGGCAAAAGCGCAGGCGGAAGCTAGGTAGGTCTGCCTATTAGAGGTAGTACGCCTATTGCCCCATAGACTTACATTCGGATTATGGGTCGTTTACGCCGCGCTATAGGCGCCACTAAGGTCCTAAGCCCGGTCGGCCGCTTCCTCAACACGACCACGCGCCTAATGGCGGGAGCGCGTGCGATCAGGAAGAAGTATGCCGTCCCGGCCATCGCCACGTGCATCCTCATCGGTGTGCTGGCATCCAACCCATCCAAGGCGTCAGGCGCAGACGCCGTTCACCCCACCCCCTCGCGACCGGCGATCGCGACCAGCCCGCACTGCCAGCAGGAGAACATCCCCGTGACGCTCTCGGCTGGCGCTACACCCACCTACACCATCGTCGGATGGCTCTGTGCGTACGGACCATGGCGGGGCCGTACCGTGCAGATCCTGCTGTCCGGCCTCACCTACGACTCCTACTACTGGAACTTCCCCCTC
Source organism: Streptosporangiaceae bacterium (assembly GCA_036267555.1). Classification (GTDB taxonomy): domain Bacteria; phylum Actinomycetota; class Actinomycetes; order Streptosporangiales; family Streptosporangiaceae; genus JASHPR01. The sequence continues at coordinate 13,656 of DATAVV010000288.1, read as the reverse complement.
GATCCGCAGCGGTACAGCTACGTCAGGTACGCCGACGCCGCAGGGTACGCGACGCTCGACATCGACCGGCTTGGCACCGGCGCGAGCAGCCATCCGCCGCCCGGCGCGCTGAACGCGCAGACCGAGGCGTACACGGTCCACCAGGTCGTCTCCGACCTGCACGCCGGCCGCGTGGCCGGCACCAGGTTCGGCGAGGTGATGCTGGTGTCCCATTCGTATGGGTCAGAGATCGCCCTTAACGAGGCGGCCACCTACTCGGATGTCGCCGGCGTGATCAGCAGCGGGTGGCTGACCGCGGGCAACCTGGCCGGGCACCTCACGGTCCGCGACTCGTACGAACCGGTCAGCGACGACCCCGCGTTCGCGAACCTGCCGACGGGCTACATGACCACGAAGCCGGACGCGAAGGGGCCGGACTTCTACAACATGCCCGATGCCAGCGCCTCGGTGGTCGCCGAGGACAACACGCTGCGGCAGACCGTGACCACGGGACAGGTCGTGTCCGTGGCCGACCCGATCCCGGCACCGACCACGCGGAGTATCCACGTGCCGGTCCTGATCGCCGTGGGCCAGGACGACGCGCTGAACTGCAACGCATCAACGCCGGGACTGTCGTGCGCCAACGCGGCGGCGATCATGGCCAGGGAGAGCGCGAACTACGCTCCCCAGGCCTGCCTGCAGGCGTTCGTGCTGCCGGGCGCGGGGCACAGCATCAACCTGCACTCCGACGCCCCTGAGTGGTTCCTCGCGGCCGACGCGTGGTCCGACAGCCATGTCGGGCCGTTCGCGTGGGCCCGTCCCACCGCTCGCTGCCACTGACCAACCCCAGGGCCGCGGGCCCGCCGTCTCTCGCGGCGGGACCGCGGCCCCTGTCACGCCATCGCCGGTGAGAATCACCCGGACCGGCCCGGCGAGTCCCCTGGGCTCGTGACGTTAATGGCGGCCTAGCGCTTACATGGTGTAGTGTGCGTAACACTTACCGTGATAGTCCGGAGGCGTGATGGCAGCCAACATGGAAGCCCAGATCGGCCTGTCGGACTACCGGCAGATGCTCGACAGCATCACCGACTACGCGATGATCCGCATCGACCCAAACGGCCTGATCTGTTCCTGGCACCCGGGTGCGGAGCGACTCACGCAGTACACAGCACAGGAGGCCGTCGGCCGTTCCATCGCCTTATTCCACACCCAGGAAGATGCCAGGGCCCGGCTTGCGGAGCAAGAGATCGCCACGGCAGCCAGGGACGGCAGGTTCGAGACCGAGGGATGGCGGGTCCGCAAGGACGGCAGCAGGTTCTGGGCTTCGGTGGTGCTCTCCTCGATCCGCGACGACCAGGGCCAGGTGCGCGGATCCGTGAAGGTGACGCGCGACCTCACCGAACGGCGCGAGCAGGTCCTGGCGATGCGCGGGGTCGAGCAGATGCTCGACGCGATCACCGAGTATGAGGTGATCCGTCTCGACCGCAACGGCATCGTGCAGTCATGGAGCCCCGGCGCTACCCGGATGAAGCAGTACACCAAGGACGAGGTGCTCGGCAAGCACGTATCGATGTTCTACACCCCGGAGGACGTGAAGTCGGGCCTGGCCGAGCGCGAGATGTCCGCGGCAGCGCGAGACGGCCGGTTCGACACCGAGGGATGGCGGGTCCGCAAGGACGGCAGCAGGTTCTGGGCCTCAGTGGTGCTCTCCCCGATCCGCGGCGAGCAGGAGGAGGTCGAGGGCTATGTGAAGGTGTCGCGCGACCTCACCTTGCAGCGCGAGCGGGATCAGGTTCTCCAGCGGCAGCGAGACGAGATCCTGGAGCTGTCCACGCCGGTCATCCAGGTGTGGGACAAGATCCTGGTCCTCCCGATCATCGGGATCCTGGACAGCCTGCGGGCATCCCGGCTGACCGAGAACCTGCTGGTACGGATCGCCAGTGACCTCGCCGAGGTGGTGATCCTTGACGTCAGCGGGCTTCCGGCGATCGACACGGACGTAGCGCAGCACCTGCTGAAGACGGTCGAGGCGGCCCGTCTCATGGGGACGGCAAGCGTGCTCAGCGGGGTCCGGCCAGAAACCGCTCAGACGATGGTCAACCTCGGGATCGAGCTAGGAGGCCTGTTGAGCCTTGCCACGCTGAGGGACGCGCTGCAACTCGCGTTGCGTTTGGTGAATGACAAGTCGCCGGCCGGCAGTCAGACCGACCGTGCCTGACGCGATTCCCATCATCCGGCTGGGAGCGAGCCTGCTCGTGACGCTGAGCGGGGATCTGGTGGACAGCTCAGTGGAGCAGGTGGAGCGCGAGGTGGCCCGCGAGGTGGCGGCCACGGGCGCCGCCGGCGTGCTCATCGATGTGAGCGGGCTATGGGTGGTCGACTCCTACGTAGCACGCGTCATTGCCCGGCTTGTCGCGATGATTCGCCTGCTGGGGGCGGATACGGCGATCGTTGGCATCCAGCCGCCGGTCGCCATCGCCCTGGTGGAACTCGGGGTGCCGATGACTGGCGTGCAGACCGCGCTCAACGCCGAGCAAGGAATGGCACGGCTACGCGGGTTGCGCGATGAGCGTGTTGGATGACGATCATGTGCTGACTGCGCTCGACGTCACGCTGCAGATCGCAGGCGAGGCGGATCTGCTGCGGGTACGGTCGGCGCTGCGCGCGGAGGCGCAGCAGGCCGGGCTCGGGCTGACGTCTACCACCAAGCTGGTGACGGCGGGCAGCGAGCTGGCCCGCAACATCATCAAGTACGCCACCACGGGCAGCGGAGTGGTGTCGATCCAGTCGCGGACCAGCCGGCCGTCCAAGAGCGTACGGGCCGTCTTCAGCGACAGCGGCCCGGGTATCCGCGATCTTGACGCGGCGATGCGCGACGGCTTCAGCACGGCAGGCAGCCTCGGGCTGGGTCTGCCTGGCACCAGGCGCCTGGTCGACGACTTCTCCATAGATTCCGCGCCCGGCCGCGGCACCACGGTGGTGATCGAGCAGTGGAGCCGCTGAGAGAGTCCAGCCATCACCGGTTCACCATGACAGGCCGGGAGGATTCCGGTGCGCTGCGGCGTGCCGTTCGCGACCAGGCCGTCGCCTGTGGCGCTGCCGAGGAGGGATGCGCGCGCGCCCAGCTTGTCGCGACCGAACTCGCGACCAACCTGCTGCAGCACGCGGTTCCCGGCGGGTGCATCTTCACCCGCACGCTGCCGGCGGCTGGTATCGAGTTGATCGCGGTCGACGGCGGCCCAGGCATCGCCGACCCGGCAGCGGCCATCGCGGGACACGGTGCGGTGGCACAGGGGCTGGGTTGCGGGCTGGCCGCGGTGCGCCGGGCGTCCTCGCAGTTCGACCTGCACACCGAACTGGGTCAGGGAACGACGGTGCTGTCGGTGATCGACCTCATCCCGGCGAACCGCCAAGGCGATCGTCCGACACGCCGCAGTGTCGCCGCGGTGTCGGTGGGAATCGCCGAGCCGTGCGGCGATGCCTGGGCCGTGTCCCAGGACAACGGGGAACTGGCGGTCGCCGTAGTGGACGGGCTCGGGCACGGACCTGCCGCCTCGGCGGCCGCCGACGTGGCGGTCGCGCAGTTCGCCGCCACGCCGACGGATCTGATGGGATTCGTCAGCCGGGCAAATGCCGCGATGCGGGATACCCGAGGCGCTGCGGTGACGGTATGCAGGCTCCGGCCGGGCCTGGGGCGGCTGGAGTATGTAACGGTTGGCAACGTCAACGGGCGTGTTCTCGGCACCTCGGCGCAGGAGAACCTCATTACCTATCGGGGCACGCTCGGCATGTACGTCTCGCCGCCGGCGACGAGGTTGCTGACCTGCCCGTGGCTCGCGGGCTCCACGCTGGTGCTGTGGACCGACGGGCTGAGCGACCGGGTCGCCGCCCTGGCCCCCGACGCGGAACTGCTGAGGCATGATCCGGCCGTGATCGCGGCTACCCTGCACCGGGATCACGGCCGCAGCTACGATGACGCCACCGTCGTGGTGGTGCGGAATCCGGGTGCATAGTGACCGATGCCGCCCGGACGCAGCAGGCCGCGCAACTAGAGGAGTACCGCGCTGAAATCGACGGACTCCGGGCGGAGCTCGACGCCACCAGCCAGGGCCTGCTCGCCATGCACCGCGAATTGTCCGAGCACCAGGAGGAACTCGAGCAAGCCCGCGTCGCCGCCGTACGGGCCGACCGCGCTAAGGCCGCGTTCCTGGCCAGCATGAGCCACGAGATCCGCTCCCCGCTGAACGTCGCGCTGGGCTTCGCCTCACTTCTGGGGGGAACCGCGCTCACCGCCGAACAGGCGGAATACACCGAGACCCTGCTCGGGGCCTGCAACCACCTGCGCGACCTAGTGGACGGCATCCTGGACCTGTCCAAGGTTGAGTCGGGTCTTCTTGAGCTGGAGGAGGCTCCCTTCGATCTGGTCGCCTGCGTCGAGGCGGCCACCGGAATGGTCGCGCTGGGAGCGGAGAAGAAGTCGGTCGCACTCGCCGCGCTATTCACGCCCGGAATTCCGGAGATCGTGGTGGGCGATGCGGTACGGATGCGGCAGATTCTCGTCAACCTGCTTTCCAACGCGGTGAAGTTCACCGCGGCAGGGCAAGTCTGCGTTGAGGTGACGGCGCGGCCCGCTGGCACCGAGCCGCACTGCCGATTTACCTTCGACGTCCGCGACACCGGGCCGGGGATACCCGAGGAAACCATGAGCAGGCTGTTCCAGCCGTTCGCTCAGGCCAGCACATCTATTACCCGCCAGTTCGGCGGGACCGGGCTCGGACTGTCGATCACGCGGCAGCTCGCCGAGCGCATGGGCGGCGGTGTCACCGTAACATCGACCCCCGGCGAAGGCTCTACCTTTACCGCCACCGTGATGCTGCGCCGCGGCGAGCCGGTCCGGCCGGGCAGCCGAGCCGAGCCGCCGCTGGCCGGAACGCAGGTCCTGGTCGTGCACCCGGAGTCAGTGATCGCCGAGGCCATCCGCAGGCATCTCGTCGCGTGGGGAGCCCGCACCCTCGTCACCGATTCCGTCACGGACGCCGCAAGGTACAGCATCCGATGGAACGATGTCGCCCTGGCCATTGTCGGGCTCGGCCGTGACCCAGACGCCGCTGTGGACCAGCCGCCAGGCAGCGACCCGATCAGCGCGATTCACGCTCTCGCCCGAAGCCGCGATCAGCCGCTGCCGGTGGTCGCGGTGACGCCGCTCGCCTGGCGACGCCGCCCGGCGGAGCCGTTCCCCACCGTCCCGACGGTGACCGGGACGCCAATCCGCCGTGATCGCCTGCGGGACGCGATCCTCGACGCCCTCGGCCTTCCCGACATGACGGCCAACGGGACGGCACCAGCGGGGTCTGCGTCAGCGCTGTCGCCGGCCCTGAACGTTCTTGTCGTCGACGATCAGGCAGCCAACCAGCGCGCGCTCGCGCTCATGCTCAACCAGAGCGGCCACCAGGCGGACGTCGTCGGCGACGGCGAGGCGGCCGTCGCGGCCATCATCGCGGGCAATTACGATCTCGTCCTGATGGATGTGCAGATGCCGCGGCTCGACGGTATCGCCGCCACGCGCCAGGCCCGGCTGGGGCGCCCCGGAGAACAGCCGCCGATCATCGCCATCACCGCGGACGCCACCCCGCAGACCCGCGAGTCCTGCCTGCGTGCGGGCATGAACGGCTTCCTGAGCAAGCCCATCGCACGCGCCGATCTCATCCGCGCGATCAGCGCCGCCACCGAGCAACGGTCGCCGACGGCAAGCACCGCGGCCAGGCCGCCCTGTGATGACGCGAACGCCGCACCGGCCATACGGGTGCTTTACATCGACGACAATCCAATGCTGCGTACCCTGGTCGAGCGCATCCTCGCCCGGGAGGCAGGCCTGGCGCTGGTCACTGCCGCCGACGGCCGCGCCGGCCTCGACCTGGCCGTCGCCCACCGACCGGACGTCATCCTGGTCGACCTCCATCTGCCCGACATGGGCGGAGAACAGATCATCCAGGAACTCCGCCGCGAGCCACGGACCAGCGGCATCCCCATCATCGTCGTCAGCGGCGACGTCTCGCCCGGAACCGCCAGGAGGCTAGCCGACCTCGGCGCCACCGAACACATCGCCAAGCCCTTCGACGCTGGCCAGCTCAAGGCCTCGATCGCCGCCGCCAGCAGGAGATCAGCGCCTGCCTAGGCCGACCGGCCCGGGCCGCCGCGTAACGGCTTATCCCCACATGCCGCGGGTGTCGAAAACTACCTTGCCGGCCAACTGCGGCTTCTTGATCGCGCGGAAGCAACTGTGGTCGACCAGCAGCGCTAGCACGTCGCATTCGGTGATCGCGTGCTCGACGTCGGTCAGGACCACGTTGTCGAGGTCGTCGAACTCGCCGGGCAGCGACGTCGTGTGCGGCTCGACCGTAAGGATCTTCACGTCGGGCAGGGCCGCGGCGACCCGGGCCGTGATGTCGACCGCCGGGCTCTCCCTCAGGTCCCCGACGTCAGCCTTGAAGGACAGGCCCAGGCAGGCGATCTGCGGGTCCCTGAACCGGCGGGAGGTGGCGACGATCTGCTCCGCGGTGTGGGCGGGCATCCCGTCGTTGACCGTGCGCGCGGCGCGGGTCAGCAGGGCCAGGTCCGGGGCTGACTCGACGATGAACCACGGGTCCACCGCGATGCAGTGCCCGCCGACGCCCGGCCCGGGCCGCAGGATCTCCACGCGCGGGTGATGGTTGGCCATCTGCCTGATCTCCCAGACGTCCAGGCCGAGGCGGCGGCAGATCAGCGAGAGCTCGTTGGCGAAGGCGATGTTCACGTCGCGGTAGGCGTTCTCGGCGAGCTTGGCCATCTCCGCGCTCGCGGCGTCGGTGATGATCAGCTCGCCGCGGCAGAACGTGCGGTACAGGTCGGCGGCGCGCGCGGCGCAGGCCGGCGTCAGCCCGCCGATGACCCGGTCGTTGGCCGCGATCTCGATCATGATCCGGCCCGGCAGCACCCGTTCCGGGCAGTGCGCGACGTGCACGTCCGGCGGGATGTCCGGGACGTGCGGCAGGTGCAGGTCCGGCCGGCGGCTCGCGATCAGCTCGCTGACCCGCCGGGTCGTGCCCGGCGGCGCCGTCGATTCCAGCACGATGACCTCGCCGCCGCGCAGCACGTCGGCGACCGCCTCGGCCGCGGCCGTGATGTAGCTCAGGTCCGCGTGGTGATCGCCGGTGAACGGGGTGGGCACGGCGATCACGTAGGCGTCGGCCGACGGCATCTGGGCCTGCGCCCGCAGGCGGCCCATGGCCACCGCGCCGCTGACCGCGACGGACAGGTCCGGCTCGGCGAACGGCGCCTCGCCCCGGTTCACCCGCTCGACGATGCCGGGGTTCACGTCCACGCCGATGACCTCGAGCCCGCCGGTCGCCAGCGAGACCGCGGTCGGCAGCCCGATGTAGCCGAGCCCGACCACGGCGGCGCTCGATAAGGTGGTCACGTCTGGTGCTCACGTGGTTGCGGCATGTGATGCAACTTACCGTAAGCAAAACGCTACACACAGTCGTTTCCGCCGCTAAGCTCAGGCGCCATGCCTGGGGAATTGACAAGCCTGCTGGCCGCGGGGGTGTGCGCGGCTGTCGTCACCGCGGCCGAGCCGGTGCTGATTCCGCTGCTGCGCCGGGCGGCCATCGACACGCCGAACATGCGGTCATCGCACAGCGTTCCCACGCCGCGCGGCGGCGGCGCGGCGATCGCCACCGGGCTGGTGGCCGCGACGCTGCTGCTGATGCACGGCACCGTCGCGATGACGTTCGCGGCGGCCGTGGCCGCGTTCGCCGCCATCGGCTTCGCCGACGACCTGGCCGCGCTGCCCGCGGGCCGGCGGCTGACGATGCAGGGGCTGGCCAGCCTCGCGATCGCGGGCGTGCTGGTGGGCCGCATCGGCCTGCCGCCGACGGTCCTGGCCGCCGGAGTGGTCGCGGTCGCCATCTGGCTGATCGGCTTCGTCAACGCGTTCAACTTCATGGACGGCGTGAACGGCATCTCAGCGGCGCACGCCCTGATCGGCGGCCTGGCCTACGCCTGCCTGGGCTGGCTGCGCCCGGACGCGTTCCTGGCCACCGCCGGAGCGGCCGTGGCCGCCGGCGCGCTCGCCTTCCTGCCCTGGAACGCGGTGCGCGCGCGGGTCTTCCTCGGGGACGCGGGCAGCTACGGGCTCGGGGTCGCGCTGGCGGTACTCGCGGCGTACTGCGTCATCCGCGGCATCCCGCTCGAGGCGGCGCTCGCCCCGCTCGGCCTGTACCTGGCCGACACCGCGTGGACGTTGCAACGGCGCGTCCGGGCCGGCGAGCGCGTCTTCGAGGCCCACCGGACGCACACCTACCAGCAACTGTGCGACGTGGGCTGGTCCCACCAGCGGGTGACGGTGACCACGGCCGCCGTGACCGCCGCCGCCTGCGTGCTCGGGGCGGCCAGCCTCACCGGCCACCAGGCCCTGCGGGCCGGCGCCGACCTGGTCGCGCTCGGCTTACTCGTCGCGTACCTGCACGCGCCCGTCCTGCTCGGGCGCCCGCGCGAACTGGTCGAGGCCGCCGGATGACCGCCGCCCGGCCGCACCGCATTCTCATCGTGACCCATTACTTCCCGCCCGAGGCGGGCGCGCCGCAGGCCCGCCTGTCCGCGTTAGCCGGGGCCTGGGCCGCGGCCGGGGACGCGGTGACCGTGCTGACCGGGATGCCCAACCACCCGACCGGGGTGCTGCCGCCGGAGTACCGCCGCGCGGTCCTGCGCCGCGAGCGGCGGGACGGCTACCGGGTGGTGCGCACCTGGCTGTACGCGACGGCCAACGAGGGCGTGGCGCGCAAGACGCTCTCGCACCTGAGCTTCATGGTCAGCAGCGTGCTGCTGGGCGGCCTCGCCTGCGGCCGGCCCGACACCGTGGTCGTCTCCTCGCCGACGTTCTTCTCCATCGGCTCGGCCTGGCTGCTCGCCAGGCGCAGCCGGGCCCGGCTGGTCGTGGAGGTGCGCGACCTGTGGCCCGCGATCTTCGTCGAGCTTGGCGTGCTGACCAACCGCCGGCTGATCGGACTGCTCGAACGGCTCGAACTCGCCGCCTACGCCGCCGCCGACCAGGTGGTGGTGGTCAGCGACGGGTTCCGCGCCAACCTCATCGGCCGCGGCGTGCCCGCCGGGAAGGTCCATACGATTCGCAACGGCGTCGCGCTGGACCGGTTCCGGCCCGGTGCCCCCGATTCCGCGGCCCGCCTTCAGGTCAGGGACCGGCTCGGCGCCCGGCCCGGTGACTGCCTGGTCCTGTACGCCGGCACGCACGGGATCTCCCAGGCGCTGCCCCGCGTGGCCGACGCCGCCGCGCGGCTGGCAGGCGACGCGGTCCGGGTGGCGTTCGTCGGCGGCGGGTCGGACAAGGCCCGGCTGCGCCGCCGGGTCGCCGAACTCGGGCTCGACAATGTCACGCTGGCTCCGGCCGTCCCCCCTGACCAGGTTCCCTGGCTGCTGGCCGGGGCCGACATCTGCCTGGTGACCCTGCGCGACGTGCCGTTGTTCGCGACGTTCATCCCGTCGAAGATGTTCGAGTACCTGGCCGCGGGAAAGGCCGTGATCGGCGCGGTGAGCGGCGAGGCGGCGCAGATCCTGCGCGAGGCCGGCGCCGTGGTAGTGCCCCCGGAGGACAGCGCGGCGCTCGCGGACGCGACCGGGGCCCTGGCCGCCGACCCGGCCCGCCGCGACGCGATGGGACGGCAGGGGCGGGCGTACGTGGAGCGGTTCTTTGACCGCGCGGAGCTCTCCAGGGAATACCGCAAGATCCTCGACGCCGGCCCGGGCGGCCGCCGGTGAGCGGGACGGCCGCCGGTCGCCGGGGCGGGGAGGGCCAGCCCGCGGGGGCCGCGTTGCGGATCCTGGTCACCGGGGGCAGCGGCTTCCTCGGGGGGTACGTGCTGCGCGAGGCGGCCAGGCGCGGCCACGCGGCCGTGGCGCTGGCCCGCAGCCAGTCCGCGGCCGCCGCGGTCACCGCGCTGGGCGCGCTGCCGGTCAGCGGCGACCTCGACGACGACGCGTCGCTGGCCAGCGTGTTCCGGGCCAAACGCTGCGACGTGCTCGTCAACCTCGCGTCGCTGGGCTTCGGGCACGCGCCGGCGATCGTCGCCGCCGCGGAGATCGCGGGCATACCGCGCGCGGTCTTCGTATCCACCACGGCGGTCACGACCACGCTCGCCGCCCGCACCAAGCGGGTGCGGCTGGACGCCGAGCGGCGCATCCGGGCGTCCGCGCTGGAATGGACGATCCTGCGGCCCACCATGATCTACGGCGATCCCGGTGACAGGAACCTGTCCCGGCTCCTTGCGCTGCTGCGCCGGGCGCCGGTGCTGCCCGTGCCCGGCGGCGGTCACCTGCAGCAACCGGTGCACGCGGCCGATGTGGCCGACGCCGTGCTGGCCGCCGCCGAGCGGCCCACGGCGGCGGGGCACACCTACGACGTGGCCGGGCCGCAGCCGCTCACGTTCAGCGAGTTGCTGCGCATCTCGGCCAGCGTGGTCGCCAGCCGGACCCGTTTCGTCCCGGTGCCGCTGTCACCCGTGGTGGCGGCGGCGCGCGGCTACGAGTTGCTGAGCCGGAACCCGAGGATCCGGGTGGAGCAACTGCGCCGCCTGGCCGAGGACAAGGCCTTCGCGATCGACGACGCCGTGCGCGATCTGGGCTACGCTCCGCGCCCGTTCGCTGACGGCATCCGCGCTGAGGCGCGCGCGATGGGCCTGGCGGCGTGACCAGCCGAATCCGCTAACGGGGCTGATCCGCTGCGCCGACCCGGCTGGCCAGTCCGCACACCGTGGCGGTGATCAGCGAGGCGCCGACTATTACGGCGGGAATCGCCGCGCGAGCGGGTAGCTGGTCGGTGACCAGGCCGGCGGCCAGCGACGCCGCCGCCGCGCCGAGGCCGAACGCGGTGACGACCCAGGCGTTCGCCTCGGTCAGCAAGCCGGCCGGTGAGATCAGCCGCACCCGCTGGAAGACGACGCTCAGCACCACCGGCAGCGCCAGGCCCGACAGCGCGGCGAACGCGAGCCACGCCCCCGCCGGTACCGGGAGGCTCAGCGGGAGGTAACCCACCGCCAGGGCCAGCCCGGCGCCGAGCAGCAGCCGCCGGCCCGGCCGCTCCACGGGCCGCGCCGCGCCGTACAGCCCGGACGCGAGCGCGCCAGCGGCGTTCGCGGCCAGCGCCCAGCCGGTGATTGAGGCGTCGCCGTGCTGCTGCGCGAACGCGGCCGCGACGATCGGCAGTGCCCCCACCGGCACGGCGACCGCCAGCGCCACGGCGAAGACCCGCCGCAGCGCCGCGTGCCGCACCGGGGACCCGCGCGACCCCGGGTCACGCGGCGCGGGCGCCCACCCGCGCGAAGCCCGGGTCGAGGCCATGCCCACGGTCCCGGCCAGGCCGAATCCCGCGCACGCCGCGACGCCTCCCGCGTGCCCGAACAGGGTCACACCGGCCACCGCGAGCAGCGGCCCGATCACGAAAATGATCTCCTGCACGCCCACGTCGAGGCTGAACGCCGCGCTCAGCACCGGGCCGTCGGGCACCACGTGCGGCCACACCGCGCGCAGGCACGGCTCCAGCGGCGGCGTCCCGAGCCCGGCCACCGCGGCGGCCGCCGCCGACACCGCCGGATGCCGCACGCCGGCCAGCGACAGCACGAGAAACGCGGCCGTGCTCACCACCACGGCCACCAGCAACACCAGCGACTGGCCACGTCGATCGACCACCCGCGCCGCCGCCGGCTGACCCGCGGCATAACCCGCCGTGAACAGCGCGGCCAGGACACCAGCCAGCGCGTAGTCCCCGCCCTGCCCGCGCACCAGCAGCAACACAGCAGGGACGGCCATCGCCGTCGGCAGCCGCCCGACCAGCGTGGTGATCAGCAGGGTCGGCACCTCACGCGTGGTGAGGACCGCGCGCAATTCGGCCACGACTCAAGCCACCCTGTCACAACGGCGGGCACGCGGGCCAGAGACTGCTCCGCGGCAGCCCGCTCCGGCCGGGCCATAGGGTAATCCCTTCCTCCGAGACGGCAGCACACACCGCTACCATGTGGTTACGCTGCTGCTTCCCCGGGGGGATAACTGTGGTCATAATCGACCGTGCGCGCCCGGCCGCGTATATTCGCGCCGCGCGTCACGACGCTGACCTCACCAGCCAGCGTGAGGCCGCCGCGTTCGGCGCCGCTGAGCGCGGCTGGCCGCCGCCAATGGTTTACGTCGAAGACAACGCCGACTTAGCCGCACCCGCCCTCACGGCACTCGCCGCCGCGATTGAGGCCGGCCGCCATGACGCCCTGCTCATCACCGGTGTCGCCGCCGTCACCTTCGCCCATCGCATGGGCGTGCTGCTGCGCTGCACCCGCCATGGCGTCGCCGTCGGATTGCTGTTCCCGCCGCCAGCGCCGCGCACTCGCGTCATGACTCCGCCGCGCCTTGCCGCTGTGTCCTCGCGGCCTGACCTCATCTGATAACTCACAGCTAGATTATGGCCACATAGAGTCATCGCCTGCGGTAGCGTACTGCCCGTGTTACCGATGAGGCTCGCCGCGTGACCGGCGAAGAGCTTGCGCTGCTCGGCCGCACGGCCGCGCACCTGCAGCCGGCCCAGGTCGCGCACCGGGTGCGGCTGCGCGCGCAGCGCGCAGCACTGCACCGATGGCCACGGCTGGGACAGCGGTTGCTGGCCGGCCCGAGCCCGGCAGGAGCGGCCGCCTGGTGTGGCTGGCCGACCGGGTTCACCCCGCTGGACGCGCTCGCGCCCCAGCGCTGGCCTGGCCTGCCCGAGCTGCGGTCGGGCCGGATCCGGCTGCTCGGGATGACCAGGAACCTCGGCGAGCCGGCGTCGTGGGGGCACGCCGACGCACCGCAACTCTGGCGCTTCCACCTGCACTACTGGGACTGGGCGTGGGGCCTCGCCGCCGACGCCGATCCCGGCGCCGCCCGGGCCGTCTTCGCCCGGCTGTGGCGGTCATGGCGCGAGGGCTGCGGCTTCGGGCGCGGCGATGCCTGGCTGCCCTACCCCACGGCCCTGCGGGCTTGGTCGTGGTGCGGGCTGCACCGGGACCTGGTCGCGGGCAGCGACCTGGAGCACGATTTCCTCCGCGAGATCGCCGCTCACGCCGGGTTCCTGCGCCGGCATCTCGAGTCCGATGTCGGGGGCAACCACCTGATCAAGGGCCTCAAGGCGCTGGCCGGCCTCGGGATCTTCCTCGGCGACGAGCGGCTGCTGGCCCGGGCGCTGCACCTGCTGACCGAGCAACTGGCCATCCAGGTCCTGCCCGACGGCGGCCACTACGAGCGAGCCCCCGCCTACCACTGCCAGGTGCTCGGCGACCTCATCGACGTAACCGACCTGATCAGCGCGGCCGGGCGCACGCCCGCCCCGCAGCTCTTGCTGGCGATCGCCCGGATGCGCCGCTGGCTCGGCGCGGTGCTGACCCCGGACGGGGCCGTGCCGCTGCTCAACGACGGCTACCCGGTACCCGGCGCGCTGGTCGCCGCCCTGCGGCCCGACCCGGCACCGGGCGAGCCGCTGCGGACGCTGCCCGACACCGGGCTGGTCCTGGCCACCGCCGGCGGCTGGCATCTGATCGCCGATGTCGGCCCGCCGTGCCCGGACGAACTGCCCGCGCACGCACACGCCGACACCCTCGGCTGCCTGCT
>DATAVV010000287.1:0-9044 GCA_036267555.1 Streptosporangiaceae bacterium | reverse complement strand
TCGACGTTTCCGGCACGCCGGCGCCGGTCACCGGGTGGTCGACCTGGTTCACCGGGCTCGGTTCGCCGTACGGCGGTTGCGGGCTGCCCCAGGCCGACCTGGACAGCCAGAACTTCCTGGCCCTCAACGTGCAGAACTCGCCGGGCGTCTACACCAACCTGCCGCGCCCGATCCCGGCGGCGGACGCCAGCGAGATCGGCATGTTCGACAACGGCCTGAACTGCGGCCGCTGGGTGCAGGTCACGATCGGCGACAACTGCGACGGGACCAACAGCGGCGCGGCCGGCCAGCCCTTCTGCACCCCGGGTTCACTGGTGTCCGACCAGTTCAACGGGGCCACGCTCGACTTCGTCGTCGCGGATAGCTGCGACGATGACAACGCCTGGTGCAAGGACGACCCGTACCACATCGACCTCGCGCAGGGCTCGCTCAACCAGTTCGTGCTTAACGGGCAGCCGGTCGGTGACATGTACCCGGCCAACTGGAACAACCGGCAGGTGAGCTGGCAGTTCATCCCGGCGCCCGGCTACACGGGAGACCTCAGCATCGGGTTTATCCAGAGCGCGCAGCCGTACTGGCCGGCGGTCGCGATCTCGCACCTGCGCAGCGGCATACACGGCGTGCAGTACTACGCGAACGGGTCCTGGGTGGCCGCCACCATGGACTCTGACCTGGGCGACGACTACATCATCGGGCCGACGTCCGGAACCGGGACCGGCGGGACCAGCTACGAGATCCAGGTGACCGACGCGAGCGGGAACCTGGTGAACAACGGCGAGGTGTACAGCTTCTCGCTGCCGTCGGGGTGCACGGACGGCTGCTCGACCGCGTACACCCCGGTCTCTTACACGACGTCCACCGGGCCCTCGCCGACGCCGACGCCTTCGCCGTCTCCCTCGCCGGGCGCGGGATCGTGCTCGCTGTCGTCCTCGGTCGCCAATTCCTGGTCCGGCGGGTACCAGCTTCAGCTCACCGTGACGGACACCGGGACCGCGGCGCTCACCGGCTGGACCGCGGCGTTCACGTTCGCGGACACGGCCGAGTCGGTGTCGAACTCCTGGAATGCCACGGTCAGCCAGACCGGAACGCAGGTGACCGCCACGAACGAGAACTACAACGGGTCCGTGAGTTCCGGCGGCTCCGCCACCTTCGGCATGGTGGTCAACGGGTCCAGTTCAACCCTCTCCGCGCTGACCTGCGCGCCAACGTGACGGCGCCGGGCGCCGGGCGCCGCACCGGCGTTATGGCACCGGCGTCACGGCACCGGCGTCACGGCACCGGCGTCGGCACGAAGGTGGCGATGGCACCGGCCACCGCGGCCGGATTGTCGACCGGGACCCAGGTCTTGGCTCCGGGCACGGGGACCAGCGTGGCCCGGGGAAAGTCGGACGCGAGCCGTCGCGCGCCTGCCATCGGGAAGAAGGGACACTCCTCGCCCCAGATCACCAGGACCGGCCGGTCGAAGAGCGGGATCGCCCCGGCGGCGTCGAGGAGGATCCGCGGGCGTTCCCCGGCGATGGCCGCGACCAGGTCGGCGGCTACCCCGCTATCGCGTCGCATCGGCCCGAAGAACGACTCCAGGCGTTCGTCGTCCAATCCGCTCGCGGTGACCGTGGCGATGCCCCGGCGTCGGCCCGCCGCCGACCGGGTCTGCAGCCGGAGCAGGGCCTGGGCGAGCCAGGGGACGGCCCGGCTGGCCGACGCGGCCATCTTGAGCTTGGGCGGCGGGAACAGGTCGTAGTTCTCGCAGTTGGTCAGGACCAGGCGGCTCACGCGGCCGAGCGCCGGATGGCCGGAGGCCAGCGACAGCAGCAGCAGCCCGCCGGCTGTGTCGTTGGCGACCACGGTGGCGTCTTCGACGTCGAGCAGTTCGAGGCAGTCGAGTTCCAGCCGGGCCAGCGACACGGCCGACCGGTCCGCTCCCGGTGACAGCGGCCAGGGATGCGCGCCCAGCGGGAGGTCGACCGTGATGCAGGTGTAGCGGTCCTCGATCGCGGCGACGACGTCCCGCCACAGGTCACCGTTCGCGAGGGCGCCGGCGAAGAAGACGAGTGCCGGCCCTCGGCCGGACGAGCGCCAGGCCAGGGGCCCGAGCCGGGTTTCCAGTCGTTTGGATTCCATAGGTATGGAACATACTCTCGGTATGCGAGTTAGGCAACCGCGATTCCCCGCATGTCGAAGCACATGTGCATGCAGAAGAGCATGTACATGTGTCTTGACATGTACATGCTCGGAGTTATGGAGCCAGACCCCGGAGCATCGTGTCGAGCGCCTTCCCGAGCGCCGCCCTGCTCGCGTCCGGATCGCTGGCGCGCGCGATCAGCAGGCCGCCCAGCCACGCCAGGCCCCCGATGATCTCCGTGAGAACGTCGGGGTCGAGGTCGGCGAGCTGGCCGCGCGCGATGGCCGTCGCGATGAACAGCCGCACGCCCGCCTGGGCCGCCTGCTGGTCGGGGGCATTTTCCGGCTCGAGACCGAACATGGTCGGCCCGTCGATCAGCGTGATCTGCCGGATCTCCTCGTCGAGCGCGGCGTCGAGGTAGGCGTTCACCTTGGCCACGATCTGGTCGACCGGCGGGTCCTCCGGGTCCCCGGCGCCCACCGCACGCGTCTGCGTCTCGGCCTCCACCTCGGCGTACACGGCGCGGAACAGCGCCTTCTTGCCGGCGAAGTGGTGGTACACCGCGCCCTTGGTGACCCGGGCGGCGGCCGCGATGTCGTCGACCGAGGTCTGCGCGTAGCCCTTCCGGCCGAACAAGGCGCGGGCCGCGGCGAGCACCGCGCGGCGGGTGGCCTCGGCGTGCTGCGTCCGGAGCATCGCCGATGGCCCGGCGCCGCTGCCGTCTGTCGTCGCTCGCCGGGGCATGCCGGTCAGTATGTCACCGCAGGCCGCCACGCCCGGCAGGCGTCTGCCTCCGGCCGGCCGCACGCGATCCTGCCTACCCGCGGACGCTCACCGGGGCCTGGATCGTGCTCGCCGTCTGGGCGCTCGCCGCGGTTATCCTCGCCGTGAGGACGGTTTGCCGCCGCGACGTGTGAACCGGCGAGGAGCGGCGCCTGACCGGCGCGGCACCTGGAGCAGACCTGGAGCAGACCTGGAGTGGCAGCGAAATGGCGGTCGAGTGGTGCGGCGGCGCGGGCTGGAGGTGGTGGCCGTCGACCCCTCGACCGGGATGCTGGCCGAGTTAACGCGGACGCTGCCGGAGGTTCCGGTGGCCGCCGCCAGCGCGGAGAGTCTCCCGCTCCGGGACCGGCTGGCGGATGTGGTTCTGGTCGCCCAGGCCTGGCACTGGGTCGATCCCCGCCGCGCGGTGCCCGAGATCGCGCGGGTACTGAAGCCGGGCGGCTGGCTCGGGCTGGTCTGGAACGTGCGCGACGTACGGGAGGCGTGGGTCGCGGGGCTCGGGCGGATCCTGAATCGGGCCGCCGAGCAGGACATGTACAGCGGCGCGCCGCGCGTCGGCCCGCCCTTCGGGCCGCTGCAGCGCCGGGACTTCGCCTGGACAAGTCACCTGACCCTGGCCGGCTTGCTCGACCTGGTGGCGTCGCGCAGCTACGTCATCACGCGGCTGCCCGACGAGCGGGCTGCCATCCTCGCCGCCGTCACCGACCTGGTGGAACGCGATTCCAGGCTGGATCCAGGCGACATCCGCCTGCCTTACATCGCGCGCGCGGCGCGGACCCGGCTCCCCCCAAACTGGCAAGAGAGCTGGCCGAGTTGACTTCGAACCCCCTGGCCCTGGCGCTGTACAGCGTCCGCGACGAGCTGGCCGCCGGGCGCGAGCAGATCCTGTCGCGCATCGCGGAGTCCGGCTACGGGGCGGTCGAGCCCGCGGAGGTGCTGACCGACCCCGAGCGGCTCCGCGATGAGCTGGACCGCTGCGGCCTCGCCGCGTGCAGCACCCACGCCAAGCTGCTCGGCGACGGCGACGGCGACGCGGCGTTCCGGGGGACCCAGATCGTCGGGGCGGGCGCGGTAATCGCCGCCGACCACCCGCAGGACCGGTTCACGAGCGCCGACAGCATCCGGGCCGTGGCCGCCGACCTGAACCGGCTTGCGGCCAGGGCGGCGGGTTACGGGCTGCGGCTGGGTTACCACAACCACGACTTCGAGCTTTCGACCGTCATCGACGGGCGCACCGGACTCGAGATCCTGGCCGACGCGCTCGATCCCGGCGTTATCTTGCAGGTGGACACCTACTGGGCCGCCGTGGGCGGGCAGGACGTGCCCGCGCTGCTGCGCCGGCTCGGCGACCGCGTTCGCTACCTGCACGTCAAGGACGGCCCGGTCACCAAGGACGACCCGATGACAGCGGTAGGAGCAGGCCGGATGCCGTTCACCGAGATCCTTACCGCGAACCCCGCGGTGGAATGGCACATCGTCGAGCTGGATCGTTGCGCGACCGACATGATGCAGGCCGTCGCGGACAGTGCGTCCTGGCTGCTGTCCCGCGGCCTGGCCCGCGCCGGGAACGGAGGGCCCGCCCAGTGACCGCCCGCCCGGACGAGACTTTTCCGCAACGCGGCGCCCCGGTCGGCCTGGCGCCCCCGGGCCCGGTCCTCGGCGTGGGCATCGTCGGTTACGGCTTCATGGGTGACGCGCACTCGCAGGCCTGGCGCACGGCCGGGCACGTGTTCGACCTGCCGCTGCGGCCGGTCATGGCCGCGCTGTGCGGGCGGGACGGCGCCGCCGCGGCCACCGCGGCGGCGCGCCACGGCTGGGCCGCGGTGGAGACCGACTGGCGAGCGCTGATCGCGCGGGACGACGTGCAACTCGTCGACGTCTGTACCCCCGGTGACCGGCACGCCGAGATCGCGATCGCGGCGCTGCGAGCCGGCAAGCACGTCCTGTGCGAGAAGCCGCTGGCCAACTCGGTGGCCGAGGCGCAGGCCATGGCCCAGGCCGCGACGCTGGCGCGGGACCGGGGCGCGGCGTCGATGGTGGGGTTCAACTACCGCCGCGTGCCCGCCCTGGCCCTGGCCCGCCGGCTGATCGCCGACGGCCGCATCGGCCAGCTTCGCCATATCCGCGTGGCCTACCTACAGGACTGGCTGGCCGACGCGGCGGCGCCGCTGACCTGGCGGCTGCAGCGCGAGCGGGCCGGATCGGGCGCGCTGTCCGACCTTGGCTCGCACATCGTCGATATCGCCGAGTTCCTGACCGGCGACCGGCTGGCCGGGGTGTCCGGGATCAGCCGGACGTTCGTCACCGAGCGCCCGCTGCCCGCCGCGCCCGGACAGGAACCGCGCACGGGCCCGGTCACGGTGGACGACGCAGTCGTGTTCGTCGCGAGCTTCGCGTCCGGTGCCGCGGCCAGTTTCGAGGCCACCCGTTGCGCCACGGGCCGCAAGAACGCGCTGCGGATCGAGCTCAACGGCGATCGCGGCAGCATCGCGTTCGACCTGGAGCGGCTCAACGAGCTTGAGATATACGAACCCGCCGGGAACGACACTCCTCGAAACAACCCTTCCGGAAACAACCGTTCCGAGAACAACGCGGCCGCAGACGACACCGCCGGCTTCCGGCGCGTGCTGGTGACCGAGCCGAGCCACCCGTACCTTTCGGCGTGGTGGCCCCCAGGCCACACCCTCGGCTGGGAGCACACGTTCACCCACGAGGTCCGCGACCTGGTGGTCGCCATCGCCGAAGGCGCCGATCCCGAGCCGTCGTTCGACGACGGGCTCCGCGTGCAGCGGATCCTCGCCGCGGTGGCCGAAAGCGCCGATAACCAGAGCCGCTGGACCATAGTCGACTGACCGCGCCGCCACCCTGTCGGCATGCCCGGATGAGCCCAGGTGCCGTCCCGCATCTGAAGCCGTCGCGACCGCGAGCCCGAGCAGATCGAGCGCGGGGAGATCCGTTCGCGGCTGCCCTCGATCACGATGCTCACCGAGCAGACGGGTTTCACGGTCGGAACGTGCGCCGTGCCTTCCAAGCCCTCCTGCGGAGGGCGTGGTCCAGTCCGTGCCCGGGCGCGAGACCCTCGTCATACGCTAACCATCGCTTTGCCGTCGGGTTCGCCCCGCTGCGGCGAGGGCGAGTCGGCCTTTTTCATTGACCGGTTCCATGATCTGGGCTAATGACGCGCGCATACTGCGGGCGGGTTCACCCGCCCCGATCATGGTTGGCGTTGACGGTGACGAGTACCTTGTCGTTGGTCCTGACCTGGAAGCTGCGCAGCACGGAGGCGGCGAACGGGACCGACGCCGGGTGCCACATCGCCTGCTGGCCTGGCTCGACGATCCAGCCGCCCGCGTCTTCGTGCTGCCCGCTCGGGCCGGTCACCCATAGCTGGCAGCGGGTCCCGACCGCGATGCCGGTGACCCGCACCTGAAGTTCGGTGCCCCACGATTCGGGCGCGTAGCGGACGTACGCTCCGGCCCGGGTAACCAGGTTGACCGACTCAACCGTGACCGCCCACCATGGCGGCACGCTCACGGCCGGCCGGGCCAGCGGGCGCAGGCCCAGCCAGCCGGAGATGACCGCGATCGCGGCGACCACCGCGACCGCGACGGTCAGGTACCGCCTGCGCCGGCGCGCCCGGGCCACCCGGGTGAGCAGCACGCTCAGCGGCGGGCCCGGCACCAGGGAGACGGCGTCGTCGAGCAGCAGGCGGCGCAACTCGTCCGCGGGCACCCGGCGCAGCAGAGCGGGCAACCCGGCCAGACCGGCGAGTTCGGTCCGGCAGTCGCGGCAGGATGCCAGGTGGCGGGC
The DNA here is from genome assembly GCA_036267555.1 of Streptosporangiaceae bacterium. Classification (GTDB taxonomy): domain Bacteria; phylum Actinomycetota; class Actinomycetes; order Streptosporangiales; family Streptosporangiaceae; genus JASHPR01. The sequence continues at coordinate 2,329 of DATAVV010000287.1, read as the reverse complement.
CACCGCCACGCGCTGAGCGGGCCCGATGGCGCCCAGCAGGTACACGCCGAGTTCCTGACGGGCCTGCGAGCACGGGATATCGCCGCTCATATCGGGCGCCCGGCTCGGTGGAGCCCGGGCACAGTGCCAGCAGCGTCGGCCTGCCGGCGGTCCGCGCTCTGCGGGGGGCGGGCATGACCGCGGGCCGTCGAGCGCGCCTGCGCGCCGCCGGGGTGCTGCTGGTCAGAAACCGCCTGGTGTGACACCTGGCCGACCGTGACAATCAGGCCTGCCATACCTGGTGATACGGCCGATCCCGGTCCCCCGGTTCACTCCGTGGCCGACGGCGCGTGCTGACATGCGATCCGGCTCAGTTGCACGCGGTGACAGGCGTCCGGTGCCACCCCTTCGCCCCGGCGCGGCCATCCCCTTGACTAGCACGGAGCCTGCGCGGCCGCGCCGGGCGCCATTTCGGAGGGCATCGCCGTTAACGCGTCATTTGATGGCCTGCGCGACGTGGTCGTTATCAATTCGTTATACACGCTGGCGTATTTTGACGGCGACTCAGCGGCTCTTCACAGTTGTGATTGCATCAGCTCAGGTCTCCGCTGGACTTTGCGCGAGCCTTGGACCCAGGATGAGAAGCGTCACCATACGTGGGGGAGCCCGGACATGCATTGGTTCTTCGGACAGCGTGGTCCCAGTGACGGGGCTGCGCCTCCTGACGGGGACGGGCCGGCGCGTCACAGCGGTGGCCGGGCGGCGGCCGATGACGGCTCCACGACCGGCCTGATCAGCTTTCCGCCCGCGCTGCTGCAGCGGCACGGGGCGCGGGTGCTGAATCCGGCCGAGGCCGCGACCGCGGTGCCCGGCTCGGTGCCGCCCCGGTCGACGGTGTACCGGGCCAGGTCGCTGCTGGTTCCGGGGACCCTGCTGCGGGACGACAATGCCGCCCCGGTCAACGAGGTCCTTGCTCGCGTCGGGATGAAACTGGCCGTGCCCGCGCCGGGCGTCGCGCCCCAGCCGGGCGAGGACGGCGAGGACGGCAGGCCCGGCAACGAGCGCGTGGCTCAGTTCCTGCGGGTGCTGCCGCGGCCGGTGGCGCTGACCGTGGCGGACAACACCGACGATACGACGGCCCGGCCGGTGGTGATCGACGCGTGGGTGGCGCTGCAGGCGCTGCACGCGGCGGTCGTCACCGGCAAGCGCCATCAGTTGCGGGCCGAGGACGTCGCGGGGATCTCCCTGGAACACCTGCTGGTCGGCTCGGCCATCACCGGGAGTCCGGCGAGCGGCTCGGGCGGCGGCCTGGCCGCGGGCCCCAGCGAAGGCGGCGGCGTCACCGGGCCCACCACCACCGACTCCTACACCTACAGCGGTGGCGACACGCGGGCGCCGGTCGCGCTTTGCCTGCCCATGCCCATTCGCGAATGTGCCGAGAAATACCTGGGCATATACGGTCGGCGTCCGGTACTCGCCGTTGTCGACACCGGCGTGCGCGCCCATCCGTGGCTGGACGTAATGGCGAATTCCGGCGGGGGTTATGACACCGACGAGACGGACGGGTTTGTCGCTGTCGACTTTCCCGTGCAGGACGCCATTTTCCAGGTGAGCCAGCAAGCGGCCGAGGCCGGCGATCTGCCGCGCGAGCCGATCGACGGCCCGTGGGACAGGCCGGTCACGGCGGATCCTCTGGTCGGCGAGCTTGACACCGACACCGGGCACGGCACGTTCATCGCGGGTCTGGTGCGCCAGATCGTGCCCGACGCCACGGTCCTGGCGCTGCGGGTCATGCACAGCGACGGCGTGGTCTACGAGGGCGACCTGCTGTGCGCGCTCGGCCGGCTGGCCGCGCGCGTCGCCCTGGCCGAGGCGGGCACCGGGACCGGGATCGGCAGCATGGCCACGATGGTCGATGTGGTGTCGCTGTCGCTGGGCTACTTCGACGAGACCGCGGACGACGCGTCGTTCAGTACCGGGCTGCTGCAGGTGATCGACCTGCTGCTCAGCCTGGGCGTCCCGGTCGTGGCGGCGGCCGGGAACTTCGCCACCAGCCGCAAGTTTTTCCCGGCGGCGTTCACCCAGTCGCCGCCCCCGCCCGGCCAGGTGCCGATGATCAGCGTGGGCGCGCTCAACCCGAACGGATCCAAGGCGCTGTTCAGCGACGGCGGCCGGTGGGTCACGGCCTGGGCCCCAGGCGCCGCGGTGGTCAGCACGTTCCCCGTCGACATCAACGGCAGCCGCGGCCCCGAGCTCAGGATGCCCGCGCACCCGGCCAACGAGATGCCGCCCGGGGTCTCGCTGCCGCCCGAGCGCGAGGCGCTCGACCCGGACGACTACCGGGGCGGGT
>DATAVV010000286.1:0-19118 GCA_036267555.1 Streptosporangiaceae bacterium | reverse complement strand
AGATCCGGCCGGCCGAGGTCAACGGCCAGCCCGGCGCGCTGTTCCTCGACCCGGAGGGCCGGCTGGTCAACGTGTTCGTCCTGGACATCGCCGACGGGCAGGTGCAGACGGTCCGCTCGGTCATCAACCCGGCCAAGCTGGCCCACCTCGGCCCGCTGGCCGACATCGAAGGCCTGCGCCGCCAGTCGCACCCGCCCGCCTGATCAGGCTCTGTCACTTGCGCCTCCGGCGCCCCGCCGCCTCCCCATCCCCTTCACGCCTTTGGCGCCGGGGCGGACCAGAACTGCCGCAGGTGCGGCACGAGGTCCATGGGCCGCTCCTCGGGGAAGAACAGCCTGGCCCCGTCGACCGTGATCACATCGGCCGTGGCGGGAATGGTGTCGCGCAGCCAGTAAGCCCAGGACACGTCGAAGAACTCGTCACCGGTCCCCCACACCACGAGCGTGGGCACCGTGAGTTCCTTGAGCAGCGGTGTGACCTGGACCAGGTCGAATGCGTCGAGGGTCAGCAGCATCCGCTCGAAGTGACGGGCCCGTTCCATGCTCCCCACGCAGGGCTCCAGGTAGGAACGCAGGACCGCGGGATCCATGCGCCCGATGTTCTCGTACGCGGTGCCGAACGCGAACTGGGCCGAGATCGCCGGGTCGTCGGCGAACAACGCGACCGCGGACGGCGCCAGTTCGCCGCTCGCGGCCAGCGCGACCATGGGCTTGAACGCCTCGGGCGGCAGGTTGTCGCAGGTGTCGCAGTTCGTCAGCGTGAACGTGGCCAGCCGCTCCGGGTGGCGGGCCGCGAAGACCTGGGCGACTGCCCCGCCGGTGTCGTTGGCGACCAGGTCGATCCCGGTCAGGCCCAGCGTGTCGCAGAACTCCTCGAGCACCTGGGCCAGCGCGGCGACGGACAGGTCCTGGCCGTCGGCCACCGGGGACCGGCCGTGCATCGGGAGGTCCACGGCGATGCACCGGCGCTCGCCGGCCACCTCGCCGATGACGTTCCGCCACAGATACGCGTTGGTGGCGATGCCGTGCACGAACAGGGCCACGGGCCCGGTCCCGATGTCGAGGTAGCTGATCTCGCCGGAGCGGGTCGCGGCGCTGTGCCGGTGGGCGTCGAGTTTCGCTAGCTCCATTACGCTCGCCTTCCCAGTAGAAGCGGTAGTGTGTGACTAGACCGACTGTCGGTTTATAGAAACAAACCGACAGTCGGTCTGTCAAATGAGAACTGAGGAGCCGCGATGAACCGGCCGAACAAGAACGTCTCCCGCGGGGAGGCGACCCGGGGCCAGCTAGTCGCGATCGCCCGGCGCATGTTCGCCGAGCGCGGCTACGAGGACACCTCGATCGAGGCGGTGCTCCGCGAGGCCGGGGTCAGCCGCGGCTCGCTCTACCACCACTTCCCGAGCAAGGAAGCCCTGTTCGAGGCCGTGGCCGAGGACGTCGAGACCACCGTCGGGGAGCAGACGGTCGCGGCCTCGGTCGGCGCAGCGGGCCCGGTCGAGGCGATGCGCGCCGGGTTCCTGACCTGGATCCGGCTCGCCGGCGACCCGGTCGTGCAGCGCATCCTGCTGATCGACGGCCCGTCGGTGCTCGGCTGGGAGCGGTGGCGCGCGATGGAGGAACGCCACGCCCTCGGCCTGATCCGCGCCGTGCTCCAGGTCATCGCCGACGAGGGCAAACTGCGCCCGGAGATGGTCGGCACCCTCGCCCACGTCCTGCTCGCCTCGGTCAACGAGGTCGCCCTGGTCGTCGCGCGCGCCGACGACCAGCCGGCGGCGATGCAGGCCGGCGTCGACACCATCGACGAACTACTCCACCGCCTCTTCCCCTGACCCCGCCCGCACCCGCCCGCCGCCAACTCCATGATCTGGGTTACTCGCGCGCGCATATCGCGCGCCATGCACCCAGATCAAGAATTCGCCCCCTCGGACCCCGCCGGCCGCTGCGCCACACCCAGAACCCCGCGCTTCTGCCAGCCTGGCGTACGGCGGCTAGCCCGGCGCGCGCCCTGCCCCCCGCACCGCGGCCGACCCTGGCGTGCCGCGGTGCGGGGAGACCGCCCCTGCGCCCCCCGCACCCCCGCCGGGCCGGGCGCACGGCGACCGGGAGGGGAGCCGCGTTGACTTATGCAGGTAATTACCTGCATAATGACGAGGGTGGACGATGACGACAGCGTGTTCCGGGCGCTCGCCGATCCGACGCGCCGGGCCCTGCTGGACCGGCTGCGCGAGCGGAACGGGCAGACCCTGGGCGAGCTGTGCGGGCCCCTCGACATGGCCCGGCAGTCAGCCACGCAGCACCTGGGCGTGCTGGAGGCCGCGAACCTGGTCACCAGCGTGCGCCGGGGGCGGGAGAAGCTGCATTACCTCAACCCGGTCCCGCTCTGGGACATCCAGGAGCGCTGGATCGGGAAGTTCGAGCGGCCCCGGCTGCGCGCGCTGAGCGCCATCAGGCAACGAGCAGAGGAGGACACCGTGGCCGACCGGCCGAGTTACGTGTACGTCACCTACATCGAGAGCACCGCGGAGCGGGTGTGGGCCGCGCTCACCGATGCGGACCTGACCGCGCAGTACTGGGGGCACAGCAACATCTCCGACTGGAACGCCGGGTCGCCCTGGGTGCACCGGCGCGCGGACGGCTCGGGCATCGACGACGTGGCCGGCACCGTGCTGGAAAGCGAACCGCCCCGCCGGCTCGCGATGACGTTCGACGCCCCGGGCGACCCGCCGCCCGGGGGCCCGTCGAGGGTGACCTTCGACATCGAGCCGTTTCACGAGATCGTGCGGCTGACCGTCACCCACGAGAACCTCGCCGGCGACCAGGCCCTGGAGGCGATCTCGGCCGGGTGGCCGGCCGTGTTCGCCAACCTCAAGTCGCTGCTGGAGACCGGCCACGTGCTGCCGCGGGCGCCGTGGGAGATGCACGCGGAGCTTCGCGCCGCCCAGATGGCCCGCAACGACCCGAAGGAGTAGCCAGCACGGCACCACAACTCACCCAGACGCCCGCGGTCGACGTCGGGCTGCTCACCCGGCGGCCGCCGCTCGAGGTGTTCGAGGCCCTGGCCGATCCGTCGCGTCGGGCCGGGTCTGGGTCGAGCAGGTCGAGCGCGACCGGCGCATCCGCTTCCGCCGACCCCGCGCATCCCACGACGGTCGAGTTCTCGTTCGTCCCGTACGAGGGTGATACGACGTACCTGCACATCGCCGAGACGGGGTTCACCGGGGACGGCGACACGCAGATGCGGCGGGTCACCGACTCCACCGCCGGTTTCACGTTCCTGCTCAGCTCGCTGAAGGCCGCGCTGGAACACGACGTGACGCTGCGGGTGGTGCCGGACGCGCATCCCCCGCGCCTGCGGATGCCGGCGCGCTGGCGCTCAGCCCGGCCCGGCCTCCTGGGGCCGGAACACCGGGATGGACAGGCCCGGGTGGTCCTCCCAGCCGACGGTGACGCGCTGGTCCACCCGCACCGCGTCCGGTTCGGCCGCGATCTCGGCCAGCATCCGGAAACCCTCGTCCAGGTCGATCATCCCGACCACGTACGGGATCCGGGCCCGGAAGAACGGGTGCCCGTTCTGCCGGATCACGGTGTAGGTGTACACGGTGCCGGCGCCGGCCGAGTCACGCCACTCGAGCTCACCCGAGGTGCAGCACGTGCAGTGCCGCCGCGGGTGGAAGACGACCTGCCCGCAGGCCAGGCAGACCTGGTAGGTGAGCCGGTGCTCGGCGGTCGCGGTCCAGAACGGCTCGGTGTCCGGCTCACCGAATGCGGGCAGCGGGCGCTCGGGGTCGGGCATCGCGGTCACTCCGTTCCCAGGACGATCGTGGCGGCCGCGTGCCGCGTGCCGAGTTGGCCGCCGTTCCCGTGCGCGACGGCCAGGCGAGCGCCGGGCACCTGGGAGGTGGACTCCCCGCGCAACTGCCGGGCAGCCTCGATGAGCAGGAAGATGCCGCGCATGCCCGGGTGGTTGGACGACAGTCCCCCGCCGTCGGTGTTGAGCGCCGGCCCGCCCGGCTGGTCGAACGCCAGGTGGCCGCCCGCCGCCAGCGGCCCGCCCTCGCCCTTCTTGGCGAAGCCGAGGTCCTCCAGGATGGCCAGCACGGTGATCGTGAACGAGTCGTAGATCATCGCGATGTCGATCTCGTCGGGGCGGACGCCCGCCCGGCCGAACGCCTCCGGCCCCGACCGCGCCGCGGCCGTGGTGGTGAGGTCGGCACCGAAGGCCGGGTACCCGACGGCCTCGCCGGTGCCGAGGATCCAGGCCGGCTGGGAGCGTATGCCCGACGCCACGTCCCGGGACACGATCACGACCGCCCCGCCCCCGTCCGAGACGATGCAGCACTCCAGCAGGTGCAGCGGGTCGGCGATCAGCCGCGAGCCGAGCACGTCGCCGACGGTGATCTCGCCGGTGTCCCTGATGCCGATGCCGGCCAGGCCCGCGACCGCCTGCGGGTTGCGCGTGGCGTGCCGGCGGGTCGTGACCGCGATCTGCGCCAGTTGCTCGGGCGTGGTGCCGTACTGCGCCATGTGCCGCCGGGCCACCATCGCGTAGTTGCCGATCAGGGTCAGCCCGTACGGGCGTTCCATGTTGGCCGGCGGCTGCGGCTGCGACTCGGCGGCCCGGGCGCCGGTGCCGATCGCGCGGGAGTCGCTGCGGGCCGTGGACCCGTACGTGAGCAGGGCGACGTTCGCCTGGCCCGCCGCGATGTCGCGGGCCGCGTGCGCGGCGTGGTACTCATACGAACTGCCGCCGACCGCGGTCGTGTCCACGACCCGGGGCGTGATGCCGAAGTACTCCGCGATCGTCAGGCCCTGCATCCGGCCCGCCTCGCTGGCGTCGTAGACGGCGTCCACGTCCGACCAGTTCAGGCCCGCGTCCTCGAGGGCCCGGGCCGCGCACTCGGCCTTGATCTGCAGGGCGCTCAGGCCGCCCGCGACGCGCTTGGGGAACTCGTAGATGCCCGCTATCGCCGCGGCGGGCGCCGTCATCCCGCCTCCGCCGGCGCGCCGGCCGATGCGCCGGCCGATGCGCCGGCCGGCTCCCGGAACTGCATCCGGCCGCGGTCGATGACCACGGTCCCGTCCTCGGTGGCGGTCTGGAACAGCGCGGTGTGCTCGCCATCGGGCGGCAGCCAGACCGACACGACCAGCGCGTCGCCGGGCAGCACCGGGCGGCTGAACCGCGCGGACATGGACCGGAACCGGGCCGGATCACCGGCGCACAGCGTGTGCAGCAGGGCCCGTCCGGTGAACCCGTAGGTGCACAGGCCGTGCAGAATCGGCCGGCTGAACCCGCCCCTGGCCGCGAACTTCGGGTCCGCGTGCAGCGGGTTCCGGTCGCCGGACAGCCGGTACAGCAGGGCCTGCTCGGGCCGGGTCGGCTGGACCACGACGTGGTCGGGCGGGCGTCCGGGCTGCTGCCAGCCGTCGCCGGGACCCCGGTCGCCGCCGAACCCGCCTTCGCCGCGGATGAACACGCCGCTGGCCGCGGTGATCAGCTTCTCCCCGGTGCTCGCGTCGACGGCCACGTTCTCGCTGGTCACCAGCGCACCCGAGCCTTTGTCGTAGATGCCGGTCACGGTGGAGGTGGTGCGCACCGCGCCTTCCACCGGCAGCGGGCGGTGCAGTTCGAATGCCTGCTGGGCGTGCACGAGCATGGCCCGGTCGAAGTCACCCAGGCTGCCGCTGGTCCGGGCCTGCGACACGAGCACGGCGAAGGTCGGCAGCACCTGCTGCGTCACGCCCTCGCTGTTCTCGGTGGTGAACTCCAGTTCACCGAGCGGATCGCCGAGCCCGGCCCCGACGCCGATCGCGTACAGGAGCGCGTCCTTCGACGTCCACGAGCGCTCCTGCGGCTCGCCGGGCACTCCGACGAGGCTGTGGTCGAGAGGCATGCTGACCTCCGTGATAAGTGGCCGTGCCGCTGCGTGATGCCGGTACTAGAATCTTGTTCTAAATTTTTCTTAGGTGGCTGCGCCCTGTCAACCGAGGGAGTGATCCGCGTGGGGATCCTGGACGGCAAGATCGCCATCGTGACCGGGGCGAGCCGGGGCATCGGCGCCGCCATCGCGCGGCGCTTCGCCGCGGAGGGTGCGGCCGTGGCCGTGTCCGCGCGGACCGTGGAGCCGGGCCAGTCCCGTTTCCCCGGCACGATCACCGACACGGCCGCGTCGATCAACGACAGCGGGAGCACGGCGGTCGCGATCGCCGCCGACCTGGCCAGGCAGGAGGACCGCGAGCGCCTGGTCGCGGAGGCCACCCGGGCCCTCGGCCCGGCCGACATCCTGGTCAGCGACGCCGCGGTCACGTACTTCACCCCGGTCGAGGACTTCAGCCCGCGCCGCTACGCGCTCATGTTCGCGGTGCAGGTCGAGGCGCCGTTCGAACTGGCCCGGCTGGTCCTGCCCGGCATGCGCGAGCGTGGCCGCGGCTGGATCCTGAACATCTCCTCGATCGCCGCCCGCCATCCGGCGGCCGACAGCCGCCGGATGCGCGGCGGCACGGTCTACGGCATGTGCAAGGCGGCGCTGGAGCGGTTCTCGACCGGCCTGGCCGCCGAGTTGTACGACGACAACATCGCGGTCAACGCGCTGTCACCGAACCTGGTCGTGCCCACGCCCGGCACGATCTTCCACCACCTGACCTCCGACGACGACCCGAACGCCGAGCCGCCCGCGGTGATGGCCGAGGCCGCGCTGACGCTCTGCCACCGCGACCCGCAGACCCTGACCGGCCGCATCGCCTATTCCCAGGATCTTCTCACCGAGCTTGGCGTGCCCCTGCCCCGAGCCTCGGACGCTTCATGATCTGGGGCGCACCTCCCGCGCATACGTCGGGAGATGCGCCCAGTAAAGATTCGGCCGGGGGTTACCCGTCTCCGGCGATGCCGCGTTCTATACAGAACTCATTGCCTTCCGGGTCGGCCATGGTCACCCAGCCGGTCCGGTCCTCGCGCCGGCGGTCCGCGACGATCGTGGCCCCAAGCGCGAGCACCCGCTCGACCTCGGCGTCGCGGGCGTCGGGCGTCGGCTCGGGCGGAGCCAGGTCCAGGTGCACGCGGTTCTTGCCCTGCTTGTCCTCGGGGACCTTTATGAACAGCAGGGTCGCGGACCCGTCGGGCGCGAGCAGCGCGCCCTCGGGATCCTCGGGATGGTTGGGGTTCTCCGGATCCTCGTGGTAGCCGGTGACCTGGGACCAGAACCCGGCCAGCAGGTACGGGTCGTGGCAGTCGAACGTGATCAGCCTGATTCGGACGGTCATGCGATGACTCCTTGGACAGGGCGCCAGCCGCGCGCGGCGTCCGTCAGCCGTCCGCGGAGGCGCGATTACCGAACGTCATGATCGATCGCACCTCCTTCCTCCGCTCGTGCCGTCATGGCCAGCCTCAGATTCCCACAAGCCACCCGATGGCACCAGCGAATATCGCCGGGCAGCCGCGATCACGGCTCCAGGGAGACGGTGAACTCGTAGCCGTCGCGCCGGGCTCGGCCTGCAGGCGCTTACCGGACGAGCCGCCGGTCATCCGCACCGAGTGGTGCGCCCACCAGGACGCGATCCCGCCTCCTGAACCCTTGGTGGCGACGATCTCGGCCCAGTAAGGCGGCGGGGCCGACCGGCCGAACGTCGCGACCGCGACCGCCTTGCGCGGGGCGCGGAAGGACGCGCGCGCCCAGGGCGTGCTGCCGAACTCCGCCCCGATGCGGGCCTGGCTGAAATCGCTGCGCGTGCTGACCGGGTAAAAGTACTGATGGGCGTTCACCGCGGCGAAAACGAGATAGTGCGGCGGCGGGTACACGAGCAACAACTCCACGACGTGGCCCGCGGGGAGCCTGGCCGTGTTCCACGACTGGGCGGCCTGGCGGTCCAGATGACAGCGAATCTACGCAGGTCTTAGGCCGCGACCCGGCCGCCGGAGCGTCGACGGAGCCAGCCCTTTCGCCGCTGCGGCCCTCGGCCGAAGCCATCTCAGCTCAGCACCAGGACCGGCGAAGGCCGCAGCGCTGCGGCCTTCGAATGTGGTGCGGTACGGGCCCGGGGTGCCGGTCAGTGTGCCGGTGAGCGCGGGCGGCCGCACCGCCGAACATGTCTGGAGCGGCCCGGCTCCGGCGCCCGCCCGCAGGCCGCGGTGGCGGAAGACAGCCAGGATAGTGCTGACCGTGGCGTTACTCGCGGCCAGCGCCGTGGCGTTGTACCTGCGGTTCTACCATCCGCCCCTGCGGGTGCGCGCGGCCGCGATCACCGGGCAGGCTCGCCATGGCTGCGCGGTGACGGTGACCGGGCGGATCACTACCAACGGCGGCCCGGGCACAGTCAGGTACCGGTGGGTGTTCACGCCGGGCCGGAGCCAGCCACCGCCGCTTGGCCAGTCACTGTCCGCCGGGCAGCACACCGCCGACGTGACCGCCACACTCGAGGGTGCCGGTCATGGCAGCGCGACCCGGACAGCCACGCTAGACGTCCTGGCTCCCGGCCACGCCACCGCTTCAGCCGTCGTGGTCGTGAGCTGCTGAGGGGATGCCGATGACCGAGTGGAGTGTTCCCGGATACGCCGAGCTGAAAGAGCTTGGCTCAGGCGGGTTCGGCACCGTGGTGCTGGCCCGCCACCACGCCTCAGGCGTACTCGTCGCGATCAAGTACCTGCGCGGCGAACTCCGGGCCGACCCGGTGTTCGCTGAGATGTTCCGCGACGAGGCCACGGCCTTGTCCTCGGTCCAGGACCCCAATGTGGTCCGGCTCTACGAGTACGTCGAGGCCCCCGAAGGCGCCGCGATCGTGATGGAACTCGTCGAAGGCGTGTCGCTGCGCGAGATCCTCAGCCACCAGGGTTCCACCACCCCCGAGGCCGCGCTGGCGGTGCTCCACGGGTCGCTACTCGGCCTGGCCGCCGCGCACGAGCGCGGCGTGGTGCACCGCGACTACAAGCCCGAGAACGTCCTGGTCGACGGCGAGGGCGCGAGCAAGCTGACCGACTTCGGCCTGGCGGCCAGGGTCGGCGACCGCCCGATCGCCGCGGGCACCCTGCGGTACGTGGCGCCGGAGCAGATCGTCGGCGGGCAGGCCAGCCCGGCCGCTGACGTGTACGCCGCCACCGCCACCTTCTACGAATGCCTGACCGGGCATCCGCCGTTCGCGGGCGAACCCGTCCGAGCCGACGCCCACGCCAACACCGTCCGGGCCCACGCCAGGTTCTCCGGGCACCGGCCCGTCGCCGGTCGGCCCGTCGCCGCCCACCCCGCCGGTGCCGGTGATCACCAGCGTGCGAACGTACACAAACGGGGTCGAGGTCTGGTTCAGCATCGTCTACTCGGACTCGGCCAACGACGCCGAGGGCTTCGGGTTCGTGGGCGTGAACGGCTCTGGATGGGCGCAGGAGCAACATCCGTTCTCCAGCCCGTCCTACGGGATCGTCGGGCCCGACGGCATCGCCTACCCGTTCAACCTGGGGTGCGAGACAGGCAACCAGCAGGCCCAGCTACGTCGAAGCCTGGATCTACGACATCACCGGCGCTCGGAGCAAGCCCGTGGTCATCGAGCTCGTGTGCGCGGGAACCGCGGAATAAGCCACGCCGGATTACCGGATTAGGAGCCAGCGGCCGATGTGGTTCAGATGCCGATGCGGTCGGCCAGGTGGTCGCGGTGGTAGGTGGCGTCACCGAGGAAGAGCTCGCTGGCCTTGGCTCGCTTGAAGTAGAGGTGGGCGTCGTGCTCCCAGGTGAAGCCGATGCCGCCGTGGATCTGGATGTTCTCGGCCGCCGCGTGGAAGAACACGTCGCTGGCGTAGGCCTGGGTCAGCGCGGCCACGGCCGGGATCTCGGGCGAGTCCTCGGCCACGGCCGCCGCGGCGTAGCCGACGGCCGAGCGCAGCGACTCGATTTCCAGCAGCAGGTCGGCGCAGCGGTGCTTGATCGCCTGGAAGCTGCCGATGGCCCGGCCGAACTGGTGGCGGGCCTTGGCGTAGGTCACGGCCATGTCCAGGCTGCGCTGGGCGCCGCCGAGTTGCTCGGCGGCGAGGGCGATCGCGGCGACGTCGAGGGTGCGGGCCATAGTCGCGGCGGCCTCGCCGGGAGCGCCGATGAGCCGGCCGGGCACGGCCCGGAACTCCAGGCGGGCGAGCTTGCGGGTCTGGTCGAGCGTGGGCAGCGGCTGGCGGTCCAGGCCCGCCGCGCCTGCGGGCACGGCGAACAGCGAGAGGCCGGCGTCGCCCGCGGCCGCGACCAGGATCAGGTCGGCGGTGTGGCCGTCGAGGACGAAGCTCTTGTGGCCGTCGAGGACCCAGCCGTCGCCGCCGCGGGTGGCGGCGAGCCGGATCGCCGCGGGCTCCCAGGAGCCGTCGTCCTCGGTGAACGCCAGCGTGGCCACGGCCTGGCCGGAGGCTATGCCCGGCAGCAGGTCGCGCCGGGCCGCCTCGTCGGAGCCGGACAGCAGGGCCGTGGCCGCCAGCACCGCGCTGGCCAGGTACGGGCCGCCGTACAGCGCGGCGCCCAGTTCCTCCAGCACGATGGCCTGCTCGGTGAAGGAGAACCCGCCGCCGCCGTACTCCTCACCGATCGCGATGCCGGGCAGGTCAAGCTGGGCCCCGGCCTGCCGCCACACGTCCCGGTCGATCCCGTCGTCGGTCTCCATGAGCTCGCGCACCCGCGACACCGGCGCCCGGTCGGCCAGGAACCGCCGCACCGACGCGCGCAGTTCCCGCTGTTCCTCGCTGACGGCTAGCTTCATGATCCCGGCTCCGTTCTGCCGGGACCGGCCGCTGCGCCCGGCTCGGCCCCTCCGCCCGGCTCGGCCCCTCCGCCGGAACCGGCCCCGGGCGGTTCCCGCTCGGTCACGATCAGCACGTCGAGGGCCTCGACGCGGTCCCCGTCGACCCACAGCGGGTTGACCTCCAGCGCGCGCAGCGCTCCGGCGCCGCCCGCGCCCGCCCCGTTCAGCCGCAGCGCGGCCTGGCCGATCCGCCAGATCACCTCGGCCAGCGCGTCCAGGCTGGCGGGCCGGGTGCCGCGCGATCCGGCCAGCAGCGCGGCGCCGCGCAACTCGGTGAGCATCCGCCGGACCTCGCCCCGGTCGACGGGCAGCACCCGCAGGCTGACGTCCTTGAGCACCTCGACCCAGATCCCGCCCAGGCCGACCGCGAGCACCGGGCCGAAAGCCGGGTCCACGGTCACGCCCGCGACCAGTTCCACGCCCCCGGCGCGCATCGGGCTGACCAGGACGCCGTCGATCCGTGCCTCCGCGACGGACCGGCCGGCGGCGGCCACCCGGGTGTAGGCCGCGCGCACCTCGGCCTCGCTGCGCAGTCCCAGCGCCACCCCGCCCACGTCGGACTTGTGGCTGATCTGCGCGGAACAGATCTTCAGCACGGCCGGGAACCCGAGCCGCCGGGCCACGGCCACCGCCGCGTCAGCCGAGCCGGCCAGTTCGCCGGGCACGACCGGAACCCCCGCCCCGGTCAGCAGTTTCCGCGCGTCCGCTTCGGACCAGGCGTGTTCCCCGCCTTCCGATTCGGCCATAACGCGGCCTTCCGGGCCGGCCTGGCCGCCCCCGGCCGCGTCGAAACAAGTGTTTCGAGACGGTGGCTCGAAACAAGTGTTTCGAGACGACGGCCGGCCGCGGTTCTCCGACCAGCGCAGGGCGTGGCCGAGCGCGGTCATGGCCAGGTCGATGCCGGGCAGCTGCTGGATCCCGTGGCCGGTCAGCAACTCCCGGCCGTAATCGCTGACGTTCACGCACGTATGGCCGACGGTGATGACCGGGATCGGAGCGCTGGCGATGCGCTGGCCGAGCCAGGCGGCCCGCTGCTCGAGCATCCCCGCGAGCGCCGGGTCGGGCGGCGGCGTGTCGGGCAAGGTCAGCCCGGTAAACACGACGAAGTCCAGGCCCGGGTCGGCCACGGCCAGGTCCAGCACCTGGTCCACCGGGGTCAGCGCCGAGGTCCGCCGGTTGGCCAGGAAGTAACCGGTGACGTCGATCGGGTTGCGCACCGCGGCGAACGACGGCACCAGCGGGGTGATCGCAGCCGCGGTGTCCGGCGCGAACTCGGGGATCTCGATGTTCTCGGCGCTGGCGCGGTCGGCGATCAGGTCGCAGGCGCCGCCGGACGTGCTGACCACGCCCATGCGCCGGCCCCGCGGCCACCGGTCGTAACCGAGCATCGCCGCTGTGGCGAGCAACTCCTCGAGGCTGGCCACGCGGATCACATTGAGCTGGCGCAGCACCGCGTCGACCACGGCGTCGTCCCCGACGATCGCCCCGGTGTGCGCCAGCGCGGCCTGGCGGCCGGCCGGGCTCGCCCCGACCTTGAGCACGACGATCGGCTTGCCCCCCTGGTCGGCGCGCTGTGCTGCCCGCGCGAACCGGTCCGGGTCGCTGATCTGCTCCAGGAACAGGCAGATCACCCGGGTGGCGTCGTCCTCGATCAGGTAATCCAGGACGTCGGTGGCGGCGATCATGCCCTCGTTGCCCATGGTGGTGAGCGTGCTCACGCCGATCGCGTGGGCCCGGGCGAACGCGAGCACCACGCTGGCCAGGGCCCCGCTCTGCAGCGCGATGCCGACCGGGCCGGCCCGCAGCGGCGGCGGCACGGTCAGGGCGAACGGCGCGGCCGGGGCGTGCGCGTTGAGGAAACCGAGGCAGTTCGGCCCGAGCACCGTGATCCCGTGAGAGGCCGCGCGCTCGATCATGCGCTCCTCCATGGCGCGCCCGGCCTCGCCCACCTCCCGGTAGCCAGACGCGAGCACGATCACGTTCCGGATCCCGGCCGCCGCCGCGTCGTCGAGGACGCTCTCCACCGCGGGCACGGGAACCATGAGGAACGCGAGGTCCGCGGGCTCGTCGAGGTCGCGCAGGCTGGGCACGGCCGGGCGGCCGAACACGGTCTTGTGCTCCGGATGCACGCCGGTCAGCGGGCCGGCGAATCCGGTGGCGCGGCTGCTGGCCAGCACGAAGCGGGCCCAGCCCGAGGTGTCGGAGGCGCCGACCACGGCGATGCCGCGCGGCGCGAAGAACTCCCTGAGCCGCTCCGGGGTGACGAGCGAACTTCGGGCGGTCTGGGTGTGCGAGGACGGAGTGCGCACGGCCGCCGCGTCGGCTGCGGGCATCGGCGGTTAGCCCGTCACCCGGGGCTCCTTCGGCAGCCCCAGCCCGCGTTCGCCGATGATGTTGCGCTGGATCTCGCTGGTCCCGGAGTAGATCGTCCCGGCCCGGCTGGACAAGAACACGTTCTGCCAGGGCGTGGTGCGGTAGCCGGGCCCGTCCGGGCGCAGCAGGCCGTCGGTGCCCACGATCGTCATCGCGATCTCGCCGAGGCGCTTGTGGTACTCGCTCCAGAACAGCTTCGCGACCGAAGCCTCCGGGCCGGGCGGGCGGCCCTCGGCCACCTCGGCCAGCGTGCGCAGCCCGCTGAACCGCATGAGCTGCACGCCGGCGTAGGCCCGGGCCAGTTCCTGGCGGACCAGCCGGTCGGTGCTCTTGCCG
The DNA here is from genome assembly GCA_036267555.1 of Streptosporangiaceae bacterium. GTDB lineage: Bacteria > Actinomycetota > Actinomycetes > Streptosporangiales > Streptosporangiaceae > JASHPR01. The sequence goes on along the minus strand of DATAVV010000286.1, from coordinate 5,652 downwards.
TGCTTGCGGGCGGCGTCGACCAGGTCCCAGAACTCCCGCTCGTAGCCCAGGTGCGCCGTAGTGGCCCGGCCGCCGCGCTCGTGGCCGAGCGTGGTCATCGCCACCCGCCACCCGTTGTTCAGGCCGCCGATCACGTTGCACAGCGGCGCTCGCACGCCGTCCAGGAAGTCCTCGCAGAACTCGGCGGCACCGGACATCTGCCGGATCGGGCGGTACTCCACGCCCGGGCCGGTGAACGGGACCAGCACGTAGGACAGCCCGGCGTGCTTCTCCGCCTCCGGGTTGGTCCGGCACAGCAGGAACATCATGGTCGCCCGCGCGGCCCCGGAGGTCCAGACCTTCTGCCCGGTGACCACGATCTCCTCGCCGTCGACGATGCCCCGGGTCTGCACGGCGGCCAGGTCGCTGCCGAAACCGGGCTCGGAGAACCCCTGGCAGTACACGTCCTCGCCGGAGATGATCCGGGGCAGGAAGTGCGCGCGCTGCTCCGCCGTCCCGTGCACGATCACCGACGGCCCGACCAGGGCCTCGCCCATGCCGCGGATCACCCGGGGCACCCCGGCCCGGTGGAACTCCTCGTTGAGCACCGCGAGCCGCACGGCGTCCATGCCCTGGCCGCCGTGTTCCTCGGGCCACTGCGGGCAGATCAGCCGGGCCTCGGCCAGCTTGCGCTCCCACCGCGCGTAGGCGGGCTGCGCCATCGCGGCGTCGAGTTCCGCCCGGCGGTAGCCGCCCACGGTGGCCGCAGCGTTCCAGTCGGCCAGCGTGGCGAGGTGGTCCGGGGCCTCCGCCGCGATCCAGTCCCGCAGATCGCCGCGGAACCGCGCGATCTCAGGGCCGAGGTCAAGATCCATGCGAGCCTTCCCGGCTGCCGTCCTGCGCCGCGTCCGCCCGCGGGCCGCGTCCGCCCGGGCCGCAACCGCAGCCGTCCGCATGCGCGCCGCGACCGCCTGCGCGCCGCGACCCGCGACCCGCGGGCCGCCTGCGCAAATCCTAGAATTACGTTCTAGGATCCATGACATAACGTCAATTCGGCCCTGTCAAGGCTCATCCGGTCAGGTCACGGACGGCCGGGCGGGCCGGGCGGGGCGGCCGGGGCCTTCGGAGCGGGCGGCCGGGCCGGACGGTCAGGCGGTGCCGGACACGGGATCGTGAGGCGAGGTGGCGCCGGGCATGCACGGGCCGTCGGCCATCACGCGGCGGGCGTACTCGAGCACGGCGTCGATGATCTTCTCCGCCTGGCGGCGGTTCCCTGAGGTCGCGACCTCGCGGGCACCCTCGCCGATCAGCGTGGTGAGGACCGACGCGTAGAGCCGGGCCAGCGAGGTGTCGGGCAGATTCAGCAGGGCGTCGTTCTGGCCGACCCATTCCTGTCCGCGGTGCCGCTTCATGGTCTCGAACCCGGGCGGGCCGTCCCCGGAGAAGAACAGCACCGCGAGGTCCCGGCGCTGCCAGCTACCCTGCAGGAACGCGCGGGCGCCCGCGGCGAACAACTCGCCGGGGTCGGTGACGCCGGCCTTCCTGGCCCCGGCCACCGCCTTGCTCGCGGCCTGCTCGTGGGCTAGCTGGTGCTCCTGCCAGAGGGCCAGGAACAGCTCGCTCTTGCCGCCGAAGTGATGGTAGAGGCTGCCGACGCTGGAGCCGGCCCGCTCGACGACGTCGGCGATGCTGGCGTCGGCGAACCCGCGGGATGTGAAGACCTCCCGCGCGGCGTCGAGCAGGGCGCGCTGCGTGTGCGCGGTGCGCCCCCACTGCCAGCCGCCGCCGGCCGGCCTGCCCCGCACCTGTTTCTCCATGGCTCTCGATCCGCCTCGGCCCTAACTGTTGTGCCCCCATCGTGCCACCCGGCCCGCCGCTCCGGCCCGCCCGCAGCCGGGCCGACCCGGTTGCGGCCCCCGCGTCCCGCCTCCCGGGCCCGCTGTCTCCGCCCCGCGCCCACCCGCGCCCCGCGTCACCCGCACCGCGCAAACCCGCCCCGCCCGCGTCACCCGCACCGCGCAACCCGCCCCGCCGCACTGCCCCGCACCACGCCGCCCGCACCACGCCGCCCGCACCGCGCCGCCCGCACCGCGCCGCCCGCGTCACATACACCTCTCCTTTCACACACGCCACGGGTGCTCACCCGATGGCGGGCACAAAGCGCTCAGAAGGGTTATGAATGTGAGTTCAGGGCGCATAGATGGACACTGAACTCACATTCATCGCCATGATCACGGTCGGCCGGGTGCGGGAGGGGCGGGGCGGGCTCAACGGTGTCCGGGTGCGGATGGAGCGGACCAACGGTGTCGGGGTGCGGCGGCCCTTGACAGCACCGGGGCCCGACCAGAAGCTAATTCCAGAAGAAAATTCTAGGAATTGACGGCCGTCTCCCGCCCGCTCAGCGGCTGGTGTTCCCCGGTGGCCCAGCGTCGCGCACGGCCGCGCGGCGCCGGGTGACTGACGCGCCGCCCCGCGCGGATTGACAGGCGGGTCGCCCCACGCGGGCCGCCGCGGCGGACTGACGGGGCGGACTGACGGGGCGGACTGGCAGGCGGGGCGGGGCGGATCGCCGGGCAGGGCTTGCTGACGAGCGGGGCGCCGCTGGCGCCGTGCGGAGAGGCTGGTGAGCCGCGATGGGCCGACTGGACGGGCGGGTCGCGATCGTGACCGGCGCCGGACGCGGGATCGGCCGGTCAGTAGCGCTGCTGCTGGCCGCGCAGGGCGCCTCGGTGGTCGTCAACGACCTCGGCGCGGCCCTGGACGGCTCGGGCCGCGACGCCAGCCCGGCCCGGCAGGTGACGGAGGAGATCGCCGGGGCGGGCGGCAAGGCGGTCGCCAACGACGCCGACGTCTGCGACCACCAGGCCGCCGAGGCCCTGATCCAGACCGCGATCGAGGAGTTCGGCCGCCTCGACGTCCTGGTCAACGTGGCGGGCATCCTGCGGGACCGGATGGTCTTCAGCATGTCCGAGGCGGAGTGGGACGACGTGATCCGGGTCCACCTGCGGGGCACGTTCAACACGACCAAGTTCGCCGCGGGCCACTGGCGCTCGGTGCGTGACGAGACCGCGCAGAGCCGACTCATCAACTTCACGTCGGTGTCCGGGCTGCACGGCGCGCCCGGGCAGCCGAACTACGCCGCGGCCAAGATGGGCATCGTCGGGTTCACCTACTCCTGCGCGCACGCCCTGACCAGGTACGGGGTCACCGCGAACATCATCTCGCCGGGTGCGGCCACCCGCATGACCGACTCGGTGCCCGAGAGCCGGCGCCGCGCCCCTTCCGCCCCGGTGGCCGCGCGCTCGCCCGATAACGTCGCGCCGGTGGTCGCCTACCTCGCCAGCGAGCAGTCCGGGTGGATCAACGGCCGCATCGTGCACGCCAGCGGCTACGAGGTCGCGCTCTACAGCAACCCCGAACCAGTCGTCCGGATCGTCGGCACCGGCCCCTGGGACGCCGAAGCGCTGGCCGAGCAGGTGGAGCGCTCGTTCGGGCCCGCGCTCGGCCGCCGGGCGTGAGGTTGCCGCGAGGCTCGCCCGCAGCCAGGAGGAATCGCGTCCGCCTTTCGCCCGGGCGCGTCCACGGTGGGCGCTCGCCGCGTGCGGCCGCAGTTTGTACCGGCTGTATCCGCGGCAGGAGCCCGCGAGCGGCGGCCGTTTGCGGCCCGGCCGTTTCCGCCGATGCAGGCCGGGGATTTCCCCCGCCATAGTCTTCCCCGGCTTCGTCCCTTCCCTGCCGCCGTTCGCAGGCCGCCTCTAACCGACTGATAAATCGTTACCTCTAATTTTTCTACTCACTAGTAGACCTTGGTCATCATTGGCCCTACCATGCGTGGGTTATAGCGGTAGCGGAGGCTAAGTTCATCTGACGGCAGTGTGCCCCTGGAGGGGATCAATGCGCAGAGGCAGCGGGTTCGTACTCACGCTCGTCGGGACGTTCCTGCTCGTGGTGGCGGTGCTGCTGCGGCTGTGGGTAGCGCCCGCCGCGACGAAGTTTCCGCTGAACGCCTACCAGATCACCAACCTGACCGGAAGCGGGTCGTACTTCAGCGCGACCAAGGTCGCGGAGCAGCAGAACGTCTCGGTGGGTGTCACCGAGACCACCAGGGGTGACGTCGCGGCAGGCAACGACAGCACCGCGGTCTGGGATACTTTCACGAGCGTCGAGGACAAAACGAACCGCGCTCCGATTTCCTACTTCGCGTTCCGCGAGGCGTTCGACAGGAAGACCGGCGTCATCGTCCAGTGCTGCCGCGAGTACATAACCAACGAGGCGAACGGAAAGCCCGACTACTCGGTCCGCATGAGCGGGCAATCGGTTGTCTGGCCGTTCAACGCCCAGAAGAAGACCTACCAGATCTTCGACACCGCCGCCGGCCGGGCCGAGCCGGCCACGTTCACGGGCACCGGGACCGTCAACGGGATCGCGGTCTACAAGTACGTGGAGACCGTGGCGCCGACGAAGTTCGGCACCGAGCAGGTGCCGGGCTCGATCGCGGGCCTGCCGGGTGTGTCCGAGGCCAGCCTGAGCGAGGAATACAGCGCGACCAACAGCTACTGGGTGGACCCGGTGACCGGGGTGCCGCTGAAGACCACGCAGGACCAGAAGGTCGCCCTGGTTGACATCAGCGGGGTTACCCGTCTGGTCGGCAGCGACCTGAAGCTGGCCGAGACGCCCGGCAGCGTGTCGAGCGTCATCGCCACCGACAAGAAGTACCGCAACCAGATCACGCTGGCCTACGACGTCCTGCCGCTGATCGGGCTGATCCTCGGCCTGGTCCTCATGCTCATCGGCATCCTGCTGGTGAACTTCGGCGGCGAGGGCGCGGAGACCGAGTTCCGGTGGCTGTGGCGACGGCAGCTCAGCACGTACCCCGATACCGGCCGGCGGTTCATGTACCTGGCCATCACGGTGCTCGCCACGGTCACGCTCTATTACGAGTTGTACGTCGGCGGGTCGGTATCCACGCTGTTGCTGGTCAACCTGCACATGGACTTCACGTTCTTCGTGGTGGTCCTGGCGTTCGGGAACCTGATCGGCGCCTTCGGCTCGCTGTTCGCCGGGCTCTCCGACCGGCTGGGTCGCGCCAACCTGGTGGTCTTCGGCCTGCTCGTCACCGGGATCATCACGACGTATCTGCTGCCCGCCGCGACCAACAAGTGGGCGTTCAGCATCGAGTTCTTCGTGGTCGGCCTCGTCGAGGGCGTCGCGCTGGTGGCCACCCCGGCGCTGATCCGCGACTTCTCTCCCCAGGTGGGCCGGGCCACGGCCATGGGCTTCTGGACCGCGGGCCCGGTGCTGGGTAGCCTGATCGTCACGGCCGTGGCCACCAACACCCTGCCCACGGTGGTCACCGACCCGCGCATCTGGACCCACGAGTACAAGATCTGCGGCGCCGTCGGCCTGATCGTGTTCGTGATCGCCCTGCTCGGGCTGCGCGAGCTGTCCCCGCAACTACGCGACCAGCTCATGGTCACCCTGCACGACCGGATGCTGATCGAGGCCCGGGCCAAGGGCCTGGACATCGCGACCCTGCTGGCCAAGCCGTTCCGCCAGCTGTTCAAGGTCGACGTGGTGGTGTCCGCCATCGCGGTCTCGATGCTGCTGCTGATCTACTACACGGCCGTCGGCTTCGGGCTGATCTACATATCGGCCCTGTTCGGCTTCTCGACC
>DATAVV010000285.1:0-30897 GCA_036267555.1 Streptosporangiaceae bacterium | reverse complement strand
CAACTACGTCCTGTCCTGGTTCGGGGTGTCACCGCAGCAGTTCCTCAACTCCCCGTCCGAGGCGCTGTACGTGATCGTGGTCATGACGATCTGGGGCTGGACCGGGTTCGCCGTCGTCATCTACCTGGCCGCGCTGCAGGGTGTGCCGCAGACCCTGATCGAGGCGGCCGCGCTGGACGGGGCCGGCCCGTGGACCACGTTCCGGAGGGTGACGCTGCCGCTGCTCAGCCCGGCGTCGCTGTTCCTGGCCGTCTGGCTCACGATCAACGCGCTGCAGTTGTTCGACGAGGTCTACCTCAGCACCCAGGGCGGCCCGCTCAACGCGACCACGGTTCTCGTGTACTACCTCTACGACCAGGCGTTCCAGAACTTCAACTTCGGCTACGCCTCGGCCATCGCCTACTTCCTGTTCCTCATCATCATCGTGATCACTGCCATCCAGTTCCGGGTGGGCAGGCGGTTCACGTACTACCGGTCATGACCGCGGTCCCGGCCCCCGCCCCGCTGCGCGGCGGGCAGCCCGCGCGGCGCCGCCGGCTGCCGTTCAGCCCCTGGCACCTGGTGCTGATCCCGGCCACGATCGTGCTGATCTTCCCGTTCATCTGGCTGATCGTGACCTCGCTGGAGACCAATTCCGAGGCTCTGCACTTCCCGCCGATCCTCACCCCGCACGTGCTGCGTTTCGCCAACTACCCGGACGCGCTGAACGCCGCCCCGTTCGGCCAGCTGTTCCTGAACAGCACGGTCGTGGCGGTGGTCACGGTACTGAGCAACCTGGTGCTGTGCTCGCTGGGGGGTTACGCGTTCGCCCGGTTCCGGTTCCTGGGGAGGACCGCGCTGTTCGCGGTGATCATGGCCACGCTCATGGTCCCGTTCCAGGTGACGATGATCCCGCAGTTCATCATCACCAAGTGGCTGGGCGTGCACGTGCTGGCCCAGGTCGGCATCAATCACATCGGCGCGCTGATCCTGCCCAACGCGGCGACCGCGTTCGGGATCTTCTTCCTGCGCCAGTTCTTCCGGACCCTGCCGCTGGAGTACGAGGAATCCGCGCGAGTAGACGGGGCGACCCGGCTGACCGTGCTGTGGCGGATCGTGCTGCCGCTGGCGAAACCGGCCCTGGCCACCCTGGCCGCGCTGACGTTCCTGGACTCGTGGAACAACTTCCTCTGGCCGCTGATCGCGGTCACGTCCACCAACGAGATGACGCTCCCGCTCGGCCTGGCCACGTTCCAGGGCGCGCACCAGACCGAGTGGACTCTGCTGATGGCGGGCAACGTGATGAGCCTGGCCCCGATGATGGTGATCTTCCTCGTGGCCCAGCGCTACTTCATCCGCTCGGTCGCCGCCACCGGACTGGCCGGGACCTGAGACGCCCGCCGTGATCCTGGTCGTCTGCCTCAACCCGGCCCTGGACATCACCCACGAGGTGGCCGCCGCGGACTGGGCCGGGGTCAACCGGCCCGACGCCGTCCACGCCCGCCCCGGCGGCAAGGGCCTGAACGTGGCCCGCGTTCTGCTCGCCACGGGTACCCCGGCGCGGGTCCTGGGACTGGCCGGAGGCCCGACCGGCTCAGGGGTGATGTCCGGGCTCTCCGACGCCGGCGTTATGGCCGAATTTACCGAGATCAAGGGGGAGACCCGGCGGACCTTCACGGTCGTCGACCGGTCCCGCGAAACGTCCGCGCTGTTCAACGAGCCCGGCCCTCGGGTCACCCCGGAGGAGTTCGCGGCCTTCGCCGCCCGCTACGAGCGCGCGCTGGACGGAGCCGCGGCCGTCGTCCTGTCCGGGAGCCTGCCGCAAGGTCTGCCGGCCGGCACCTACGCGGCCCTCGCCGCCACGGCCGCCGCGGCGGGCGTGCCGGTGGTGCTGGACACGCACGGCGAGGCGCTGCGCCTCGGCGCCGCGGCCGGCCCGGCGATCGTGAAGCCGAACCTGGCCGAGCTCGAGGCCCTGGCCGGCCGGCGCCTGAGCCGGGACCAGGTGGCCGCCGCCGCCGGTGACCTGCGGGCCGCGGGCGCGCAGGCGGTCGTGGTGTCGCTCGGCCCCGACGGCCTGCACGCGGTCACCGCCGACGGCTGCTGGCGCGCGACGCCCCCGGCCGCCGTGACCGGCAACGCGACCGGGGCCGGGGACGCGGTCACCGCCGCCCTGGTGCGCGGGCTGGTCCTGCGCCAGCCCTGGCCCGACCGGCTGCGGCACGCGGTGGCGCTGGGCACGGCGACGGCGGCGGCCCCGGTGGCCGGCGAGTTCAGCCCCGAGGACTACGCGCGAACCCTGGACGCCGTCACGGTCAGCCGGCCGGTAGGTTTCTCCCCCAACAGCCGTAACGCGGCGCCTGAGCAATGTGGAGACCCCGGGTGAGCCGGTATCGGCGGTGGAATGAGCTGCTGGAACTGCTGGCCGCGGCGGGCCAGTTGCAGGTCGAGGAGGCCGCGGACGCGCTCGGGGTGTCCGCGGCCACCGTGCGCAGGGACTTCGACGAACTCGGCCGCCAGCAGATGCTGACCCGGATCAGGGGCGGGGCCGTCGCCCAGGGCGTCACCTACGACCTGCCGTTGCGCTACAAAAGCGAGAAACATCCCTCGGAGAAGCAGCGCATCGCCGAGGTGGCCGCCGCGCTGGTGCGCCCCGGCCAGGTGGTGGGCCTGAACGGCGGCACGACCACGACCGAGGTGGCCCGGGCCCTGGCCACCCGGCCCGATCTCAACTCGGGCACGCCCGAGCCCGCGGTGACGATCGTCACCAACGCCCTGAACATCGCGACCGAACTGGCTGTCCGCCAGCACATCAAGATCGTGACCACCGGCGGTGTGGCCCGGCCGCAGTCCTACGAGCTGACCGGCCCGCTGGCCACCGGCGTGCTCGAGCAGGTCGTCCTCGACGTGGCCTTCCTGGGCGTGGACGGGATCGACGCGGCCGCCGGGGCCACCGCGCACCACGAGGGCGAGGCGAGCACCAACCAGCTGATGGCCAGGCAGGCCAGCCGGGTCGTGATCGTCGCGGACAGCTCCAAGGCCGGCCGCCGCGCGTTCGCCCGGATCTGCGCCGCCCGCGAGATCGACGCCCTGGTCACCGACGCCGGCATCGACGCCGAACAGCAGGCCAGGCTCAAAGACGCCGGCATCGACGTAGTAATCGCCTGACCGGCGGAAAGGACGTTGCGGGGACGCGGCCTCCAGGCGGGCTTGGCTCATCCCGTCACCCACGCGACGCTGATCGGCCTGGTGCTGCGGGCCACATCCCTTGCCTGATGGTGGGAGCACTCCTCGCCGTCGCAGCGATAGCAGCGCTGGCTGCCCGCAGGTTATAGCCGGGTCGTAGCGCTCACAGATGCCACGGCTCAGAAGTCGAACGGGACGCCCTGGGCCGGGCGGAAGTAGGGGACGCCGGTGCCGAGGCCGTTCGGGGGGTCGAGGCTGAATACGGCGTCGGTGCCTTCCTGGCCGGACGCGTCGAGCGTGGCGTCGTGGATCGGCGCGACCCGGGACGGCTTCACCTGCTTGATGTAGTCGGCCGACAGGCTGGTCTTGGTGTAGAACCCGGATAGCTGGATCAGCAGAAGCTCGATCGGGACTTGCGGGTCGGTGAACGCGTCACCGGGGTGGAACAGGCGGCCGTCGATCAGGAAGCCGGTGTTGCGCACATCGGGGATGTCCGGGTAGATCGGCGCGTGCCACTCCCCGTAGCAGTGCACGCGCAGGCCGCCCACCTCGAACGCGGCGCCGTCGCCGATCACGTGTACCCGGGCGCCGGTCGCGGCACCGGATTGCTCGAGCAGCGCGGCGACCTCGCGGTTGGTGTAGATCGGCAGGCCCGGGCGCGCGGCGACAGCGGCCGCGATCTTGGTGGTGTCGTAGTGGTCAAGGTGGCGGTGACTGATCAGCAGCGCGTCCGCGCCGTCCGCCGCGTTCGGCTCGCTGATGATGCCGGGGTCGATGACCGTCACGAAGTTGTCCTGCTCGATGCGTATGCAGGAATGGCCTGCCCATGTCAGTTGCACGTGCTTTTCCTTTCAGCAGAAGTAGACCGGCCGTGTCGCGGCGGGAAGAGGGATCTGCGGGTGCTGCGGGGCCGCCTGGTGCGGCGCCGGGGTCGCTTTCCCCCCGGTTGTGTTCCTGGCGAGCAGGACCGCCGCGGGGAGCGCGGCGGCGCCGAAGCGCAGCATGTTCCTGCGGGTCACGTCGGCCTCCTGGGGAGCGGCAGGGGCCTGGTCGGGCGCCTCGATGGCCAGGCGGGGCAGGATCCGGTCCAGCCAGGCGGGGAGAGCCCAGTTGGCCGGGCCGAGTAGGTGCATCAGGGCGGGCACCAGCAGGCCGCGGATGATCAGGGCGTCGACCAGGACGGAGAACCCGAGCGCGAAGCCGAACTCCTGCAGGATCCGGTGGCCGCCGAGCAGGAACGACCCGAAAACCAGGATCATGATGCAGGCTGCGCCGGCGATGATCCGGCCGCTGTTGGCCAGGCCCGCGGTGACGGCCTGGTGGTTGCGCCGTACACCGCGGCCGCCCAGCCCGGTCAGGCCGTTCGCCCCGCTGCGGCCGGCGTCCTGTGCGTGGTGCAGCTGGTGCCATTCCTCCTGGATCCGGCTGACCAGGAATACCAGGTAGTCCATGGACAACCCGAACAGCACGGAGAACATGACCACCGGGACAAAGGAGTCGACCGGCCCGGTTCCGGATAGGCCGAGGATCGAGGTGCCCCAGCCCCAGTGGAACACGGCGTTCAGGGCGCCCAGACCGGCCCCGACCGACAGCAGATTCATGACCGAGGCGACCAGCGGGATCAGCAGGCTACGGAACACCACCAGCAGCAGGAGGAACGCCAGGATCACGACCACGGTGATGAACAGGGGGAGCTTGCTGGTGAGGACGTGGGCGAAGTCAATGTTGGCCGCCGTGACCCCGCCGACGTGCACGACCAGGCTGGTGCCGTGGGCGGCCTGCGGGATGAGGTCGTTTCTCAGGTGATTTACCAGGCTAATGGTCTGGTCGGCCTGCGGGGCGGTGGCCGGGTAGACGGTGGCCAGTTCCACATGGCCGTTAGGAGAAATCACAGGAGGTGTCACCGATGCCACTCCGGGCGCGGCGGCCGCCGTGGCCAGGAGTCGGCCGAAGGCGGCGGTGTCGGCGGGTGATCCGGTCCGGGCGGCCAGTTCTAGCGGGCCGTTGAAGCCCGGTCCGAACCCCTGGGCCAAGGCGGTGTAGGCCTGGTGGGTGGTCCAGCCGGCCGGGTCGGTGCTGGCGTCGGAGGTGCCCAGGCTGAGGCCGAACGTCGGCAGCGCGATCGCGACCACCGCGGCCAGGGAGCCCAGGGCCACGACCCAGCGGCGGGCCTCGACGAACCGCGCCCAGCGCAGCCAGAAGCCGGCGGCCTGCGCGCTGGCCGGGCCGTGGGCGGCCAGGCCCCGGCGTTCCCGCCGGGACAGGACCCGGGAGCCGAGGAAGCCGAGCAGGGCGGGCAGGAAGGTGAGGGAGGCGGTCATGGTCATGGCCACCGCGAGGGCCGCCGCGACCGACACCCCGTAGAGGAAGCTCACGCCGAGCGCGAACTGGCCGAGCAGGGCGATGCATATCGTGCTCCCGGCCAGCAGCACCGTCCGGCCCGAGGTTCGCACCGACAGGGCCACCGCCTCCTCAAGTGGCATCCCCGCCTTCACCGCGCTGCGGTATCGCCCGATGATGAACAGCCCATAGTCCACCCCGACGCCCAGGCCGATGAGGATGGACAGCTGAGTGGACGCGCTGGAGATGGTGAACGCGTGGCTGAGCAGGCCGACCAGGGACGTGCCCACCCCGAGGGCCAGGAGCGCGGTGACCAGCGGCAGCAGCGACGCGAGCAGCGCCCCGCCGAACACGATCAGCAGCACGATCAGCGCGGCGACGATACCGACGCCGAGCGAGCGGCCCAGGCCGACGCGCTCGGAGTTGGTGATGGCCGGGCCGCCCAGGGAGACGTGCACGTCCGGCCCGTCGGCGGATTCCGCCGCGCTGATCAGGTTCCTGGCGTCGGCCGGCGTCACCTGATCCGATGCCTTGTCCCAGGTGACGCGGGCGAAGGCCACGGTGCCTGAGCGGCTGACCTGCACTGCCCCGCGCGGGCCGTACGGGCTGGCCACGCTGTGTACGCCCGGCAGCGCGGCCGCCTTGGCCAGCGCCGCGGTCACCGCCGACCGCACCGCGGGGGACCGGACGGTGGCCCCGTGCGTGGCCTGGATCACCACCTGGTCACCCTCACCGGACGCGGCAGGGAAGTTCGTGGCCAGCAGGGTGGCCGCCGCCTGCGAATCGGTGTCCGGCAGGCTGAGGTCGGTGTTGAAGCTGGTGCCGGCGGTCACGCTGATCCCGGCTACGACAGCCAGACCCGCCAGCCACACCGCCACCACCTTCCAGCGGTGCTCGAAACACCAGCGAGCCAGACGGGACATGGGAACCTCCGTGCTCAGCGCGGGAGCGTCTCTCGCACCCAGCGCCCCATGGTTCCGGCCGGCGGCCCTGGCGTCGTGAGCCTGCGGGCTCGATTCGCGGTCACCTCGGAGAGGTAGCAGCCGCGCCCGCGACGGGCTCAATAGGCCGCGGGGAGTAGCGGCGAGATCAGCCTCGCGGCGTATGACGGCCGGTACCGGCTTCGGTACCGTCAGACCATGTACAGCCCAGCCGCGGACACCGATCTTGATCCGCCGCTGATCCGCCGGGTGGCCGCCCACCGCTTCACGCCGGCCCAACTCGTCGCCATCGACCTGGTCGTGGTCGTGGTGGTGATCGTCGGCGTGGAATTTCTCATGACCCGCCGGGCGCCCCGGGTGACCGGTCCCGGCTGGGACGCCGTCGGCTGGGCGGCGTACCTGGTGGCGGCCGGGGCCACGTTGTTCCGGCGGCGGGCGCCGCGCCTGGCGCTGGCCGTCGTGTTCCCGATCGCGGTGGTCACCCTGTGCCTGCGGGCCGGAGGACCGACCGTCTTCCTGGTCGTCATGACGCTCTACTCGGTGGCGGTCGTCACCGCCCGCCGCGTCGCGTCGATCGTGACCGGCCTGGTGGCCAGCGCGATCCTGGCCGCCACGCTCGTCGGAGGCGGTCAGCAGGTCGCTCAGGCCGCCATCGGCGGCGTGGCGCTGATCCTGCTCGGCTGGCTGGCCGGGGAGAACACCCGGGCCAGCCGGATCTACGCGAGGCAGCGGGCGGAGCGAGCCGCCGAACAGGATGCGGCCGCCGCGGCCGAGCGAGCCGAGCACGTCAGCCGGGCTCTGGCCGACGAGAGGGTGCAGATCGCCCGGGACCTGCACGACATCGTCGCCCACGCCATGAGCGTGATCGCCGTCCGCTCGGGCGTGGCCCGCATGGTGATCGACTCCGACCCCGAGCAGGCCCGGGACGCCCTGGCCATCATCGAGACCACCACTCGCCGGTCGCTGCACGAGATGCGGTTGCTGGTCGGGGTGCTGCGCAACCCCGAGGACCAGCACGCCGCGCTGAGCCCGGTCCCCGGCCTGGGCGACCTCGATCGCCTGATCACGGACACGGCCGCGGCCGGCGTCGCCGCCGAGGCCGAGATCGACGGCGCCGCCCGTCCGCTCCCGGCGGCCGCCGACCTGACCGCCTACCGCATCGTGCAGGAGGCCCTGACCAACGTGGTCCGCCACGCCGGGCCGACCCATGCCCGGGTCTGGATCAGCTACCGGCCCGGCGAGGTGCGCGTCGAGGTAACCGACGACGGCCCGCGCGGGCCGGGGCCGCGGCCCATGGGGCGAGCGGGCAGCGGTCACGGGCTGATCGGGATGCGGGAGCGGGTGGCCATGTTCGGCGGCGAACTCGAAGCCGGGCCCCACGCGGGTGGTTTCCGGGTCCGGGCCAGGCTGCCCATCGAAGACTTCGGCAGCGACCTGCCCGGCGGGGACGGCACCCGGTGACGATCAGGGTGGTGATCGCCGACGATCAGGCGCTGGTGCGCGGCGGCTTCGTGGTCATGGTGCGCGCGGCGCCCGACATGGAAGTGGTGGGTGAGGCCGCGGACGGCGACCAGGCCGTCGCCCAGGTCCGCGAGCACCAGCCCGATGTCGTCCTGATGGACGTGCGGATGCCGGTCCTCGACGGCATTGAGGCCACCCGGGCCATCACCGCCGATCCGGCCACGGCCGGGGCCCGGGTACTGATCCTGACCACGTTCGACCTCGATGATTATGTCTACCGCGCGTTGCGGGCCGGGGCTGGCGGCTTCCTGCTCAAGGACACCGCCCCCGAGGAACTGCTGGTGGCGATCCGCACCCTGGCCGCCGGGGATGCGCTGCTCGCCCCGAGCGTGACCCGCCGTCTGATCCGCGAGTTCGCCGCGCGCCCCGAGCCCGAGGAGCGCCCCTCACCCGAGCTGCTGGAATCTCTCTCAGTCCGGGAACGGGAAGTGCTGGTCGAGGTGGCCGGCGGCTGGTCGAACGCCGAGATCGGCGAGCGGCTGCACATCTCGGCCGCCACGGCCAAGACGCATGTCAGCCGCCTGCTGATGAAGCTGGACGCCCACGACCGGGCTCAGCTGGTGATGATCGCCTACGAGACCCGGCTCGTCACCCCCGGCTGACTCGGGGCTCAGCCTCGGGTGCCGGCCGTGGGATCGGCGCTCTCGCGCGCGAGCGCGTCGATCCACCGCTCGAGGCGTCGGCACTCCGTGGTGATCAGGCCGGGGTCCTGCAGGGCGTTGGCCAGCAGGGCGACGCCCTCGTACGCGGCGACCAGGGCCACGGCCAGTTCGCGGGCGTCGCGGCGGCCCATGGCCGCGAACTGTTCCTCGGCCCAGCCGATCAGCCCGGACAGCACGCTCGCGGCCTGACTGTGCAGGGCGTCTTCGCGCTTGGCTAGCTCGGAGGCGAGCGACCCGACCGGGCAGCCGTGGCTGGCCACCATGTCACGAAGATCGGACCAGGTCTGGATCAGCGCCTTGAGCCGGGCCTGCGGCGTCCCGCGGCGGTCCAGCGCGAGGCTCAGCTTGCCCTGGGTATTCCCGTAGGTGCCGACGACAGCCGAGACGAGCGCGTCCTTGGTCTTGAAGTAGTAGAAGACGTTGCCCGGCGGCACGTCCGCGGCCGCCGCGATTTCGGCCAGCGTGGTCTTCTCGACGCCCTGCTCGTGGAACATCTGCCGGGCCGCGGCGACCAGTCGCTCGCGCTTGCCCGCGGCTCGCTCGCGCTTGCCCGCGGCGGGCAGCGCTGAGCCTTGCCTCGCCGCCGAAGGCGCCAGTTCCGGCCCTAGTGAGTTAGTCACCTCACAAAGTATAGACAGTCTGCCCGCAGCCGGGGTAGCGTGCGAAAGTAAAGTTAGTTAGTTCACTCACTTACCCGTTCCGAGAGGATCCGATGAACGGCTCACACCATGACAGCCCTCCGCCCCCGATTCCGGACGTCGGCGTGCCCAGCGACCTGGCCGGCCCCGCCGACGGTGCTGGCGCTCTGACAGATACCGGCGCCGATGGCCGGCGCTGGCTGATCCTGGGGGTGATCAGCATGGCCCAGCTGATGGTGGTACTGGACGCCACGATCGTGAACATCGCCCTGCCGTCCGCGCAGCGGGCGCTGGGCTTCTCGACCGCGGACCGGCAGTGGGTCGTCACCGCGTACGCGCTCGCGTTCGGCGGCCTCCTGCTCGTCGGCGGCCGGCTGTCCGACCTGCTGGGCCGGAAGCGGGCGTTCATCGCCGGGCTGGCCGGCTTCGCCGTCGCGTCGGCCATCGGCGGCGCGGCTCCGGACTTCGCGATCCTCGTCGCCGCGCGGGCCGTGCAGGGCGCGTTCGGCGCGCTGCTGGCGCCATCCGCCCTGGCCCTGCTCACGACGACGTTCGCCGATCCCCGCGAGCGCGGCCGGGCGCTGGGCATCTTCACCGCGATCACCGGAGCGGGCGGCGCCATCGGCCTGCTGCTGGGCGGCGTGCTGACCGAGTACCTGTCGTGGCGCTGGTGCCTCTACGTCAACCTCTTCTTCGCGGCCGTGGCCATGACCGGGGCGATCCCGCTGCTCGCCCGGCAGCAGCGGTCGCGCGGCGTGGCGTTCGACGCGCCCGGCAGCCTCCTGGCCGTCGGCGGCCTGACCGCCATCGTCTACGGGTTCAGCGAGGCATCCACCGCGGGCTGGGGCGGCGGCCCAACGATCGGCCTGATCGCCGGCGGCGTGGCTCTGCTCGCCGCGTTTGTCTTCGTCGAGCACCGGGCCGCTCGCCCGCTGCTCCCGCTCGCCGTGGTCACCGACCGCCTGCGCGGCGCGGCCTACTTGGGCGCGCTCATCTCCGGAATCGGCATCATCGGCATGTTCCTGCTGCTCACTTACTACTTCCAGGGCATCCTGGGGTTCACGCCGCTGCGGGCCGGCCTGGCCTTCCTGCCGTTTATCGCCGGCGTCGTCATCGGCTCCAACATCGTCAGCAACGTGGCCCTCGGTCGGCTCGGGCCCAAGGTGGTCGTCCCCGTAGGCCTGCTCCTCGCCGCGGCCGGCGTGGCCTGGCTCACCCGGATCGGCCCGCACGGCACTTACGGGTACGACGTCGCGCCCGGGCTGCTGCTCACCGGTCTCGGCATGAGCTGCGCCTTCGTCACTGCCTTCAGCCTTGGCCCGGTCGGCACCCGCCCTGCCGACACCGGGGTCGCGGCCTCCATGGTCAACAGCAGCAACCAGATCGGTTTCTCACTGGGCGCCGCCCTGCTGAACACGATCGCGGCCGACGCGGCCACCACCTACCTGGCCACCCACCACGCGGCGGCAAGCCTCGCCGCCGCGACCGTGCACGGCGACGTCACGGCCTTTGCCTTCCTCGCCGCGCTGTTCTCGGCCGGGGCCATCGTCACCGGCCTGCTCCACCCGCGCAAGGCGGCCATCTCCTCCCGCCTGACCGGCGCCCAGGCCCCCGCGGTCCAGCCGGCGCCGTCGGCTTGACGGATGATGCCCTGGCCGGAGGCTTCGGCCAGGGCATCGCGGGTTGTCGCGATGGAGCTTAGTGATCATGTCCTTCTGGGCGGTCGAGTTCTCCGGCTCTGCCAGGTGGCTGGATTGCGGGCGGCTTGGTAGATAGCGCTGACGTGCTCGTCGGCGAGCATCGGTGGCTGCTTTCGCAGCCATCTGCGCAGCGCGCGCGGTGAAGCGAGGACAGCCACGTCTGGCGGGCCGCCCCGCTGCCGCGAGAACCGGCGGGCTCCGGCAAAGACGATGACGGGCTGGACGGGCACGTCCATCCGGGTCGCGCGGACCAGGAGGCGTTCCGCACGCCGCGCCTCGGCACGCGACTTGCGCAGGTAATCCACGCTCTTCCCGCCCACGGTCATGCCATACTCGCCGACCCATACCCTCGTCTTCGTCGTCTTGGTGTTGACCGTCACCACGCCGGATGCTGCGATGACGACATGGTCGATGTCGGCACCGGCCCGGCCGACCGGGACCGCGTGCAGGACATGCCAGCCGTACCGCCTGGCCCACCGGTTCAGCTTGCGCCCGACCTCTCGCTCGCCTCTTGCGCCCATGGCGAAGGACTCAGCCGCGGTGCGGATTCCCAGCGTCATTGCGGCCGTGACCAAGAGCGGATGCCTGGCCCAAAGCTCCTTGGCGCGGGCCTGGGCCGAAGCTCCAGGCGTGTTGCGGGCGAGGTCGTCCCATCGGGGATCCCGCACGATCCAGTGGGTACCGGCGGGCACGCCACTCAGGGCGGCCGCTGGCCGGGCGGCAGGCAGTTGCGGCGGCGGTGCTGACCGTGGCTCCGGCGCCTGCGGGCTCGCGGACGGCCAGGTCACCGGCTGGCCTGTCCCAGCTCTAGCAGGCGGGAGAGGCACGTTGGCCAGGCGCCCTTCCTGTAAGAGGCGCTGACATTCGGAATGAATGGCCGACCAGAAATCCTCTGCCATTGCCGACTGCTCCAGTTGGAAGCGCCCCGAACGCGGGTCGTACCAGCCCAGTTCGACGTCACCTGCGGATATGTAGATCCGCAGGTGACCGTAGCGTTGCCACACTCTCGCCGTTGGCACTGGCACCATCTTCCTGTCACCAGTTTATAAACGCTCGGTTGACATTCTAAATGGCGACAGCGACAACCGGCGGGTCATTGCCGCTGTCAAGTACCTGGAGTCCTGACCGTGGCTCCGAGTGCCGGTTTTCAGACGCCGAGCCTTTCGGCGAGTTCCCGGGCGTTGACCTGGGCGTTGTCGCCGCAGCAGTTGTTGAACAGCACGTGGGTGGTCTCCGCCTGGCCGGCCAGTTCGCCGATCTTGGATGCCCAGGCGTCCAGTTCGCGAGCGCTGTAGCGATAGGCGAAGCGCTCGTAGATGTCTTTGCTGGTCCACTCGTCCGAGTGGCCGTGCATGCGGACCAGGGCCAGGTCGCCGGTGACGGCCAGCACCGGCGGGATCGAACTGGAGTGGCCTTGCGGCATGTCCACGCATACGTACGGCAGCCGGTGGGAGCTCAGGAAATCCAGGGTTTCCTGCTGGTTGTCGTCGGTCATCCAGGTGTGGTTGCGGAACTCCACGCACACCCGGCGCGGCGCGGCCCGCTGCGCGCAGGCCACGATGTACTCCTTGCGGGTCCGGGAGATCGGGAACCAGGGCGGGAACTGCAGCAAGATCGCGCCGAGCTTCCCGGCCGCGCGCAGCGGCTCCAGCGCGGCCAGGAACCGGTCCCAGGCCTGGTCGGTCACGGCTGGGTCGACGTCCTTGAGGTACACCCGGTCCTTGCCGCTCTTGCCCGCGGCCTCGCGCAGGTCCGCTGGCAGCGCCCGGACCGGGGTGGGATGCTGGGTAAACAGGCTGAACGCCTTGATGTTGAAGGTGAACCCGGCCGGGGTGCGATCGGCCCAGGATCGCGCGGTCTGCTCGGCGGGCATGGCGTAGTACGTGGCGTCGACCTCGACAAGCGGGAACTGGCGGGCGTAGAACCGCAGCCGCTTCTCCGGTGTGTCCGCCTCCGGGGGATACCAGCCTGAGTCGAGCAGCGTCTTGTCCGTCCACGACGCCGTGCCGACCCGGATCTGCCCCATGACCGCAGCGTAAACGAACCGCGACCGGAGCCTTTCTGTCGGCGCCGTCCGCTAGCGTCATTCCGTGGCCGGCCGCCGACCGGGCGTGGCCACAGCGAGTGGCGATTCGCGCAAGTCAGCTCGGTACATGCGGCAGGATGTGATGGTGGTTAGCGGAGCTTCCCAGGCGGCACATGGCCTGGGCGAACCACAACCATTCACCTACCTCAGCGTCCCGAACGCCGGCCTTTACCGGAGTGTGCTGCAGACATTCGCACGGGCGAAGGAGCGCTTCATCGTCCACTTGCGGCCGGAAGATGTCGCGGGCGAACTCCGCAGCCCCGTCGACGAGCATCTCACTCAGGCCCTGGAGCAGCTCGTGACCTGGGGGAACCTGCGTGCGGACGCCGACACCGGCCGGGTCACCACGGTGGAGGATTTCCACCGTAAGCGGTCCCTGTATCAGCTGACGGCCGCCGGGCAGGCGGCCGAGCAGGCGATCGCTTTCTACGAGGAGGCCATCGGCCGGCGCGGGCAACTCCAGTCGGTCGCCCTCGCGGACATCGCCGACCGGCTACGGTCGCTGCACGTGCTGGCCGAACAGGACGATCCCGACCCGGCCAAGATCCATCTGCTCCTGCTTTCGGTGGCGGAGCGGTTCTCCTCTCTGGCCGACAACGCGCAGGCGTTCATGTCCGCGCTGCGGCGCGCGATCGACTTCTCCGACGGGGACGTCGACGGCTTCCTTGCCTACAAGGAACGGCTGATCGACTACATCAACAGGTTCATCGCGGACCTGGCCAACTCCGGCGCCCAGATCGCGGTGCTGCTGGGCAAGCTGGAAGCCGCCGGCCACGACCGGCTGCTGGAACTCGCCGCGCGGCGGGAGGCGGCCGACGCGGTACCCGAGGGTGCAGACGCGGCCGAATCCCTGGCCCAGGCCGAAAAACACTCGCTCGACGCGTGGCGGAACCGGTGGCGCGGGCTGGATGACTGGTTCACCTCGCGGGACGCGGGGCACCCCTCACAGGCCCGGCTGCTGCGGCAGGCTGCCGTGACCGCGATCAAACAGCTCATAGACGCGGTGGGCCTGCTCAACGAGCGGCGCTCGGGGCGGTCAGACCGCTCTGCGGACTTCCGTGTGCTCGCCCGGTGGTTCGCCGAGGCGCCAGACGACGAGGCCGCCCACTGCCTGTGGCGGGCGGCGTTCGGCCTTTCCCCGGCACGACACCTGTCCGTGACCACCGAGACCGCTGATGCCTGGCAGGACCTTTCACCCGGAACGGCGTGGCGGGACGCGCCGCCCATCCGCATCTCCCCGCAGCTGCGGAAGACGGGCACCTACGAGCGGCGCGGCAAGCCCAACCAGGTGCGGGACAGGTCGGCGGAGCGGGAGCTCCTGCGCAGGCAGGCGGAAGGCGAGGCGGTCGAGACCGCCGCGGCGCGACGGCGCCTCCGCACCACCGGGCCGACCCTGCTGTCCGGCCTCGACGTGCTCGACCCGCGGGCATTCCGGCTGTTCCTGGCGTTGCTCGGCGACGCGCTGGCCGCCCGCAAGCCAGGGGAGACCGAGGTGAAGACCGTGACGAGCGACGGAACGTTGGAGGTCCGGCTCTCGCTCGTCCCGGACGGCGGGACGGTCGCGATCCGCACCGCCGACGGCTGGCTCAGCGGCCCGGAGCACATCATCGAAATCACGGACCTGACGCCGTGAGGACAGCTTTATGATCCCGGCCGAGGAACAGGCGCAGCGCAGCAGGGCGCTGCGCGCCGTGCTCGCCAAGCCGCTGCTCGTCGCCGACACCGACAGCGACGCGCTGGTCCTGGTCCGGCGGCACCTGACCGCGCTGCGCGAATGGCTGAACCGCGAGACCGGATGGCGGCTGGTCGTGGACTCCGAGACGGCGCGGTTGTTCAAGACCGCCCCGGTGCTGTCCGATGCGTCCCACCCCGCGCGCGGGCATAACAAGGAGCCGTTCGGCCGGCGCCGGTACGTCACCCTCTGCCTGGCGCTGTCGGTGCTCGCGCGCGCCGACGCGCAGACCACACTCGGCAGCCTCGCCGACGACGCGCTGACGGCCGCCGCCGAACCGGAGCTGGCCGCGGCCGGGTTCACGCTGACCCTGGATAGCCGGGCGGACCGGTCCGACCTGGTCGCGGTGGTGCGGCTGCTGCTCGGCTGGGGGGTGCTGAGCCGGGTCGCCGGCGACGAGGACGCGTATCTCTCGGCCGGCACCGACGTGCTTTACGACGTGCGCAGGCCGGTTCTGGGCGTGCTGCTGTCCGGCATCCGCGGGCCGTCCACCGTGACAGCCGAGACATTTCCGCAGCGGCTGGCGGAGCTGACCGCGGAACCGGTCGCCGAGAGCGACGAACTGCGCAACCAGGCGCTGCGCAGGCGGCTTACCCGAAGGCTTCTGGAGGACCCGGTCCTCTACTACGCCGAACTCGACGACGAAGAACGCGGGTATCTGCTGTCCCAGCGGCATGCGATCACCCGGCGGATCGCCGACGCCACCGGGCTGACTCCCGAGATGCGCGCCGAGGGGATCGCCATGGTCGACCCCGAGGACGAGCTGACCGACGTGCGAATGCCTGAGCAGCGCACCGACGGACACGTCACGCTGCTTGTCGCGGAGCACCTCGCCCGCCGGGAGCAGGTCACGCGCGGCGAGCTACGTGCTTTCGTCCGGCGCGCGGCGGCCGAGCACGCTACCTACTGGCGCAAGGGCGTGACCGAGCCCGGCGCGGAAACCGAGTTGCTCACCATCGCGCTGGAGAAACTGTCCGCGCTCCGCCTGGTCGACGCGGATGGCGACGTTGTCCGCAGCCGGCCGGCGATCGCGCGCTTCGCCCTGGATGAGCCGACCGTGCGCGAGACGAGAAAGGCGACAGCCGATGCTGCCAACGCCCTCTTCTGAGCGGTGGAAGCCGCTGCGGGCCGGGCTGGTCGACATGTTCTACTACGACGCCGAGGAGTTCTGGTTCCACGACGGCCGGCTACTGCTGCGCGGCAACAACGGAACCGGGAAATCCAAGGTGCTCGCGCTGACGCTGCCGTTTCTGCTGGACGGTGAGCTCGCTCCGCACCGGGTGGAACCGGACGGCGACCGGCAGAAGAAGATGGAGTGGAACCTGCTGCTGGGCGGCAAGCATCCCCATCCGGAGCGGTTCGGCTATAGCTGGCTTGAATTCGGCCGCCGCTGCGCCGACGGGACCGAGGAGTTCCGCACGATCGGCTGCGGGCTGAAGGCCGTCACCGGCCGTGGCATCGCGCGCCACTGGTTCTTCGTCACGACCCAGCGTGTCGGTGCGGACCTGTACCTGCTGCCCGCCAGCCGGGTCCCGCTCACCAGGGAAAAACTGCGCGAGGAGATCGGCTCCTACGGCGTGGTGTACGACCGGGCCGTCGACTACCGGCGGGCGGTGGATGAGGCCCTGTTCGGGCTCGGCGAGCACCGCTACGCGTCGCTGATCAACCTGCTCATCCAGCTCCGGCAGCCGCAGCTTTCCAAGAAGCCCGACGAGAAACTCCTGTCCCGGGCGCTCACCGAGGCGCTGCCGCCGCTCAGCCCGGGCCTGGTGACCACGGTGGCCGAGGCGTTCCGCGGACTGGATGAGGAACGCGACGCGCTGCGGTCCCTGGAGGAGGCTCGGCAGGCCGCGGATGACTTCCTGCGCCACTACGGCAGGTACGCGATGGTCGCGGCCAAGCGCAAGGCCGCGGGCCCGCGGCAGGCGCAGAGCCGGTACGAGCAACTCGGCCGGGATCTTGCCGCGGCGGAGGATGCGTTCGCCGCCGCGCAGTCGCAACTGGAGGCGGCAGCGCGGGAACTGGAAGAACTCGACCAGCAACGGACCCAGATGGAGGCGCGGCGCGAGGTACTGCAGCGGGACCCCGCGATGCGCGACGCCGAGCGTCTTGAGCAGACGCGCGGCGAGGCGCGGCGTCGGGACGACACGGCCCGCATCAGAGAGCGGGACCGTAACCTGCTGGAAGTCGAGGTTCGGAAACGCTCGGCGCGTGCGGATGAGGCCGCGGGACGGGCCGGATCGGCGCGCAGTGCGCTGGATGCCGTGGCGCGACAGGCCGAGGAGGCGGCGGCCACGGCCCGCTGCGCGCAGGGTCACCGCGTCGCGATCGCGGGCTGGGAGCAGGATCCGTCGCGTGCCCGGCGCGAGACGCAAGCCGTCGCCGACCGGCAGGCGCAAGCCGTCGGGCAGATGGAGGGACTGCTCGCCGACGCCGGGGAACGCCGCAGCGAACTGCGGGCGGCACGCGCCGAGGCGGACCGGCTCACCGCGGAGGTTCAAGACGCGACGGGCCGGGTCGCTGCCGCCGAGCAGGCCGCCACCGAACGCGCGCGCGAGCTAGCCGGCGCCTACCGGTCCTACCTCGGTGGCCTCACCGAGCTCCGGGTCGCAGACGCCGACGAGCTGATCGAAGCCCTGCAAGCCTGGGCGGCGACCGGGGACGGCGCCAGCCCGGCGGTCGCGGCCGTGGACGACGCGGCACGAGCGGCGGGTGCCGAACTCGGCCGGCTCGGTGCCGAACTGTCCGCCCGGCGGACCGCTCACGCCGAGCGTGCGGAGGAGCTTGAGCGGGAGATAGAGCGGCTGCGAGCGGGTGGCCATGACGCCCCGCTGGCTCCGCGCACCAGGCATCCCGGCATCCGGGACAACCGCCCTGGCGCGCCGTTGTGGAAGGTGATCGACTTCGCGCCCGGGCTCGCCGATGCGGAGCGCGCGGGCCTCGAGGCCGCGCTGGAGGCGTCGGGAATCCTCGACGCGTGGGTCACCCCCGCCGGGGACCTCGTGGCCGGCGATGTGACCGTGGTGTCCGGGCTCACCTCCGTGCCCGGCCCTTCGTGCGCGACGGCCCTGGTCCCGGCGATCGACTCGGGAGATCCCCAGGCGCGAACCCTGTCCCCGGACGCCGTCCGCGCCGTCCTGTCCGCTATAGGGCTGGGCGAGACGAGCGGGTCGCGGGTCTCCACGGACGGCAGTTGGGCCAACGGCGTGCTGGGCGGTGCCTGGCGGAAGGACAGCGCCAGCTACATCGGCGAGGGGGCGCGAGAGGCCGCGCGGCGGGCCAGGATCGCGCTGCTCTCCGCGGAGCTCCAGCAGGAGCAGACCGCGATCGCCGAACTCGACGCGGCACTGGCCGAGGTGGGCGCGCGCCGGGAACGGCTCGCGGACGAACATCGCGCGGTGCCCCCGGACGCTGCGGTGCGCGAGGCGCATGCGATGGCCGCTGCCGAGCGACGGCGGCGCAGCGAACTGGTCGAGCAGCATGCTCACGCCGTGACCGTCTGCGGGCAGCGGCAGCAGGACCTGGACGCCGCCGTCCTGCGCGCTGAAGAGTTCGCGCAGGACGTCGGCCTGCCCGCCGAGCCTGGCGAGCTTGCCGAGGTCAAGGGCGGCGTGGAGGCGTACCGGCTGGCGCTCGCCGGGCTGTGGCCGGCCGCCGAGGCGTCGCAGGGGGCGGCCCGAACCGCCGACGAGACCGCGGCGGAAGCAGGCGAAAGCCAAGGCCGGCTGGAAGAGGCGACCGAAGCCGCCGCGACGGCGCGCGAGGAGGCGTCGGCCGCTCAGGCGACGTACCAGACGCTGTTCGAGACCGCCGGGGCAGCGGTCGAGGAACTGTACCGGCAGCTTGACGAGGTCGGGCGCGACCTGGAGCGGCGGGGCAGCGCCGAGAAGGCCGCGCGTGCCCTCGAGCAAGGGGCGCTCGGCGACCGGGGCCGAGCCGAGGGCACGCGGGAAACCCTGCGCGCGGAGATCGAGGAGGCGGCGCGGACGAGGGACGCTGCGGTCGCGGAATTTCAGTCGTTCGCGGCCACCGGGTTGCTGCGCGTCGCGCTCGCGTCCGTGGAGATCCCGGATGTCACACAAGGCTGGGCGGCGACGCCGGCCGTGCTGCTGGCACGCGCCGTGAACTCAGGGCTGGAGTCGGTCGACGACGGGGACGGCCCGTGGGACCGGATACAGAAACGGGTGACAGAAGAGCACAAGCTGCTCGCGGACGCGATGGCCCGGCACGGGCACTCGGCCGGGCTGACGCTGAACGAGGGCGTCATCGTGGTCGACGTGGTCTTCCAGGGCCGCAGCCACGACATCCCCGGGCTCGCCGGGGCACTCCGCGAGGAAGCCGAGCAGCGCGCCCGGCTGCTGTCGGCCCGGGAACGGGAGATCCTGGAGAACCATCTGCTCAACGAGGTGGCCGGCACGTTGCACGAGCTCATCACCGCGGCCGAAGCCGAGGTCACGAGCATGAATGACGAGCTGGAATCCCGGCCGACCTCGACCGGGATGAAGCTGCGGCTGATCTGGCAGCAGGCCCGGGACGCGCCGGACGGACTGGACAAGGTCCGGCACAAACTGCGGCAGACCATCGACGCCTGGTCCGCCGGTGATCGCGCGACCGTCGGGTCGTTCCTGCAGCAGCGCATCGCCGCCGAGCACGCGAGCAATCCGGCGGCCGGATGGGCCGAGGCCCTGACCGCCGCGCTGGACTACCGCAGATGGCACGAGTTCGTGATCCAGCGGTATCAGGACGGGCAGTGGCGCCCGGCCACCGGCCCGGCCTCGGGCGGCGAGCGGGCCCTGGTCGCCTCCATTCCGCTGTTCGCCGCGGCGTCGGCCCACTACAAGTCGGCCAGCAACCCGCACGCGCCGCGGCTCATCGCGCTGGACGAGGCCTTCGCCGGGGTGGATGACGACTCCCGCGCGAAGTGCCTCGGCCTGCTGGCCACGTTCGACATGGACGTGGCCATGACCAGCGAGCGGGAGTGGGGATGTTACCCGCAGGTCCCCGGGCTCGCCATCTGCCAGCTTGCGCGGCAGGAGGGCGTCGACGCGGTCCTGGTCACGCCGTGGCGGTGGGACGGGCGCGAACGCCGCCCGACGCAGCGCGAGCCGGTATGACCGAGGCCGACGCCAAGCTGCACCGGCTGCTCGGCGAGGAGCCGGTCGCGTGGCTGGTGCGGCGGGTCAGGGACCGGCTGGAAACCGGGCGCCGGCTGGACGGCACGGTTACCTTGCCCGCCGCCACCCCCCAGCAGCGGCGCGCCATCGAGCGCCTGACCGGGAGAGCCGCTCGATCGGGGGCGTCGCTGTCGGTGTCGCTGACGGAGGTCGACCGTATCCTGCGTGCCAGCGGCGCGGCGCCGGGCGGGCTGGCCGAGGCGGTGACGCGGCTGACCGGCCCGCTCCGGGACCGCAACCGCGAGCGGGCGGACCTGGTGGCCGCCTGGGGTGCCGCGTTCGCGTCGCTGGACGCCGCCGTGGCTGGCCGCGAGGAACTGGTTCGGTGGCGGGCGTGGCTCGACGCGACCGGCGTGGTGCGCCGCGTCACTCCCGAACCTGAATCGGCGCGGCTCCTCCTCGCGCAGGTCGCGGCGGTGCTCAGGCGGCTGCCCTCGCGCGGCGTCCCGATCGGCCGGCTCGCCGCCGAATGCTGCGGCGACGCGCACGCGCTGGACGACGGGCGCCCGGTCGGCACGCTCGCGGCGTCGGCGGTCCGGGCGCTGGCCGGCCTGCCGTTCGCGGCGGAGCCGGCCGCGGGCTCGCGCCGCGCCTCCTGGGCCGCGGCCGGCGTTCACCTCGATGAACTGTCGTCGCTGGTGCTCTGCCTCCGTCTGCCCGGCGACGCGCGCACGCCCCTGGGCAGGACACTCGCGTCGTGCCGGGAGGCCGGACAGCCGACAGTGCTCACGCTCCGGCAGCTCCGTTGCCATGACGGCCCGCTGAAAGCCGGCCGGGTGCGGATATGCGAGAACCCGGTGGTGGTCGCCGCCGCCGCCGACGAACTGGGCACGCGGTGCGAGCCGCTGGTGTGCGTCGGCGGCCAGCCCTCGGCCGCCGGGTGGCGGCTGCTGGAACTGCTCGCGGGCGGCGGCGCGGAATTCTGGTACCACGGCGACTTCGACTGGGGCGGCGTCCGCATCGCGAGCGCGGTACGTGACCGGGTGAGCTGGCGGTCGTGGCGGTATGACCGCCAGGCCTACGAAGCCGCGGTGTCGGTGAGGCATTCCCTTACCCCACTCACCTCCCTTACCCCACCCACCTCCCCTATCCCCTTCACCAGGCTGATCGGCGAGCCGACCGCGACCCCGTGGGACACCGAACTCGCCGCCGCCATGCGGCGCCACAATCTCCGGATCGAGGAAGAGCTCACTCTCGACGCCCTGCTTCAGGACCTCGGCCCTTAGATAGCGGCACCAGGTCGGATTGACGGCGGTCAGGGACGGAGCAGGACCTTGACCGCGCGGCGCTGGTCCATGGCGGCGTAGGTGTCAGCGGTCTGGCTCAGCGGCATCTCGGTGTCGAAGACGCGGCCCGGGCGGATGTCGCCCTTGAGGACCTCGGGCAGCAGTTCTTCGACGTAGTCGCGAACGGGCGCCACACCGCCCCGTACACCGACGTTGCTGCCGAACATGGTGGGCACGGGCAGTTCCGGTCCTCCGGTCGGCGTGACGGGACATGGCCACGATGCGTGCGGCGCCGAGTCGCCTGGCGGCGATGACCGCGCACAGGCCGACGGCCCCGTCACCGACGACAGCCACCGTGGAGCCCGCCCGAACCCCGCCGGAGACCGCGGCGTGGTGGCCCGTGCCCATCACGTCGGACAGGGCCAGCAGGTGCGGGATCAACTCGGCCGCCGGCTCGCCGCCGGGGACGACGAACAGACGTAGAAGGGGGGATAACGAAGTCCCCGGCGTTGACCGTGTTGACGCTGCCGCCGACCTGCTCGACGACACCGACGAACTCGTGCCCCATGGGACGGGGGCGGTCGATGGACCGGAAGCCGCGGTAGGGCCACAGGTCCGAGCCGCAGACGCAGGAGGCGACGACGCGCACGATCGCGTCGCGGCCGCTGGCGTCCGGCCCGCTGGCCAGGACCGGCTCGGGAAGGTCTTCGACGCGGATGTCCCGCTCGCCGTGGATGACAGCAGTAAGCATGAACTCGTGCTCCTAGAGTCGGCGGGGCCGTGCCAGTGGCTCGGCTGTCGCACCGGCCATATTTTGGCACCCCACACGGCCCGGCGAGCGATTTCGGTCGCGGGCCCCGAGTTCAGCTACAGCGACACCGCAGTGTGCCGCAGATAGTAGGAGCGGCCGACCGCAGTCCGCTGCCGCCCCACGGCGTCGCCGTCCAGAAACAACGGCCGCTCCGCAAACCCGGAGGCCAGCAGCCCTCACAAGATTTCCGAATAGTTATGTCGCGTACGGAATTGTGAAAAGCCCGGGACAGAAAATGCCCCGGGCCTCCGATCAGACTCGACCTATCTAGTTACCCGGCAGATCGACTTGGAGATACCAGAGGAAGTAGGGTTCACCTATGTTAATTTCCTCGCACCGAAATGCGATTTGGAGGGGAGTATAGGCATCGATCCCTTCCTGGAAGCATAGCTCATAACTGCCGTATTGACCGACAGTTATCCAGCCACTGCCGGCGTCGGGCGAGACTGATTCGACAGTTCGGGTTGTGTGCGTAGCTGTCTGGGTAACGGCCGCCGATGCTGGTAGCGCAGCTGCTCCGATAAGAGCGATGCTCGATAGTCCGAACGCAGCGGCGGCGATCGTCGGCACGATGAGTTTGCGCGTCATGTGCACGTCGTGCTCCTTTCTTTGCGGTTGGCCGTAGATCTCGAATTCAAGATCTACGTCTTGGCGGGGTTCCACTGGCCCGGGGTTTCTCCTTCCTGGACGCGGGGGCTGTTTCTGGCCGGTCAGCCGGGCGGGATGGCGTGTAGGCGGGTGATCGCGGCGGTGATGTCCGCGGCCCGGTGCCAGCTTCTGCGTACGCGTGCAGGCTCGCACCGGCGCGTGATATCTGCATTACAACTGCGTGCTAGTTAGTTAGCCTCGCGGAGGCCACCGGCCACCGTGCGGGCGCGGACCACGAGCATCAGCGGAGCGCGCCGATCGTGAGCCCCTCGACGACCTTGCGCTGGGCGATCATCGCGACGATGAGCACCGGGACGACGGCGATCAGGGAGCCGGCCATCAGCAGGTTGTAGGCGGTACCGGTGATCTGGCCCTGGAAGATGGTCAGCCCCTGGGAGATCATCATCAGGTGCTCGCTGCTGGTGACCACCAGCGGGAACAGGAAGTTGTTCCAGTTCTGCAGGAACGCGATCACCGTGAACGCCGCGGTCATCGGCTGGGCCAGGGGCCGGTAGACGCTCCAGAAGATCCGCCATTCCGACGCGCCGTCGATCCGCGCGGCCTCGCCCAGTTCCAGCGGCGCGGACAGGAAGTACTGGCGGAACAGGAAACAGCCGAGCGCGGAGGCGATGTTCGGCACGAGCAGTCCCTGCCAGGTGTCGACCCAGCCGAAATCGGCGAGCAGTTGCACGACCGGCACGATCACGACCGTGAACGGGATCATCAGGCCGCTCATCACGAGGTAGAACAGGACCCGCTTGGCCGGGAAGTCGAACATCGCGAACGCGTAGCCGGCCAGCATGCCGGTCGCGATCTGGCCGACGGTCGTGACCACGCTGAAAATCGCGGTGTTCAGGAAGAAGGTGCCGAACGGGGCGACGTCCCATGCGGTGGCGATATTGCCCCAGCGGGGCGGCAGCGGGAGCAGCGACGCGTTCGGGTTGATGATCTGGCTCTGCGTCTTGAGGGCGGCCGCCACCATCCACAGCAGCGGGAACGCCACCAGCAGCACCGACACCCCGACGAGCAGGTAGATGGCAGTCTTCGCGGGCAGCCGCATGCCGATCATGCGGCGCCCGTCCTGGCCGCCCGGCTGACCAGCGTGATCTGGATGATCGCGACGGCCAGGGAGATGAGGAACAAGATCACGGACATCGCGTCGGCCAGCCCCGTCGAGCCGCCGGCCCCGAGGCCGAAGCCCTGCTGGTATACGTAGTACAGCGCCGTCTGCGTCGCTCCCTGCGGCCCGCCGTCGGTGAGGATGTAGATCTGCGTGAACGTCTGCAGGCCGTAGAGCGTCGCGATGACCATGATCAGCGCGGTCTGGTCGCGCAGCAGCGGGAAGCGGATGTGCCGCAGGCGCTGCCACGCGCCCGCCCCGTCGACGCTGGCGGCCTCCAGCACGTCGCGGGGGAGGCTCTTGAGCGCGGCGAGGTAGATGAGGACGACCTCGCCGAAGTACTGCCAGGCGCCGAACGCGATGACCGCGATCACCGCGTCGGTCGGGTTCGACAAGCTGACCTGGGGCAGGCCGGCGCTGTTCAGGGCCCGGTTGAACAGCCCGGTGCCGGGCTGGAAGAACGTGAACCAGATGAACGCGGTCGCGACCGACGGCACCACGAGCGGGATCACGAAGAACGCGCGAACCTGCCGCAGCCCGGGCAGCCGGACGTCGAGGAGCAGCGCGATGCCGAAGCCGAGCAGCATGCAGACCACGACGAACCCGGCCGTGTAGACGGCGGTGACCACGAGCGCGTGACCGCCGCCGGTCCGGAACACGTCGACGTAGTTGCCCAGGCCCGCGAAGCTCAGGTTCGTGCCGAACACGTTCCCGCGGTACAGGCTCCGCTGGATCACCAGGACCAGCGGCATGATGGAGAACAGGACGGTGAGAGCGAGCACCGGGAGCACGAACGTGTACGCCGTGCTCCAGTGCCGGGCCCGTCTCGAGGGCGGCACCGGCCGTTACGAGCCGGTGCCGTTGGTGATCGCCTGGTTGCCCTCCGAGGCGGCCTTGGCCAGCGCCTGGGCGGGGGTCACGCTGCCCGTCAGCGCCGCGTTGATCTGTGTGGCCAGGTCGAGCGAGATCGCCGAGTACGCCGGGATCGACGGTCGCGACTCACCCGTGGTGAGCTGGCTGGCGAATACCTGGTAGGTCGGCTGGCTGGCTTCCTCCTGCTTGACCGCGGGGTAAGTGAGCTGGGCCGGGCTGCTGGGCAGGCCGCTGCTCTGCGCGGTGAGGTAGGCGCCCTGCGCGGGGGCCGCGAGCCACTTGACGAACGTGGTCGCCGCGTTGTTCGCGGCGCTGCCGTGGTCGAAGACGGTCGCCACGCCGATGCCGATGCCAGTCGCGGAATGGCCGGAGGTGCCCGCCGGGATCGGCGCCACGCCGTAGTTGATCCCCTTGAACTCGGACAGCGCCCACTGGCCCTCGACGATCATGGAGACCGCGTGGCTGGCGAACGCGGGCGCGCCGTCGAAACTGCCCGCCTGCGCATAGCTCGTCGTCGGGGCCGCGTGATCCTTGCGCACCAGGTCCACCCAGGTCGTCAGCGCGGCGACCCCGGCGGGGCTGTCGAACTCGACCTTGGTGCCGGCCGGGTTGACGAACTGGCCGCCGTTCGACCACAGGGCGCTCTCCCAGTCGTAGGAGATCCACTCGTCGGTCCCGAACGGGATGTAGATCCCGTAGTGGTGCTTGGCCGGGCTGGACAGCTTGATCGCGTCGGACTCGAGCTGGGCCCACGTCGTCGGCGGCGATGTGATCCCGGCCTGGGCGAAATCGCTCTTGTTGTAGAACAGCACGTAGTCGCCGACGCCGCCGAGGGCGATGCCGAGTTCCTTGCCCTGGTAGAACAGCGCCGACTTGATGCCCGGGTACAGCGTGGAGGTCTGCGCGGTCAGCGACTTGGACAGGTCCACGACCTTGCCGCTCTCGGCGAGCAGCGGCAGCGCGGCCGGGTCCTGGCCGAGGATCACGTTGGGCTCGGTGCCGGATTTGATCGCGGCGACTTCTTTCGCCGTGCTCTGGTCCGCGGTCGCCAGGTACTGCCCCCTGACCTTGATCGCGGAGTGCGTCTTGTTGAACTGCGTCTGGAGGTACTTGATCTCAGTCTGGGTGCCCGAACTCCAGAACGTGATCGTGACCGGGCCGCTGCCGGACGAGCCAGACCCGCCCGACGAACTGCAGGCCGTGGCAGCCAGTCCTAGCAGCAAGATCCCGGCGATGACCGCGGGGCGACCACGCATACGTGCCTCCATGTCCAGGTCAGGCTGACATATGTCCGTTATGTTTGTACAAATACAAGACAAGCCTCTCCCGGGCAAGAGCGTATCCTAAAGTTGATAAATTCGATCGGCTAGCTAGGGAATACGGTTTGGGTACGATCCGCAGGGCCGCGCGGCGCCAGGGTGCGCTCCTGCCGCGTAAAGGCATAATGCCTGGCCCTGATGTGGCCGTATCGTGTCTGCCGCGTGACAGCGACGTCCCGCGTGCCTTCCAGGGGTGGTACGGGCACTCGCTGGGGACCGCGCCGAGCGGCTGGAGGAAATGATGCCGAAAAAGCCGTCAGCCAGGATGACAACCAGCCCGCGCTGGGCACCGCCGGCCGGCCTGGCCGAGAGCACGGGGGCGGACCCGCAGAGTTACGACCTGTTCGTGTACGGCACCGTTTTCTTCGATGTCGTCTTCACCGGACTTCCGGCACCGCCGGCCCGCGGCACCGAGGTCCATGCCAGCGGCATGGGCTCGTGTCCCGGCGGCATCGCCAACCTCGCGATCGCCGCGAGCCGCCTCGGCGTGCGGACGTCTCTGTCCGCCGCGTTCGGCGACGACGTCTACGGCGATTTCTGCTGGTCGACGCTGACGGAGCAGGAAGGCGTCGACCTCACCCACTCGCGGCGGTTCTCCGACTGGCATTCGCCGGTCACGGTCTCCATGGTCGTCGAGCGCGACCGCGCGATGCTGACCCACATGCATCCCGTGCCCGTGCCCGACGGCGAACTGCCCGCCGTCGTCCCGGATGCGCGCGCCGGCTTCGCGCACCTCAACGCGGAACCGCAGCAGTGGTACCGCAACGCGTCCGGCACCGGGATGCTGCTGTTCGCGGATACCGGGTGGGACCAGGACGAGAAATGGTCGCCCAGCCTGCTTGATCAGCTAGAAGGCTTCTACTGCTTCCTGCCGAACAGCGACGAGGCGATGGCCTACACGCGCACCGACGACCCGCATGACGCCCTGCACGCGCTCGCGGACCGGGTTCCGGTCGCCGTCGTCACCTGCGGCGGACAGGGCGCCCTCGCGGTCGACTCCACGACCGGGGAGCAGGAGTGGGTGCCGTCGCTGCCCGTCAACGCCCATGATCCGACCGGGGCCGGAGACGTGTTCGGGGCGGGATTCGTCCTCGGCACGCTGCGCGGCTGGCCGCTGCGGCAGCGGCTCGCGTTCGCCAACCTGTGCGCCGCGCTATCCGTCCAGTACGTCGGGGGCTCGCTGGCCGCACCGGGCTGGGGCGACATCATCGACTGGCTCGCCCGCACGCAGGCCAAGGCCGCTGATGGTTCGAGCCACGCGGCCGAACTCGCCGCCACCTACGGCTTCATCACTGACGTGCTGCCCTCGATGGGGCGCATCTCGGTCCGCCGCGCCCGCGCCACGCTCGCCCGCGCCTCCGACGCCGAAGCGCACCGCCGGTAAGCCGGCGCGCGCGCCCGCGCCCGTACCAGGGCCGCCCTCGGCCACCTCCGGGCCGCTCCTCGCCGCGTTCTGGCTGAAAGTGATCCGCGCTGACCTGACGACGGCCGCGAAGCGGTATCCGGGCTGATGGTTGGGGCAGGATTTAGGTGTCCAGGATCCGGCCAGGGAGGCGAGAGCGTGACGACGACTCCGGGGGCTCCGGCACCGCGAACGGATGGCGCGCGGCGGCTGCGCCTGTCGGATTTGCTGCGGCGTCCGCTGACCGACTCGGCCGGGGAGCCGGTCGGGCGACTGTCTGACGTGATCGTGCGGCTGCGGGGCGCCGAGCCGCCGCTGGTTACCGGGCTGGTGGCGTCGGTCGGCGGCCGGGATGTGTATGTGCCCGAGGACCAGGTGAGCGCGGTCGATGACGACGTGCTCAGGCTCGTCACTCCCACGCTCGACCTGCGGCGGTTCGAGCGGCGGGACGGGGAAGTGCTGTTGCGGGCGGACGTGCTCGGGCACCGGCTCATCGACGTGGAGAGCGCGCGTCTGGTCAAGGCCGCCGATCTGGAGATCGAGCAGAAGAGCGAGGGGTGGGTGCTGTCCGGGGTTGATACCAGGCGCCGGCCCCGGCGGTTGTTCGGCCACAGGGTTGGCGGCGCGGGCGATGACCGTCCATTTCGGAGCTGGGCCACCTTCGAGCCGCTGATCGGCCACGCGGGCAGTGCCACATTGCGCGGCCCGTTCGGGCGGATCCGCAGGCTGAAGCCCGCGCAGATTGCTGACCTGGTTGAGCAGGCATCCAGCGAGGAGGGGTCGGAGATCCTCGGCCGCGTGCATGCCGATCCCGAGCTTGAAGCCGATGTCTTCGAGGAGCTGGACGAGGATCTCGCCAGCCGGCTGCTCGGCGCGCGGACCGACGAGGAGATCGCCGGCGTGCTGGCCAGGATGCGCGCGGATGACGCCGCGGACGCCATCGCCGAGCTTCCCCAGCGTCGCCGCCAGCCGGTTCTTGACCTGCTTCCTCCGGGCGAGCGCACGAAGGTCCTGACTCTGATGGGCTTCAACCCGGCCAGCGCGGGCGGGGTGATGTCGGTGGACTTCGTGGCCGTGCCCGGCAGCGTCACGGTGCGCGAGGCGCTGGACCTGGTCGCGGCCTCGACCCGCCTTCAGCCTGAGGCGCTGACCAGTGTCCACGCCGTGGATGAGGACGGCCGGCTGTGCGGCGTCACCCGGCTGGTCACGCTGGTGCAGGCGGATCAGTCGGCGCGGCTCAGCGACGTCTACGACGACGATCCCGTCCGGGTCGGCGCGGATACGGACGTGGTCGACGTGGCGGTTCTGATGAGCGACTACAACCTGATCACGGTCCCCGTGGTGGACCGTGAGCGGAAGATGATCGGCATCATCACCGTGGATGACGTGCTCGAGGCGACGGTGCCCGAGGACTGGCGGCGCCGGGAGGCCGCCCAGCCGCCCGACGGCCACCACGGTGACTCATCGTGACCGAACCGGACGAGGCGCACCTCGGCGACATCGAGGGCGCGCTGGGCCGGATTCGGATCGGCGATGAGCAGCGCCGCGGCTGGCGGCGGCGGCTGGTCACCTTTCTGGCGATCATGGGCCCCGGCCTGATCGTGATGGTCGGCGACAATGACGCGGGCGGGGTCTCCACGTATGCGCAGGCCGGCCAGGACTACGGCTACAGCTTGCTGTGGGTGCTGCTACTGCTGATCCCGGTGCTGATCGTCAACCAGGAAATGGTGGTCCGGCTGGGCGCGGTGACCGGCGTCGGGCATGCCCGGCTGATCAACGAGCGCTTCGGCCGGTTCTGGGGCTGGTTCAGCGTCGGGGATCTGTTCCTGCTCAACTTCCTGACGATCGTGACCGAGTTCATCGGCGTCTCGCTCGCACTGCGCTACTTCGGGCTCAGCCCCTACATATCGGTGCCGGTGACCGCTCTTGTGCTGATCGGCATCACCGCCAGTGGCAGCTTCCGCCGCTGGGAACGCGCGATCTTTCTGTTCATCGCCACCAGCCTGGTGCTGTACCCGCTGG
This sequence comes from Streptosporangiaceae bacterium, assembly GCA_036267555.1. GTDB lineage: Bacteria > Actinomycetota > Actinomycetes > Streptosporangiales > Streptosporangiaceae > JASHPR01. The sequence goes on along the minus strand of DATAVV010000285.1, from coordinate 1,517 downwards.
CCCTGCTGTCGGAGCCGCACTACGGCTCGATCGGCCGCCACCTCGTGGTCCCGGGCATCCAGGGCGGCGTGACCTCGACCGCCGTGCTGCTCATCATCGCGATCGTGGGTACCACGGTGGCGCCCTGGCAGCTGTTTTTCCAGCAGTCCAACGTGGTCGACAAGCGCATCACCCCCCGCTTCATCGGATACGAGCGGGCCGACACCACCCTCGGCGCGCTCGTCGTGGTGGCCGGGGCCATCGCGATCGTCGTGGTGGCCGTGTTCGCCGTCCGCGGCACCAAACTGATCGGGCAGTTCGAGGATGCGCTCGGAGTGGCCCGCGCGCTCGAGGCCCACAGTTACGCGTTCGGAGCGCTATTCGCCATCGTGCTGCTCGACGCCAGCATCATCGGCGCCTCGGCGGTGACTCTCTCCACCAGCTACGCCTTCGGCGACGTGTTCGGGCTCAAGCACTCACTGCATCGCAGCTTCCGCGAGGCGAGATCGTTCTACCTCAGCTACACCGCCCTGGTGGCCGTGGCCGCCGGGATCGTGCTCATCCCGGGCGCCCCGCTCGGGCTGATCACCACCAGCGTCCAGGCGCTGGCCGGGGTGCTGCTGCCATCCGCCGCGGTATTCCTGCTGCTGCTTTGCAACGACCCGGAGGTCCTCGGTCCCTGGGTAAACAAGCGCTGGCTTAACGTTCTGGCCGGCGTCATCATCGGCGTGCTGCTGACCTTGTCCGGGACGCTGGTTGTCAGCACGGTATTCGCGAGCCTGAACGTCGCGCTTGTCGCCATCGTGATCGCGGTCGCGCTTGTTGTGGCCGGCGCCGGCGCCGGCCTCTGGCTGAGGATCCGGCACCGCCCCGAAGGCCGCCAGCGGCCAGCCCCCGCCGCGATGAGCGCGGCGGAACGCACGAACTGGCGGATGCCGCCGCTCGCCTTGCTCAAGCCGGTGACCTGGTCACCCGGAACCAAGCTGGGCATGCTCATGCTCCGCGGTTACCTGGTGCTGTCGGTGCTGCTGCTGATAGTGAAAGCCATCCAGCTGGGCGGCGCCTGACCACACCGATGGGGGCTCACACGGGCAGGTCGCCGATCAGCGCGTGCCGCGCCGACCGGAGCAGGCCGCTGGTCACCATGTCGCCGTCGGAAACCAGCGCGTCGATCGTATAGCGGATGTGCCCGCCGGCCAGCTTGACCGGCGGGTATCTCCTCTGGAAGGTAACTCGTGATTTCGACGACGGTAGCCCGGGGCCAACATGGGGTACTTAGGGCACGAGGTTCGGAGGCTTACCGGAGGACTGATGGAATACCGGCTGCTCGGCAGCAGCGGTTGTGCGGTGTCGGCGCTCACGCTCGGCACGCTGACCTTCGGCAACGAGACCGACCAGGCAACGTCGTTCAGCCAGCTCGACCGGTTCACCGAGGCCGGGGGAACCCTCGTGGACAGTGCCGACGTGTACGCGGACGGCCGCGCCGAGGAGATCATCGGCCGCTGGCTGGCCGCCCGCCCGGGCCGGCGCGAGCTCGT
>DATAVV010000284.1:0-9557 GCA_036267555.1 Streptosporangiaceae bacterium | reverse complement strand
CGCCATGGACGAGATCTTGCCGCCGTGCAGGAGCACGTGGACGTCCTCGAGGACGGCCTCCATGCGGTCCTGGTCGGTGATGAAGTACGCGGAGATGTAGCCCTTGTCGAACTGCATGCCCTCGGTGAACTCGATCTCGAGTCCCATCGTGGGCGACTCCTCGACGGTGATCACGCCGTCCTTGCCGACCTTGTCGAAGGCTTCGGCGATGATGTCACCGATCTTCCTGTCCTGCGCCGAGACCGTGGCGACGTTGGCGATCTCACTCTGCTCCTCAACGTCGCGGGCGACCTTGAGCAGGGCCTCGGACACCGCGGCGGCGGCCGCGTCGACCCCGCGCTTGAGCGCCATCGGGTTGGCCCCGGCACTGACCGAGCGCAGGCCCTCGTGAACCATCGCCTGGGCCAGAACGGTCGCGGTCGTGGTGCCGTCCCCGGCTACGTCGTTGGTCTTGGTCGCGACCTCCTTGGCGAGCTGAGCGCCCAGGTTCTCGTACGGGTCCTCCAACTCGATCTCACGAGCGACGGTGACACCGTCGTTGGTGATGGTCGGGGCGCCCCACTTCTTGTCGATAACGACGTTGCGGCCCTTGGGGCCCAGCGTCACCTTGACGGCGTCGGCGAGGCGGTTGACACCGCGCTCCAGGGCACGCCGCGCGTCTTCGTCGAACTCCAAGCTCTTGGCCATGAGTACCTCAAACTAAATGTTTTGACGGCTTTGCCGCTTCTGATGGTCTTTGCACGCTTATGGCGGGGCGCACTGTCATGCCACCGCCCCGGGCCGCCCGTTTCGGTCGGCCCGGGGCGGCGGTGGACAGTCCGCTCGCTGTGTTACTTCTCGATGATCGCGAGCACATCGCGGGCGGAGAGCACCAGGTACTCCTCGCCCGTGTACTTGACCTCGGTGCCGCCGTACTTGCTGTACAGCACGATGTCGCCGACCTTCACGTCCATAGGGACGCGCTTGGCGCCGGCGTCGTCGAACCGACCCGGGCCCACCGCCAGGACCTCGCCCTCCTGGGGCTTCTCCTTGGCGGTGTCCGGGATAACCAGACCGGACGCAGTGGTCTGCTCGGCTTCGAGCGGGCGCACCACGATCCGGTCTTCGAGCGGCTTGAGAACAACCTTGGTGGCGGTCGTCACGATCTGACCTCCCCCTCCGGAAAGGGCTAGCTGAGAATTGTTAGAGAGGGCGACCATGGCGGCCTGCCGTCGCGGGTGCCAGACCAACCTGTCGCATTAGCACTCTACTATGCCGAGTGCTAGTTCGGAACATTATCCCGACTGCGGGGGCTCGTCAACCTGGCCCGCGACGACACTGGTCACCGGCATCGAGGAGTCGGCGGGAAACTCCAGCGGGGACGGCGGCACGCCGGCCGCCAGCAGTTCGGCGCCCAGCGCGGCCACCATCGCGCCGTTGTCCGTGCACAGCCCGGGCCGCGGGACCCGCAGCCGGATGCCCGCGTCCTCGCAGCGCTGCGCCGCGAGCGCGCGCAGCCGCGAGTTGGCCGCCACCCCGCCGCCGATCACCATCTGGCCGATGCCGTTGGCCTGGCACGCGTCCACCGCCTTGCGGGTCAGCACGTCGGCCACGGCCTCCTGGAACGACGCGGCGACGTCGGCCACCGGCACCGCGAGCCCCGCGCTCTCGCGGGCCTCGACCCACCGCGCCACCGCGGTCTTCAGTCCGGAGAACGAGAAGTCGAAGGTCTCGTCGCGGTACTTGCTCCGGGGGAAGGCGATCGCCGCCGGGTCGCCGTCCGCGGCCGCGGCGTCGATCGGCGGGCCGCCGGGGAACGGCAGCCCGAGCACCCTGGCCACCTTGTCGTAGGCCTCGCCGGCCGCGTCGTCGATCGTGGCCCCGAGCGGCGTCACATCGCCGGCCAGGTCGGTCACGAGCAGCAGCGAGGAATGCCCGCCCGAGACCAGCAGAGCGATCACAGGCGGCTCCAGCGGGCCGTGCTGGAGCTGGTCCACGGCGATGTGCGCGGCGAGGTGGTTGACCCCGTACAGCGGCTTGCCGAGCGCGAGCGAGTAGGCCTTGGCCGCGCAGACCCCGACCAGCAGCGCGCCGGCCAGGCCGGGGCCGGCGGTGACCGCGAGCGCGTCCACGTCGGCCAGGCGGACCCCGGCCTTGGCCAGGGCCCGGTCCACGGCCGGGACCATCGCCTCCAGGTGCGCCCGGCTGGCTACCTCGGGTACCACGCCGCCGAACCTGGCGTGCTCGTCGACGCTGGAGGCCACCGCGTCGGCGAGCAGTTCGTGCCCGCGGACCAGGCCCACCCCGGTCTCGTCGCAGGAGGTCTCGATGCCCAGCACCAGGGGCGCGGTCACAGCGGATCACCGGCCAGGTCGCGCCGCATCACCAGGGCGTCGGCGCCGGACGGCTGGTAGTAGCCCTTCCTGATCCCGATCTGCCGGAAGCCGTACCGCTGGTACAGGCGCTGGGCCCGGGTGTTGTCGGTGCGCACCTCGAGGAACACCTCCGTGCATCCCCGCCGCGCGGCCTCGGTCAGCAGCGCCTCGAGCAGCGCCGAGCCGGTCCCGCGACCCCACCGGCCGACGGCGACGGCCAGCGTGAGCACGTCGGCCTGGGCCCCGGCCACCAGCAGCCCGGCGTAGGCGACGATCGCGCTGTCGTCGTCCGCCACCAGGTAGTAGCGGCTGCGCGGCTGCTCCGCCAGCTCCCCCTCGAGCATCTGCCGCGACCACGCCTCGTCGCCGAACAGGTCGAGTTCCAGGCCGAGCACGGAATCGAGGTCGGCCGGCGTCATCAGCCGCAGCGTCGCCCGCGCCTCCTGAGGCGGATGCTCGCTCACGGCGTCACCCGCTTCGGCCTACCCGGCACCTGCGCGTCAGGCCGCCGCAGGTACAACGGCTCCGGCACCTCGACCGGCCCCCCCGCAGCCAGCACCTCCGCCGCGATCACCGCCAGCTGCGCCGCATCCGGATAAACCGGCGGTATCGGGCACGTGGTTAGGTCCGGGTAAAGCACGGGCCCCTCCCCCGCAACCGGTACCTCCCCCGCAACCGGTACCTCTCCCGCAACCGGTACCTCTGAGGCCGGCGTAAGCCAGGCCGAACGCGACGGCCGGCCGGAGGCTGGCCCGAGCGGATGGCCTGTACCCCCTGCGGGCTTCCGGCCGTCCAGGCCGGTGCCAGCCGCGACGGCCGGCCGGAGGCTGGCCCGAGCGGATGGCTGATGGTCTGCGGAGCGAAGCTCCGCCTCGGGGGGGTTATAGCGGGGGTCGTCCCCCCCTAGGCAAGCAGCGTCCCCCCCTAGGGCAAACGGCGAACCAACCTCCGGGCCGGTTTTGCGCTGCCCGTCGGCCGCGTAGCGCGCCCAGTACAGCTCCTTGCGCCGCGCGTCCGAGGCCACGAGGAACTCCCGGCCCGCGGCCGCCTCGACCGCGGAGCGCGCGATCACGTCCAGGGTGCACACGCCGACGGCCGGGATGCCAAGCGCGCTGGCCAGCACCCGCGCGGTCACCAGGCCGGCCCGCAGGCCGGTGTAAGGGCCGGGACCGGTGCCGACCGCGATCGCCTCCAGGTCGCCGCGGCTGGCGCCGCCCGCGGCGAGCACCTGCTCGATCATGGCGGCCAGCAGTTCGCCGTGCTTGCGGGTGCTCACCAGGGTCTGGCCGGCCAGGGCGCGCGATCCGTCGTGCAGCGCGACGGTCAGCGCGGGCGTAGCGGTGTCGAGGGCGAGCAGTAGCACGGTTGACCAGCGTAGGTCACACGACGGCTTGGTAGAACCGCGTGCCAGCGGAGGCCACAGCCCAGCGAGGCTTCCACGCCGTCAGCGGAGCCCGGTGAGGATCTGGTGCGCGGCGGCCAGCGCCGCGGCCCGCAGGGTCGCGGCGGGCACCGGCCCGAAGCCGCCGCCGTGCTCCTGGCCCTGCATGGTCACGGTGATCACCACGTTGCGGTCCCGCGCCACCGCGGTGACCTCGTCGGTGACGTCATTGCCGACCTTGAAGACCTGCAGCCCGGTGAACGCGTTCGGGCCAAGCCCGACCGCGGTTCCCATCTGCGCCTTGGGCGCCTTGCTGGACTTGGGCGGGTTCTGCAGCGACTGCTCCGCGATGCCGTAGGCGTCGATCGCGCTGAACGTGGCGCTGCCGTCGCCCGAGGCCAGCAGGCTCGGCGCGTAGGCCTGGCTGCTCACCGTCAGCACCCGGAAGTTCGGCTTGGTGTCCAGCGTCCAGGTGCACTGGCTCTGCGTGCTGGTGGCCGCCGACTGCTCCACCTTCGCGAGCTTGCCCGGCAGGTACTGGCCGAGCAGCGCGGGGCTGAGCGCGTCGCAGGCGTTCGGGACCGTCTGGAACTCGCCCTTCTGGAAGGTCGTCACCAGCGGCGGGCCCGCGGTCACCGGTGTCTTGCTCTCGAACGGCCAGGTCTTGGTCAGCCACCCCGCCACGACCAGGGCCGCGACGACGACCACGGCGCCGAGCATCATGAGCCTGCGCCGGGACTTCCGGGCCCGGGTCGCGGCCTGGCGCCCCTTGCCGCGCTCGGGCGGCGGCACCCAGTCCTCTTCTTCCGCGTTGTCCTGCCACACCTGGTCCGGGGAGAGCGGGGCGGAGCGGCGCTTTTCGTCGGGGCGCCGGCGCTCCTCGGCGCGACCGTGGCGGCTGCCGGCCGGACGGGGCTGCTGGGCGTGCTGGCTGACCTCCTCGGCCTGCCGGGCGTGCTCCTGCGCCCGCATGCTGAGTTCCTCGGCCTGCCGGCTGGCCTCCGCCGCCTGCCAGGCCCGTTCCTCCGCTTGCCAGTCGCGTACGGGCGCCTGCGGGCCGCCCGGTGCCGCCTGCTGCCAGTCCTGCGCCTGCGGGCTGGCCTGTGCGTCCTGCCAGTCCTGCTGCTGGGCGTGCTGGCCGCCCGGCCGGGCGCGCTCGTCGGCCTGCCAGCCGCGTTCGCCCGGGCCGGCGTCGTAGTCCTGCGGCGGCCTTATCTCGCGGCGGCCGGGCCCCATGGGATAAATGCTCTGCCCGGCCCAGGGCGCCATTTCCTCGTCGTTGTCGTCGTATGCGTCGAGCGGTGGCTGGCTGGCACGCTCACCGCGGCCACGACGGCCGCGCGAGGGCGGCCCGCCAGACGGGCGGGGCGGGAACCCCTCAGCCACGGCGCGCCTCCGGGGGACGGTGATCGGCTGGAATCTGGGCGGTGCAACGGCAAGCCGACGCGGACACCGCTGTTGGTGGGTACGAACGGTGTTGCGGTCGGACAGAAGGGACTATAGAACCTCCGGGCCGCCCGTCAGGGCGAGACGCACGGATTCGGCGGCAGCTTCCCAGCGTTCTCCTCGGCCGACGAGCCGGACGCTGCGGGGTTCGTCGGCCGGCCCGTCCGCCGCGCCGTCCGGCTCGCCCCCGGCCGCGGCCAGGCTGATCCGGACCTCCAGGTGGCTGTCGGCCAGCTCCTCGACCAGGCCCTCGCCCCATTCGACGACGGTCACCGAGCGGTCGAGGTCGGCGTCCAGGTCGAGGTCGTCGACCTCGGCCCGGCTGCCGAGCCGGTAGGCGTCGGCGTGCACGAGCGCCGGGCCCGAATTCAGCGGCGGGTGCACGCGTGCGATCACGAACGTGGGCGAGGTCACCGGTCCGCGCACGTCCAGGCCCCTCCCGATCCCCGCCGCGAGCGTGGTCTTGCCCGCCCCGAGCGGCCCGGTCAGCACGACCAGATCGCCCGGGCGCAGTAGGGCCGCGAGCCGCTGGCCCGCCTCGCGCATGTCGGCCGCGGTCGGCACCTGGATTTCGGCCAGCACCGGCGCCGCGCTCATGCCGTGCTCGCCCGCGGCACGTCCGGCGACGTGGCCCGCGCGACCAGGTCGCTGATCACCCGGTTGATGAGGTCGGGCCGCTCGAGGATGACGGCGTGGCCCGCACCCGGCACCCGGACCAGCTCCGCACCGGGGATCTGCTCGGCCAGCTCGTCGCTGTGCTCCAGCGGGACGAGCCGGTCCTGCTCCGCGGCGACCACGGTCACCGGCACCCGGCCCAGGACGCCGAGCGAGGCCCGCTCGTCGTGGCTCAGCAGAGCCAGGTAGAACGCGGCGACCACCCCGACTGGCGTCGCCCGGATGATGCGCTCTAGGAAGTCAACGACCGCCGGGCTGGCCGCTGGATCGCCGAAGGCGACGAACCTGGTGCCGAGGAACGCCAGGTCACCGCCGGCCTGGCGAACCCGCTCGACGACGGCGGCGCGCACGCCCGAGCTGACCCCGCGCAGCACCGGGCCGGCCGCCTGCCGGGCGATCGGGCGCAGCATCACCGGGATCCACACGGTGGGGTCCACGCCCCCGGCGGCGGTCGAGATCAGCACGGCGCCGATCACCTTCGGGCCGAACAACTCGGGGTGCTCACGGGCGAGCGCCATGATCGTCATGCCGCCCATCGAGTGCCCGACGAGCACGACTGGCATCTTGCCGGGGGCCACGGCCGTCAGCACCGCGTACAGGTCGGCGCCGAGCTGGCCGATCGTGGCGTGGTCCGCGGGCGACGCGCCGGACTTGCCGTGGTCGCGCTGATCCCAGAACACCAGCCGCTCCGCAGCGGCCAGGTCCCGGCGCTGGTAGTGCCAGACGTCCTGGCTGAGCGCGTAGCCGTGGCAGAAGATGATCGTGACCGGGGCGTCGTCCGGGCCGTTGATCTCCACGTGCAGCGCCACCCCGTCGTCGGCCAGGACGGTGAGAGGCTGGCCGCGCAGCTGCCCGAACGGCTCGTCGGCCTCGGGGTCGGGCCGCAGCCGCAGCCGGCCGACCGCGACCTTCTCGGCCGCGATGACCGCGCCGGTCCCGGCCGCCACCACCGCGCCCGCGGCCAGCCCGGCCACGCCGGTGACGCGCCGCCAACTGGGCATCAGCTCTCCCGCGTCGTACCGAGGATCGAGTCGGTCTCGGGGGGACGACCCCCCCAGACCCCCCCGGCCATGACCGGTTCCATGGCCTGAGTTACTCCAGAGTAGCTTTTGGGGATCCGCCCCGCGAACCCGGTCGCGAGCTCGTAAGAGATCGTGCCGAGCGCGTCCGCCCACTCCTGGATGGTCGGCTCGCCCGCGTCGCCCGGCCCGAACAGGACCACCTCGTCGCCCTCGGCCACGGCGGTGTCGGCGAAGTCCACCACGAACTGGTTCATGCAGACCGTGCCGGAGATCGTCCAGCGCCGCCCGCGCACCTGCACCTGCCCGGTATTGGTAGCGCGGCGCGGAACGCCCTCGGCGTACCCGAGCGGCACCAGGCCCAGCGTGGTCTCGCGCCGGGTGATGTAGCGGTGCCCGTAGGACACGCCCGCACCGGCCGGGACCCGCTTGACCTGCACCAGCCGGGTCCGCACGGTCATCGCCGGACGCAGCCAGCCCGGCGGGCCGCCGGGCAGCGTGCACAGCCCCGAGATGCCCCCGCCGCACCGGACCATGTCGAGCCAGGTGCCGGGCAGCGTCAGCGTGGCGGGCGTGTTGGCCAGGTGCCGCACCTCCGGCCGGGCCCCCGCGCGCTCCGCGCTTTGCACCGCGTCACCGAACGCGGCGATCTGGGACTCGATCGACGGATGCCCGGGGATGTCCGCGCACGCCATGTGCGACCAGATCCCGACGATGGCAACCCGGCCCGCGGCCTGCGCGGCCAGCGCCTCGGCGACCACGCCGGGCCAGTCCTGCGCGGTCGCGCCGCCCCGCGACATCCCGGTGTCGGCCTTGAGGTGCAGCCGGGCCGGCCGCCCGGCCAGGTCCGCGGCCGCCGCGATCTGCCGGACCAGCGCGGCCGTGCCAGCGGACAGGTCGATGTCGTGGCGGATGGCCTCTTCGTGCGGGGCGTCGGGCGCGCCGAGCAGGCACAGCACGCCCGCGGTGATGCCGACCCGCCGCAGGGCCACGGCCTCGGCCACGTGCACGACCCCAAGCCAGGTCGCGCCGCCGTCCAGGGCCGCGAGCGCGGCCGGGATCATGCCGTGACCGTAGCCGTCGGACTTGACCACCGCCATCACCTGCGCGTCGCCGACGTGCCGGTCCAGGGCGCGGACGTTGTCCTTGATCGCGCCCAGGTCGACGAGCGCCTCGGGGTGACCGTCCATGCCGTCCATGAGGTCACAGTCTGCCAGCCCGCCCCGGCCGCGCCGGCCAGGCGTGAGAGCCCGCCCGGCGTGATGGGGAGCCCGGTGAGCCGGCGCCGGCCTGGCGTGATAGGCAGGGGGAATGGTCGAGCTCATTCCCCGGCAGGTACTCTTCGGCAACCCCGAACGGCTCAGCCCGCGCATCTCCCCCGACGGGACCCGGCTGGCGTGGATCGCCCCGCACGAGGGCGTGCTCAACGTCTGGGTCGCGCCGACCACGCCGCAGGCCGGCGTGGACTGGGACCAGGCGCAGGTCGTCACCGACGACACCGACCGCGGCATCCGGATGTTCGCGTGGGCGCACGACGGGCGGCACCTGCTGTACCTGAAGGACACCGGCGGCGACGAGAACTTCCGGCTGCACGACGTCGACACCCAGACGATGCAGCGCCGCGACCTCACCCCGTTCGACGGCGTGCAGGCCCGTCTCATCGCCATGGAACGCAAGTTCCCGACCGAGGTGCTCGTCGCACTCAACAAGGACAACCCGCAGCTACACGACGTGTACCGGCTCGACCTGGTCACCGGCGAACTGACCAAGGAAGTGGAGAACCCGGGGTTCATCGGCTGGATCGCCAACGCGCAGATGGCCATCAGGGGAGCGGCCGCGCCCCAGCCCGACGGCGGCATCGTGCTGCTGGTACGCGGCGACACCGGATCGGACTGGCGTGAGCTGCTGACCATCCCCTCCGACGACGCGCTGACCAGCGACGCGATCGGGTTCAGCGAGGACGGCACCACGCTGCTGACGACCAACTCGGTCGGGGCCAACACCGGCCGCCTGGTCCGCATCGACGTCGCCACCGGCGCGGAAGAGGTACTGGCCGCCGACCCCGAAGCGGACGTGAGCGACGTCCGGGTGCACCCGGATACCCGGGAGCCGCAGATCGTGATATTTGAGAAGGACCGGTCGGAGTACCAGGTCCTCGACCCGTCGGTGGCTGACGACCTGGCGGCGATCCGCGCCCTGCACCCGGGCGACCCCATGTTCGTGGCGGCCGACGACGCCGATGCGACCTGGGTGGTCGGGTTCACCAATGACGCGGGCGCGGTGCCGTTCTACGCCTACGACCGGGCCACCAGGACCGGCCGCTTCCTGTTCGAGCACCAGCCCGCGCTGTCGCGTTACGAACTGGCCCCGATGGAGCCGTTCTCGTTCACGGCCCGGGACGGCCTCACCGTGCACGGCTACGCCACGTTCCCGCCCGGCGCCGCCCGCACCGGCCTGCCGATGGTGCTCAACGTGCACGGCGGCCCGTGGGTCAGGGACAGCTGGGGATTCAACGCCGAGGCCCAGTGGCTGGCCAACCGGGGTTACCTGTGCGTGCAGGTCAACTACCGGGGCTCGACCGGCTACGGCAAGGCGTTCGTCAACGCGGGCGACCGGGAGTGGGGCGGCCGCATGCAGGACGACCTGACCGACGCCGTCGCGTTCGCCACCGGGCAGGGCTGG
>DATAVV010000283.1:0-3962 GCA_036267555.1 Streptosporangiaceae bacterium | reverse complement strand
CCGCCGGTGATCTTGATCTTGCACTTCTTGCACGTGCCGTGCCCGCCGCAGGTCGAGTCGATCGCGATGCCGTTCCAGCTCGCCGCGTCGAAGACGGTGACGCCGCCGGGCACCCGCACCCGGGTCCCGCTGGGCTGGAAGGCCAGTTCGACGCGGGCGGGCAGCCCGACCGCCGGCTCGGCGGCGGTGGGCGTCATGGGCTGGCGGCCTGGGCCTGGGCCTGGGCGGCCTGCGCGGCCTCGGCCTGCGCGGCCCGGTGCGCGGCGATCCAGGCCGCGCCCCAGGGATCCTTGTTGGTGAGCAGGTCGGCCGCCTTGACCGACCGGACGAGCTGCGGCGAGCGGGCATCCATGATCGCGCTGGTCAGCCCGCTCAGGACGGCCATCGGCAGGAACGCCGAGCCGATCGAGGCCCGGTCCGGCATCCCGAACGAGACGTTGGAAGCGCCGAGCGTCATGTTCAGCCCGAACTCCTCGCGGACCAGCCGGATCGTCTCCAGCGTGCTGAGCACCAGCGAGGTGTCCGCGCCGACCGGCATGGCCAGCGGGTCGATCACGATGTCCTCGATCGGGATGCCGTACCTGCCGGTGGCCACGTCCACGATCTTGCGCACGAGTTCCAGCCGCCGCCGCGGGTCCTCCGGGATCTCCTCCTCGTCGTTGGGCAGCGCGATCACGGCCGCGCCGTGCTCGCGCACCAGCGGCAGGATCGCGTTCAGCCGCTCGTCCTCGGCGGTCACGGAGTTGACCAGCGCCTTGCCCTGGTAGGCGGCCAGCCCGGCCTCGAGCACCTCGACGATCGAGGAGTCCAGGCACAGCGGCAGGTCGCACACGCCCTGGATCAGCTTCACGGCCTCGACCATCAGCGCGGCCTCGTCCGCGAGCGGCGTGCCCATGTTGACGTCGAGCATCATCGCGCCGCCGGCCGCCTGCTGCGCGACGTCGGTCTCGATCCGCGACAGATCGCCGCCGCGGAGCTGTTCGGAGAAGAGCTTCCGTCCGGTCGGGTTGATCCGCTCACCCACAATGCAGAACGGCTGCCCGGGGCCGATCCTGAGTTCCCGGCGGGCGGACGAGACGACGGTGTCCACGGCGGCGGCTCCCGCTTCCTAGGCCGGTGCCATCGCGCGGCGCCGTTGCAGCAACTCCTTGGCCTTGACCACCGCGGCCGACGCGTCAGAGGCGTAACCGTCGGCGCCGACCACGTCCGCGTACTCCTGGGTCACCGGGGCGCCGCCGACCATGACGATCACCTGGTCGCGCAGGCCCGACTTCTGCAGCGCGTTGATGTTGGCCTTGAACATCGGCATCGTGGTGGTCAGGAACGCGGAGAAACCGACGATGTCGGGCTGGTGCTGCTTGATCGCGTCGATGAACTTCTCCGGGGCGACCTGCACGCCCAGGTCGATCACCTCGAAGCCGGCGCCCTCGAACATGATGTTGACCAGGTTCTTGCCGATGTCGTGCACGTCGCCCTTGACCGTGCCCATGACGATCTTCCCGATCGTCTGGGCGCCCGTCTCGGCCAGCAGCGGGCGCAGGATCTCCAGCGCGCCCGCCATGGCCTTGCCCGCGATCAGCATCTCGGGCACGAAGAAGTCGCCGCGCTCGAAGCGCGCCCCGACCTCCTCCAGCGACGGGATCAGCGCCTCGTACAGCAGGACCTCCGGGCCGAGGCCCATGTCAAGGCCGGTCCGGGTCAGGTCAAGGACCGCGGGGCCGTTGCCGACCAGGGTGAAGTCGTATAGCTGCTGCAAGAGCTCGTCTCGGGTCACGCGGCACCTTCTTTCTTGACCCCGGGCGGGGCGCCCAGGCTTATGCCAACTTCTTTAACCGGGCGGGGCGCCCGGGCTGCTTGTAGCCGAGCACGGCGGACAGGGCTCCGGCCTCGGCCGTGCACCGCGCGGCGATGGCGGGGATCCGGCTCTTGGCCAGCCGGGTGGCCGGCCCGGACACCGACAGCGCGGCCACCACCGCGCCGTCGTCGCGGTAGACCGGCGCGGCCACGGCGACCAGGCCGGGCTCGAGTTCTTCCCTTGTCACCGCGTGGCCGCGGCGCCGCACCTGCTCCAGTTCCGCGTTCAGGGCCTCGCGGCTGGTGATCGTGTGGCGGGTGCGCTGGGCCAGCCGGCCGCGCGGCAGCGTGGCCGCGTCGCACGCGAGCAGCACCTTGCCCAGGGCCGAGCAGTGCAGCGGCACCGAAAGGCCGACCCAGTTCGTCCCGCCGATCAGGTAGGTGCTGTCCACCTGCGCGATCTGCTCAACCATGCCGCGGCTGGCCACGCCCAGGTTGATGGTCTCGCCGGTGGCCTCGCCGAGCCGGTCCAGGAACGGCTGGGCCACGGTGATCAGGCCCGCCTCGGCGCCGCCGCGCCACGCGTAGGAGACGAACACCTCACCGGGCCGGAACCCGCCGTGGCTGTCCCGCTGGACCAGGCCGTTGCGCTCCAGGGCCATCAGCAGCCGGGAGGTGGTGCTCTTGGCCAGCCCGCTCGCCGCGGTCAGTTCGGTGAACGTGACCGGCTCGGGGCAATGCACCACTTTGATGAGCAGCTGGGCGGCCCGGTCGACCGCTTGCGTTCCGTTCGGGCTGGTCAATGACGTCCCTCTAACACCGAGTTCCATGTTACGGAACTATGTTCTACTATGTGATCCTAAGTTGGGCCTCGGACCGGGTCAAGCGAGCGCCGTTCCCCGTGGGATCAGAGGTGGTCATGTTCCGCAACCGGATGCCGCGCTACGAGATCCTTTCGCCGGACGCGGTCGGCGTCCTCGACGCCGGATGGCGGCGCATCGTCTCCGAGATCGGGGTGCAGTTCGCCAAGCCCGCGGCCCTGGAGCTGTTCCGCAAGGCGGGCCAGACGGTCGAGGGCGACGTGGTCAAGCTCGATCCCGAGTTCGTGCTCGAGCAGGTGGCCAGGGCGCCGCGCGAGTTCGACGTCCAGGCCCGCAACCCCGAGCACACCGTGCACATCGGCGGCGACGAGATGGTGTTCGGCGCGGTCTACGGGCCCCCGTTCGTGCGCGACGGCGACGTGCGCCGGGACGCGACGATGGACGACTTCCGCCGCCTGGCCATGCTGGCCCAGTCCTTCCCCCAGCTCGACTCGGCGGGCGGGGTGATCTGCGAGCCCAACGACGCGCCGCTGGACTCGCGGCACCTGGACATGATCTACGCGCTGCAGACGCTGACCGACAAGATCTACATGGGCAACGTGGTCTCCGGGCCGAACGCGGCCGACACGATCGCGATGACCGAGATCCTGTTCGGCGGGCGCGCGGCGATCGAGGCCACGCCGGCCACGATCTCGCTGATCAACTGCAACTCCCCGCTGCGCTGGGACGACCGGATGCTGGACGCGCAGTTCGAGTACTGCGCCGCCAGCCAGCCGGTGGTGCTGACGCCGTTCCTGCTGATGGGCGCGATGTCGCCGGTGACGATCCCGGCCGCTCTGGTCCAGCAACTGGCCGAGGCGCTGTCCGGCATCGCGCTGGCCCAGCTCATCAGGCCCGGCTGCCCGGTGATCTTCGGCTCGTTCCTGTCCAACATCGACATGCAGTCGGGCTCGCCCAGCTTCGGCACCCCGGAGTCCGGGATCGGACTGCTGTGCACCGGGCAGCTCGCCCGCCACTTCGGGCTGCCGTTCCGCACCGGCGGCGGCCTGAACTCCAGCCAGACCTGCGACGCCCAGGCCGCCTACGAGTCGCTGATGACCCTGCTGCCCACGTTCCTGGCCGGCACCAACTTCGTGATGCACGCGGCCGGCTGGCTGGAGGGCGGGCTGGTCTCCTGCTACGAGAAGTTCATCGTCGACGTCGAACTGCTGCGGATGCTGCGGGTGGAGTTCACGCCGCTGGAGATCGACGAGGCGTCGCTGGCGTTCGGCGCGCACGAGGAGGTCGGCCACGGCGGGCACTTCCTCGGCGCGCAGCACACGATGGAGCGGTTCCGGGAGTGCTTCT
>DATAVV010000282.1:0-5469 GCA_036267555.1 Streptosporangiaceae bacterium | reverse complement strand
GAGCTGCGGGTACGGCACGTTGGCCTCGGCCAGCAGCACGTTCATGTGGCCCGGCATCCGGCCCGCGACCGGGTGGATCGCGTAGCTGACGTCCACGCCGCGTGACTCCAGCATCTCGGCCAGTTCGGCCACCTCGTGCTGAGCCTGCGCGGCGGCCAGGCCGTAACCCGGCACGATGATCACCTTGGCCGCGTAGGCGAGCTGGATCGCGGCATCGTCGGCCGCGATCGCCTGCACGCCCGAGCCCGCGGCGGCCACCGCGGTCACGGCCGTGTCACCGGTGCCGAACCCGCCCACGATGATGTTGCCGATCGAGCGGTTCATCGCGTCGGCCATCAGCTTGGTCAAGATCCCGCCCGACGCCCCGACCAGGGCCCCGGCGATGATCAGCGCCCAGTTGCCGATCACGAAGCCGGCCATGGCCACCGCGGTGCCGGTGAACGCGTTCAGCAGCGAGATCACCACCGGCATGTCCGCCCCGCCGATCGGCATCACCATCGAGACGCCGAACACCAGCGCGGCCGCGACCACGACCACCAGGCCGGGCAGGCTGGTCGTGGCCAGCAGGAAGCCGCCCGTCCCGAGGGCCACGGCGGCCAGCAGCAGGTTGACGATCCGTGCCCCGGGGAACGTGACCGGCGCCGAGGTGATCACGCCCTGCAGCTTGCCGGCCGCGATGATCGACCCGGAGAAGGTCACCGCCCCGATGATCACGTCGAGCAGGGTGGTGACGGTCGTGGACGCGGGCACCGCGGCGCGGGCGTCGGCCAGCCGCATGTAGTCGTGGATCGCGACCAGCGCGGCCGCGCCGCCGCCGACCGCGTTGAACACGCTGACCAGTTGCGGCATCGCGGTCATCTGGACCGTGCGGGCCAGGTACAGGCCGGCCGCGCCGCCCACGAGCGCGCCCGCGGCCATCACGATCCACCCGGTGGTGCTGATCGCGCCGGTGTGGATGATCAGGGCCAGCGTGGCGGCCACGGCCGCGGTCATGCCGGCGGTTGACACCTGGTTGCCGCGCCGCGCCGTGCCCGGCGTGTTCATCAGGTGCAGGCCGAGCACGAAGCAGGAGGCCGCCGCGACGTAGACGAGCTGGATGACCGTGTTGAACGCGCTCATGACCGCTGGCCGTTGCCGCTCGGCTGGCCGGCCTGGGCGGCCTGGGCTCCGGCCTGGGCGGCCGGGGGCGTGGGCCGCCGCCGGAACATCTTCAGCATCCGGCCGGTGACCACGTACCCGCCGGTGACGTTCATCGCGGCGAACGCCGCGGCCACGAACGCGATCACGTAGCCGACCGCGTTGTTCGCGGTGACCGCGATCAGCATGGCCCCGACCAGCACGATTCCGTGGATGGAGTTGGCGGCCGACATCAGCGGCGTGTGCAGGGTGGCCGGGACCTTGCTGATGACCTCAAAGCCCACCCACAGGCTGAGCACGAAGATGACGATGTCAGTGAGAAGCGCCGTCGACACGGGCGGTACCTCCAGCGGGCTCGGCCAGGGCGGCGTGAACCACCTGGCCCTCGTAGGTGATCACGACACCCCGCTGCAGGTCATCGGAGAGGTCGATGGCCAGAGAGCCATCCTTCACCAGGTACGACAGCAGGGCGCTGATGTTGCGCGCGTACATCGCGGACGCGGCGGCGGGCATCGAGGACGGCAGGTGACCGGCGCCGATGATGGTCACGCCGTTCTCCGTGACCACCGTCTCGTCCGGCCGGGATCCCTCGACGTTGCCTCCGAGCGTGCTCGCGCCCATGTCGATCACCACGGAGCCGGCCGCCATCCCCTTGAGCGCGTCGGCGGTGACCAGGAGCGGCGGCCTCCGCCCCGGGACCTGCGCGGTGGTGATGATCACGTCCTGCTTGCCGATGTGGCCGGCCAGTTCGTCCTGCTGAGCCTGGCGTTCCTCCTCGGTCAGCGCCCGTGCGTACCCGCCCTCGCCGCTGGCCGACCCCACCGAGGTCAGCTCGATGAACGAGGCGCCGAGCGACTCGACCTCGGTCCTGGTTTCCGGCCGCACGTCGTAGGCGCTGACCACCGCGCCGAGCCGGCGGGCGGTGCCGATGGCCTGCAGGCCGGCCACGCCGGTCCCGAGGATCAGCACCTTGGCCGGGCGGGCCGTGCCCGCGGCGGTGATCAGCAGCGGGAAGAACCGGCCGAACTCGCTCGCGGCCAGCACGGCCGCCTTGTAGCCCGCGATGTTCGCCTGGGAGCTGAGCGCGTCCATCGACTGGGCCCGCGGCAGCGTGCGCGGGATCAGGTCGAGGCTGACCGCCAGGACGCCGGCCTCCGCGAGGCGCCCGGCGAACGCGTGATCCCCGAGCGGGGCCAGCATTCCCAGCACGGCCTGGCCCGGCCGCAGCCCGGCGATGGCCTGCTCATCCGGCCGGCCCACCATAAGGATCGCGTCGGCCGCCGCGGCGATCTCGTCGCGGGCCACGATGTCGGCTCCGGCCTCGGTGAACGCGTCGTCGCTCAGCCAGGCGCCATCCCCGGCCCCGGTTTCCACCAGAACCTCGAACCCGGCCGTGCGCAGCTTCGCCACGGCCTCAGGCACCAGGGCGACTCGGCGTTCGCCTGGTGCGGTCTCCTTGACGACGGCAACCTTCATGCGCGGGACCTTAGGACTCGGGAGCCCGACCATAGTGGCATGAGACGGTCCGCGAGCAAGCCAACTCCGCAACGGTCTTCAGGAAGTCCGCAGGTTTGGCCGCGGGCCACGGCATGTCCACAGAATGGAATCTACCTGCAGACCGGCATGCAACCTCGGGCCGCCCTCGGTCGTGAACAAAGTGTGTCGGCCGGGCCTGAAACCAATGTGCCTTTTGAGGACTTCGTGCGCTACCGCAGCGCAGCGCTGTTCCGGACCGCGCTGCTGCTGACCGGCCAGGACCGCGCGGAGGCCGAGGACCTGCTGCAGGGGGCGCTGGAACGGGCGTACCGGCGGTGGGGGCGGATCTGCCGGGCGGGGGATCCCGAACGTTACGTCCGCCGGATCCTGGCCAACGCCTCGACCGACCGGTGGCGGCGGCTGCGCCGGCGTCCCGAGCGCGAACTGCCTCCCGACGCGGCGGGCCTGGTCGAGAGCGACCACGCCGCCGACGTGGTCGAGCGCGACTTCCTGCTGCGGGCCCTGGCCGGGCTCCCGCCGCGGCAGCGGGCCGTGCTCGTCCTTCGGTACTTCTGCGACCTGCCGGAGGCCGAGATCGCGGACGCTCTCGGCTGCAGCGCCGGCACCGTGAAGAGCCAGGCCTCCCGGGGACTGGCCCGGCTGCGCGCGATCAGCGAAACGCCGCGCGCGCAGGCTCAGGAGGTGAGCCAGCGATGAGTGATGACATGCCTGATTCCACCGCGAGCAACCCGGAAACGGAAGGTCAGGCTGCGGCTGCCGCCGACGTGACCGCGACCAGCGACGCGGCGGGCGCAGGTGGCGCGTCGGGCGTGGGTGGCGCGGCGGACGCGGCGGGTGTGAATGACGCGGCGGCCCTGAACGACGCGGCTGTCGACAACGCGGCTGTCGACGACACGGTGCGGCGACTGCGTGCCGCGATGAAGGACGCGGTCGCGGGCGAACATCCCCCGGCCAACCTGCTGAGCCAGGTCCGGGCGCGGCGGCGGCGCCACCGGGCCCGGACCGCCCTCGTCAGCGCCGCGGTCGTCGTCATCGGCGTGCTGGTGTTCCCCCCGGCCGCGGCGCAGTTGCGCGACGCGTCGCCGCCGGGTGGCGGCCCGGCGGCCGCGCGGCCCCCGGCCCCGCTCCCGCGGGCCGCGCCCGGCACCGTGCTGAAGCCCTGCAACCTGCAGATCAGCGAGCAGTTGCCGCTCGACTGGCGCCGCGAGAGCGTTCAGGCCGGCCCGGTCTGGTTCGTGAACATGAAGCAAGCGACCGCGAGCTTCTACCCCAAGCACAAGCTCGCCATCGGCGGCCTGCTGGTCCAGGTGCGCTCGGGAGTAACCGCGTCGGTGAAGGTCGTGGGGCCCGCCTCGGGCCACTTCCGGTTCCTGTTCGGACCCGGCGACTCCATCAAGGGTGTCGACAGCCGCTACACGCTGAAGGACGGCGAGAACGGGGTGACGTTCGGCGACTGCCCCGCCAGCGGGGAAGCATCGTTCGTTTCCGGCTACACGCAGTTCGGCGGCTACTTCCTCATCGACAAGATCCCGCAGCGCGTGACCCTCGAAGTCCAGGCCGTCGGTGGTGGCCGGCCCGTCCGGGTCACGCTCCTGGTCGGCTACTAGCCGCCCACCCGCGCAGACCCGCCGGGCCGGGTCTCGTTCCTGGTCGGCTTGCCAGCCGTCCGCCCGCCGGGACCCGCCGGGCCGGGCGGTACCGTCGAAGAATGGCACTCAGAACGGGGGACGGGCCGTTTGCGTCGTGCGCCGACCGCTTCGCTTCCTGCACCGGCCGGGCCGGTTCGCTCCGCCTCGCAGGGCCGCCGCCCGCCTCGGCGGTGATCCTCATCGTCAGCCCGGACGTTCCGCAAGCCGAGGCCGCGGCGGTCGCCGGGCGCGGCTTCCGGGTCGTGGTATCCGCACAATTCAGCGACCTTTCCCTTTATAGCCTGATTAAAGGTGGCATATTGCCCGCCGGGCTGGCCCACGACGCTGTGGCCCGGCTGCAGGCCGCGGTTGAAAATGACCCCGGAATTCTGCTGACGGTAGATTTCGACCGACAAGAAGTGAGGGCACGCGGCGATCTCGCCGCCCCATTTGAGATCGCCGTTGGAGTCGAGAGCATGTCCCGGAGACTGCTTATGGCGCGGCGGTTGCTTGACGCTGCGGACTTGGCCGGTGACTCCCGGGTACGGATGCAGCGCAGACTCGCGGTGATATGCGATGCACTGAAAGCTCCCGGTGCCGACTTGGTGCGCAGCGCCGTGCGGCTTAACCGACTGCTCGGCGATCTTGCTCTGGCCGGTCACGCTGGTCAGGCACCCGAGAGGCCGGACGGTACCGCGTAAGACCCCCCCGCTGCAGATGAATTTCCCATTCCCGTAACATTGTGAGCAGTTCCGGTGTCGACACGCCGTGCTTTCAAGCGAATGTGATTGTGCCGCGACGCTGGATCGCCTAATTTCAGGCACATCAGAGGTCGCGAGAGCCGGCTGCCCTATCCGCGCGACCTCCCGTTGGGGGACCCGCAGGAGTGGAGAATGAACAAGCGTGACCTGATCGACGCGATTTCGACCCGGATGGGGGACAAGAAGACCGCGACCGAAGCCGTCAATGCGGTCCTCGACACCATCCAGGCCGCAGTCGCTAAGGGCGACAAGGTCGCCATAACCGGATTCGGGGTCTTCGAGAAGGCGGTCCGGCCCGCCCGCACGGCCCGCAACCCCGCTACCGGCGCGTCCATCAAGGTGCCGAAGTCCTCGGTGCCCAAGTTCCGCGCGGGCGCGGACTTCAAGGCGATCGTCAACGGTGACAAGAAGGCCACGGCTAAGAAGTAGGCCTGACCAGCACGGCG
>DATAVV010000281.1:0-14679 GCA_036267555.1 Streptosporangiaceae bacterium | reverse complement strand
GGTAGGCCCTCAGGCCGACAGGTGCCCCTGGCTCCCTGCCGGGGTGGCAGCGGACCATTGCGGACCGCGGCCGGACCATCATTAGGGCCAGATCTTTTATTACTTACGAGACTTTCTCCCAGCGGACTCTGCGACACCATTTGAACGCGTGCGAACCAGAGCGAACCAAACGCGGACCAATTGGTACGTCCGGACCATCCTTTGTTTCGGTCATCTCGTTTGACATATCTGCGCATTATTGGGCTAACTTGACTCATCGTCACATCGCACCAGTTCAGCGGCGTCGAGCGACGACGGCAGGGTCCAGCGCTAGCAGAGGCGGGATGGCGGATGACAAGTGAACTGCATACGGTCGCTGAGGCGGCCAGAATTCTCAAGGTGCGCGAATCATGGCTCAAGGCCAAGGCAGCCGCACGCGTAATTCCGTGCACGTTCGTCGGCAAGCATCTGCGTTTCAGCGACGACGACATCGCGGACATCATGCGAGCCGGAGCGCGGCAGCCAGTGACCTCCCGCGTGCCCAGAAGCTCCCGCCGCTCTTAGCCAGGGGAAGACGGACGTGGCGTACGCGGAGAAGCGGGGGAAGGGCCGGCAGCCCTGGCGGGTCAAGTACAAGCTGCCGGACGGGACCGAGACCAGCGAATCCGGGTTCGAGACCAAGGCCGCCGCGCTCAACTGGGGACGCGACCAGGAAGCCAAGGTCCGCGCGGGACGGTGGACTGACCCGAACGCCGGAAGGCTCACGGTCAGCGAGTGGATCGAACGGTGGCTGGCCGTGCAGGACGTCAGCATCAGCACCGTCGACAGCCGCGAGTACCTGATCCGCAGGTTCATCCGCCCGGCCTGGGGCAACATCGCGCTGAGCGACCTGTCCACCGAGGAGATCACCAAGTGGGAGAAGGCGCTCCCCGACCGGGAAGGCATCACCCCACGCACCGCCCGGGCCGCTCGCACCCTGCTCGGCACGATCCTCGGCGACGCCGCGGCCACCAGGCCGCCGCTGATCCCGTACAACCCCGCGCTCAGGCCCCGCAACCGTGGCCGAAGGACCGGCCGCAGACTGCAACGCGCTCCGCAGCGCATCTGGGCCACACCGCTCCAGGTCCTGCTGATCGCCGAGCGAGCGGCGCTGCTCACCGGCCGCGACGAGGACTTCACGATGATCCTCACCATCGGCTACACCGGCCTGCGGTGGGCCGAGGCGATCGGCCTGGAGCACGAGTACACCCGGCCGCAGCAGATCCACGTCGAATGGCAGTTGCGCGAACTCAGGGGCAGGTTCTACCGGCTCCCGCCCAAGGACGACTCCTACCGCAGCCCGGACTGGGATCCCGGCCTGCCCGTCGACCTCCCGCCGTTTCTGGCCGAGATCCTCAAAGCCCAGGTCAAGGACCATCCGCGTCCACCATGCAGTTGCGCGAGCCAGCACGAAGGCAGCGGCCGGTTCGTGTTCCTCGGACCCGACGGCGGCCACTACCGCCGCAGCAACTACTCCCGCCGGGTGTTCCGTCCCGCCTGCGACGGACGGCACCTGCCGATCGCACGCGCTCCCGGCCGCCTGGTCATCGCCGACCAGAGCACCACCTGGCCCGGCACGCCGATCGCCGCCTGGCCCCCCGCCACCGAGACCACCGGCGAAGACAACGGATACCAGCAACCCCGCGGCCACGGCATCACGATCATCCCGGAAGACACGCCGCTCGCCTGCTGGCTGCCGATCAAGCTTGGCCTGACCCCGCACGGCCTGAGGCACAGCCACAAGACCTGGATGGCCGAGGAAGGCACGCCCGAGATCCTGGCCGAACTGCGACTCGGCCACCAGGTGCCCGGCATGCGCGGCCTGTATACCCACGTCTCCGAACGGATGCGCGCCGAGCTAACCCAGGCGCTCCAAGCAAGGTGGGAGGAATCCCTGAAGGAACGCGCCGCCTTCAACAAGCGCTCACCCGTCCCACTGCTCGACGAACTGCTAGCGAAACAAGCCGCCGGGAACAAGGAGGCGCCCCACCCGACGACCCCACGACCGACGTGCCGACACCACCCGGCACTGAGGAACAGGGGGAAGATGATCTCCCATTTTCCTCCCAACCCCCCAGAACGTCGTTCAAGGCGACTAAAATGAGAGAAAGGCGAGGAGCGTCTGACCTGGTCAGAGCGGAAATTCGCTAAGTGGAGCTAAGGGGACTTGAACCCCTGACCCCCTGCTTGCAAAGCAGGTGCTCTTCCAGCTGAGCTATAGCCCCGGGTGGCATCGCGCCGGTCTCAGATTACCCGCCGAAAGAACCGGTGGTGTGGCGGCCGGGCGGGCGGCTGCGCTCGCGAGATAAGTCTTGCGCTCGCGGCGCGCCTTGCGGGCGGGACTGCGGTGGCACCACGGCCGGACCGTCTGCCGGGGGGCCGCCAGCAGGGGCCGCCGGCGCGGGAGAAGCCGAAGACGCGGCAGAAGCCGATGCCGCCGGGTCGGCCGCGAGCGGAGAGCCGGCGACGAGGAGCAACTCGGGCAGGTGCGCGATGCTCGGGATCAGGTGGGTGGCCCCGGCGCGCCGGAGCCGGTCCGAGCTGTGCGGGCCGGTCAGGACGCCCGCGGCCAGGCCGGCCCCGGCGCGGCGGCCGGAGAGCAGGCCGCTTTCGGTGTCGTGGGCGACCGCGGCTTCGCGAACATCGGTCACCCCGAGCTTGAGCATGGCCGACAGGACCAGGTCTGGCCACGGGGCGCCCCTGGGCACATCTTCGGGAGACAAGGCCAGGTCGACCCGGTCGGCCCAGCCGAGCGTGTCGAGCACGAGGGTCAGCACCCGGCGGGAGAAACTGGTGACCACGCAGACCCGGATGCCCGCATCGGCCAGCTTGTCGAGAGCCGTGACGGCGCCAGGGACGGGCGTGGCTCCCATTCTGCCGATGGCGTCGCAGAACGAGCGGTCCAGCGCGAGATGCGCCGCCTGCCCGCGGGCCTGGCTCTCGGGAAACATGGCCGCCAGCACGTCGGCCGCGGGCTCGCCGCGGTGCTGGTGCACCTGTGCCATGCACCGGGCGTAGGCCGCGGTCCCGGTCACGACGCCCTGGGTGGCGATGGCCTCCGCAAACGCGCGGTCGACCGTGCCGCCGTCGGTGACCATGGTCCCGATAAGGCCACAGCAGACCAGCGAGACCGGCGTCGCGCCGCTCGCCTGTGCGCCTTTGCGTGCCGGCACGGCCGGATCCGGCCGGAGGGCCTAGTCGTCGTCCGTCGTGACCTCGGTCCACAGGTCAGCATCGGCGCGGTCGGCCTGTACCTTCCTCCAGACGGCGAAAATGCCGGCTCCGACGAGGACGAGCAGGAGCACCTTCTTCACGGGCGCGCACCCCTTCAGCTTGACTGTGGCGGAACCGACAGACCGACAGCGGGTTCCATGATTCTTGAAGCCTAGCAAGCGGGAGGTTAACGCGGCCGGTCCACGCGGGCCTCGTCCCAGACGGGGCCGGGGGCCTCATAAACCTCGCCATCCGCGCCGAACACGATAAAGCGGTCGAACGACCGGGCGAACCAGCGGTCGTGGCTGGCCGCGAGCACCGTGCCCGAATAGGACTCCAGGCCCTCCTGCAAGGCCTCGGCGCTGGCCAGGTCGAGGTTGTCGGTCGGCTCGTCGAGCAGCAGCAGCGTCGACCCGGCCAGTTCCAGCAGCAGGATCTGCAGCCTGGCCTGCTGACCGCCGGAAAGCGTGCCGAACGGCTGCAGGGCGCTGGACTGGAGTTCGTACCGGGCCAGTGCCGCCATCGCCTCGTTGGGCAGCATCGCGTGGGACGTCATGAGGATCTCGCGCGCGGTCCGCCCTTCCAGGTCGGGCCGGGTATGCGTCTGGGCGAACAGGCCCGGTACCACCCGGGCCCCGAGCCGGGCCACGCCGGAGTGCCGCACCGCCTCGCCGGCGAGCAGCCGCAGGAAGTGGGACTTGCCGGAGCCGTTGGAACCGAGCACGGCCACCCGCTCGCCGTACCAGACCTCGAGGTCAAACGGGTGCATGAGCCCGGTCAGCTCGAGGTGCTCGCAGATCACCGCGCGCTTGCCGGTGCGGCCGCCGCGCAGCCGCATGCGCACGTTCTGCTCCCGCGGCGCCAGTTCGGGCGGCCCCGCCTCCTCGAACTTGCGCAGCCGGGTGACCGCCGCCTGCAGCCGCGAGGCCATGTCAGAGTTATAGGCCGCCTTCTGCCGGTACATGCGCACGAGTTGCTTCAGCTTCTCGTGCTCCTCGTCCCAGCGGCGGCGCAGCTCGTCGAGCCGCTCGTTGCGGTCCCGGCGGGCCTGGGCGTAACTGGCGAAGCCGCCGCCGTGGACCCAGACGTTGCCGTCTTCCACGGTGATGATCCGCTCGGCGCAGTTGGCCAGCAGTTCACGGTCGTGGCTGACCAGCAGCACGGTCTTGGGGGTCGCGGCAAGCTGCTGTTCGAGCCAGAGTTTGCCCGGGACGTCCAGGTAGTTGTCCGGCTCGTCGAGCAGCAGGGTCTCGGTCTTGTCGCGCAGCAGCGACTCCAGGACCAGCCGTTTCTGCTCGCCGCCGGACAGGGTGCGCACCTCACGCCAGCGGCAGCGCTCGTACGGCACGCCCAGCGCGGCGGTGCAGCAGGAATCCCAGTGCACCTCGGCCTCGTAGCCGCCGGCGTCACCCCACTCGGCCAGGCCGGCCGCGTAGCGCATCTGGGTCGGCTCGTCGTCGCGTTCCATCATCGCGAGTTCGGCGGCGTCGAGCCGGGCGGCGGCCTCGCGCACCCGGGGCGCGGCTATCGACAGCAGCAGGTCGCGGACGGTCGATTCGTCGCGGATGCCGCCCACGAACTGCCGCATGACGCCCACCCCGCCGCTCGAGGTCACCGACCCGGACTGGGGGGTCAGGTCCCCGGCGGCCAGCCGGGTGAGCGTGGTCTTCCCGGCGCCGTTGGGGCCGACGAGCGCCGCGACCGTGCCGTCGCCCACCCGGAACGACACGTCGTTCAGCAGCACGCGCCCGTCCGGGAGGATGTGGCTGACGTGCGCGACCTCGACGTGACCCACCGGGCCCCCTTTCCGCGCCGAACTTCCGCGGCCGACAATAGCCGGATGGACCCCCAGCCCTTCAACTCAAATTCGCGGCTACGCGCGTCCGACGCCGACCGGGACCGCGCCGCGTCCGTGCTCAACGAGGCCCTGGCCGAAGGCAGGCTGACCGCGGAAGAGCACTCGGAACGGCTCGACTCGATCTACGCCGCGAAGACGCAGGCCGACCTGGTGCCGCTGTTCGACGACCTGCCCGTGCGGCCCGATGCCGCGCCCGCCCGGGCGCCCAGCGGCTCACGGCGCTCAACCGGCCGCCTGATCGCGATCTTCGGCGGCGCGACCAGGAAGGGGGCCTGGCACGTCCCGGAGAGCAGCACCGCAGTCACCATATTCGGCGGTGCCGACATCGACCTGCGGGACGCGGTCCTGCCGGCCCGCGAGATCACGATCACCGCGTTCGCGATGTTCGGCGGCATCGGGATCACGGTCCCGCCCGAGATGCGGGTCGTCGATTCCGTCACGGCGGTCTTCGGCGGCTGGGACGCCCCGCGTGACAGCCCCGAGTCCGCGCGCCCCGACGCGCCCGTGCTCCACCTCAAGGGCGGCTGCGTCTTCGGCGGCATCGGCGTCAAGCGCAAGAACCGCAAGCCAAAACGCGACCAGCTACCCGGCTCCGGCTGACCCCGGCCACCGCGCCTGGCCGCCGCCCGGCCGCCCGGTCACCCACGCGCCGCGCCGATCATCGCGCGGTACGCCGGGGTGGCCGCCGCCAGGCCCCAGACCCTGGGCTGACCGGCCTTCTTGCTTAACGCGGCGAGCCCCCCGGTCGGATCGCCCCCAGGCGGGCCGCCGGCGAGGGTTGGGGTGCGCGGGGTTTTCCGGCCGGGGACGCCCCAGATGGGTGTCTCGCCGCGTTAAAGGCCCAATGTGAGGGCGGCGCCGGAACGTCAGGCGGGGACTGTGGGGGTCGGGACCGGGCGGACCGGGGCGCGGCGGCGGGCCGGGTCGGCCAGGGCGTCGGCCAGGTCGTCGAGGGCGGAAAGGGTGTGCGCGCTGACCACGGCGTCGCAGTGCGGCCACGCGGCGGCCATGCCGCCGGCCAGGGGCTGGTAACTGGCGCTCTTGGTCCGCGGGTTGACCCACACGATCCGGTACGCGACCAGGGAAAGGCGCTCCATCTCGCGGCGCAGCAACTCGGGGTCGCCGGTGTCCCAGCCGTCGGAAATGATCACGACGACCGCGCCCCTGGCCATCCCGCGCCGGCCGTAGACGTCGTTGAACTCCTTGATCGACGCGCCGATCTTGGTCCCGCCCAGCCAGTCGGGCGCGGCCTGGCCGGCCCGCTGCAGCGCGACCGCGGGCGAGGTCCGGGCCAGGGCCGGCGTGAGCCGCGTCAGCCGGGTCGCGAACGTGAACACCTCGGCCTGCGCCCCGCCCGCCGCGCAGTACAGAAGCTGGATCATGGCCCGCGCGTAAGGCTCCATCGATCCGGAGATATCGCACAGCACGACCAGCCGGCGCGGGCGCCTGGTCGGCGCTCTTGAAATGAGCCGGAACGAATGTCCCCCGGTTCGCCTGGCCTGCCTCAAGGTTGACCGCATGTCGATGCGAGGACCGCCGGGCCGCCGGTGTTCCCGCCGGGACCGGCGCTGCGGAACGGACAGCGTGATCGTGCGCATCAGCCCGGCCAGCAACTGGAGTTCGGCCGGGGTCATCTCCGCGAAGTCCTGCGTGGCCAGCCGCTCGACGGTGCTGCCCAGGTACCGGTGCTCGATTTCGCGGTCGCCGGGCGGCGGGTTGGCGTCGTCGGGACCGGCGTCCGGGGTGCCGGCCGCCTGGGTCTCGCTGATGTGGGCCTGGGCCGAGCGCGCCGCCTGGGCCAGCAGGTCCTCCGGCGTGGCCGGCGGCCGCAAGGCCATCCCCGGCGACCTCTGGTCCCCCCGGCCGCCCGTGTCGCCCAGGCCGCCGAAGACCTGGCTGAACACCCCGCGCAGGATGGCGATCTCGTCCCGGCCGGACACCAGGGTGGCCAGCGCGCAGCGGTAGAGCTCGCCGGTGGTCAGAGGTCGCGCCAGGGTGACCGCGTGCGCGAACCGCTCGCTGCGGCCGGGCCCGACCGACAGGCCGGCGCGGCGCAGTGCGGCGCCGAACCGCGCCGCGACCTCGGCCAGGTCGCCGCCGGGCCGGGCGGGCGCCCCGCCGGGCCGACCCGCCGGGCCGCTCAAGGGCGGCCCGGGGTCAGCCATCGCCGGTGACGAGCACGCCGAAGCCGTTGTCGCGGACGGCCCGCAAATCTTCGGCGTATTTGAGCACGGCGCCCGCGGTCTGCTCGGCCGAGCCCTCGTCGAGTTTCTCGGCACCGAGCGTGTGCAGGGCGGCGGTCCAGCTGATGGCCTCGGCCACGCCGGGCGGCTTGGCCAGGTCCAGGTCGCGCAGCCGGGCCACGCCGGTGGCCACCTGGTCGGCGAGCGGCGCCGCCGCCCTGGGTACCCGGCGCCGGATGATCGCCGCGACCCGTTCGACGTCCGGGTAGTCGATCCAGTGGTAGAGGCACCGCCGCTTCAGCGCGTCGTGCAGGTCGCGGGTGCGGTTCGAGGTCAGCACGACCACCGGCGGGAAGGCCGCCCGCCGGGTGCCGAGTTCGGGGATGGTCACCGAGGACTCGGCCAGCAACTCGAACAGGAACGCCTCGAACTCGTCGTCGCCCCGGTCGACCTCGTCGATCAGCAGGACGGCCGGGCGGGGGCCCGGGTGCTCGATGGCGGCCAGCAGCGGCCGGGCCAGCAGGTAGTCCGGGCCGAACAGGTCCGCCTCGCGCGGGGTCTCGTGCCGGGCCTCGGCCAGCCGGATCGCGAGCAACTGGCGCGGGTAGTTCCACTCGTAGAGCGCCTCGGCCGAGGTCAGGCCCTCGTAGCACTGCAGCCGGATCAGCCGCGTGTCGATGGCCCCGGCGAGCGCCTTGGCCGCTTCGGTCTTGCCCACGCCCGGCTCGCCCTCGAGCAGCAGCGGCTGGCCCATCCGGGCCGCCAGGAACAGCGCCGTGCTCAGCGGCGGGTCGGCCAGGTAGTCCTGCGCGTCGAGGGTGTCCAGCAGCGAGGCCACGTCGGGCAGCCGCTGGGTCAGGTCCGTCACGTCTCCATCATGCGGCAGCCCCTGGGCTGCCCCGTTCCCGGCCGGCCTCAAGGGATCGCCAGGTCGGCGCGGAGGGGGCGGCCCTGGATGGCGCTCCACACGTTCGACGGGGTGAGCGGCATGTCCGCGTGCCGCACGCCGAACGGCGCGAGCGCGTCCATCACCGAGTTGACGATGGCGGGCGGCGACCCGACGGTGGCGGACTCGCCGACCCCCTTGGCGCCGATCGGGTGGTGCGGCGACGGCGTCACAGTGGCGCCGAGTTCCCAGGACGGGCACTCGACCGCGGTCGGCAGCAAGTAATCCATGAACGAACCCCCCAGGCAGTTGCCTTCGGTGTCAAACGCGATGACCTGCATCAGGGCCATGCCGACCCCGTCGGCGAGCCCGCCGTGGACCTGTCCTTCAACGATCATCGGGTTGATCCGGACGCCGCAGTCGTCGACCGCGATGAACCGGCGGACCTGCACCTGGCCGGTGCCGGGATCCACGTCGGTGACACAGATGTAGGCGCCGAACGGGTGGGTGAGGTTCGGCGGGTTGTACACGGTCTCCGCGTCCAGGTGGCCGTCGACGCCTTCGGGCAGGTCAATGGCCCCGTGGGCGGCCATCGCGATCTCCGCGATCGTGTGACCCTTCTCGGGGTCGCCGCGAACCTGCCACCGGCCATCCGCCCACTCTAGGTCGTCCGCCGAGACCTCAAGCATGGCCGAAGCCACGATCTTGGCCCGCTCGCGCACCTTGCGCGCGACGACCGCGGCCGCCGCGCCGGAGACCGGGGTCGACCTTGACCCGTACGTGCCGAGCCCGAACGGCGTGCGGTCGGTGTCGCCGTGCACCACGTCCACGTCGTCCGGGGTCAATCCCAGTTCCTGGGCGACGATCTGCGCGAACGTGGTCTCGTGGCCCTGGCCCTGGGTCTGGCAGGAGACGCTGAGCACCGCCTTGCCGGTCGGGTGTACCCGCAGGTCCGCGCCGTCGGCCATGCCGAGCCCGAGGATGTCCATGTGCTTGCGCGGGCCCGCGCCCACGCCCTCGGTGAAGAAGCTGAACCCGATGCCCATGTGCTCGCCGCGGGCCCGCTTCTGCGCCTGCTCGCGGCGCAGTTCGGGGTAGTCGGCGATGTCCATCGCGACCTGCAGCGCGCGCGGGTAGTTACCCGAGTCGTACTCCCAGCCGGTCGGGCAGGTGTAGGGGAACTGCTCGGGGCGCAGCAGGTTCTTCATCCGCAGGTCGGCGGGGTCCATGCCGAGTTCGCGGGCGAGGATGTCGACCAGCCGCTCGACCAGGTACACCGCCTCGGTGATCCGGAACGAGCAGGAGTACGCCACCCCGCCGGGCGCCTTGTTCGTGTACACCCCGGTGACGTGGCAGTGCGCGGCCCGCAGATCGTAGGAGCCGGTGAAGATGTGGAAGAACCCGGCCGGGAACTTGGACGGCTGCGCGCTGCCGTTGAACGCGCCGTGGTCGGCCAGGACCTTGGCCCGCAGGCCGAGGATGGTGCCGTCGGCGGTGGCCGCGATCTCGCCGTGCATGTGGTAGTCCCGCGCGAACGTGGTCGACATCAGGTTCTCCGACCGGTCCTCCACCCACTTGACCGGACGGCCGGTGACCATCGAGGCCACGATCGCGCACAGATAGCCCGGGTAGATCGGGACCTTGTTGCCGAACCCGCCGCCGATGTCGGGCGAGATGACCCGGATCTTGTGCTCGGGCAGCCCGGTGACGAGCGCGTACAGGGTGCGGTGCGCGTGCGGGGCCTGCGTGGTCGTCCAGACCGTGAGCTGCCCGCTGACCTGGTTGAAGTCGGCCACGCCGCCGCAGGTTTCCAGCGGCGCGGGGTGAGACCTGGGATAGAGCATGTCCTGGGTGACGACGACGTCGGCCCCGGCGAACACGGCGTCGGTCGCGGCCTGGTCACCCGCTTCCCAGTCGAAGATGTGGTTGTCCTGCTTGCCCGCCCGGTCGTCGCGGATGACCGGGGCCTGCGGGTCGAGGGCGGTCCGGGCGTCGATGACCGCGGGCAGCGGCTCGTACTCGACGTTGATGAGCTCGAGGGCGTCGCGGGCCGAGTACCGGTCCTCGGCCACCACGAACGCGACCTCCTGCCCCTGGAACCTGACCTTGTCGGTGGCCAGGACCGCCTGCACGTCCTGCGAGAGGGTGGGCATCCAGGCCAGCTTGCGTTCCTCCAGCGTCTGGCCGGTGATGACGGCGGTGACCCGGGGGTGGGCCTCGGCGGCCGAGGTGTCCACCGAGGCGATCCTGGCGTGCGCGAGCGGGCTGCGCAGGATCGCGCCGTGCAGCATGCCGGGCAGCGTGATGTCGTCGGTGAAGGTGCCCTGGCCGCGGATGAAGCGGGCGTCTTCCTTGCGCTTGACCGGCCCGTAGGCACCGTTCTTGGCCGTCATCCGCCCTCTTCCGGGGCCGCCGCGTGGTCGTCATCCGGGGATGCCCGGTGCTTGCCGGCCCACAGCACGGACCTGACGATGTTCTCGTAGCCGGTGCACCGGCAGATCTGCCCGGATATGGCCTCGCGGATCTGCTCGGGAGACGGGTCCGGGTGGTGATCAAGCAGCCACCGCGCGGTCAGCATCATGCCCGGCGTGCAGAACCCGCACTGCAGCCCGTGGCATTCGGAAAAGCCCTGCTGGACCGGGTCGAGCATGCCGTCGGCGGCCAGGCCCTCCACGGTCCGCACCCGGTGCCCGTCGGCCATGACCGCGAGCACGGTGCAGGACTTCACCGGGGTCTCGTCCAGCCACACCACGCAGGCCCCGCAGTTGGACGTGTCGCAGCCCCAGTGCGAGCCGGTCAGGCCCAGGTCGTCGCGCAGGAAGTGGATCAGCAGCAAACGGGCCTCGACGTCCCGCGGGTAGTCGGTCCCGTTGACGTTCACCGTGATCTGCATGGTCAGGAAGACACCTCCCCCCGGGCTCGGCGGAGCGCCTTGTGGAGGGCTCTTGTGGTCAGTTCGGCGGCCAGGTGGCGTTTGTAGTCGGCGGGGCCGCGCTGGTCGGAGGTGGGGCGGCAGTGCTCGGCCGCGATCCGGCCGGCCTCGGTGAACGAGGCATCGGTGGCGGGCGCGCCGCGCAGGAACTCCTCCGCCTCGGCGGCGGCGAAGTTGCGGGCGCCGACCGCGGTGAGGCCGATCCCGGCCTCGGCCACTGTGGCGGTGGTTTTGCCGGCGGGGTCTGGAGGGGCCGCCCCTCCGAGGCTGGCACCGTCGGTCAGCCAGATGGCGGCCGCGGCCGCGCCGACCGGCCAGTCGCCGACCCGGCGCCCCACCTTCTCGTAGGCGCTGCCGCCGCCGGGCCTTATCGCGATCTTGATCTCGGTCAGCAACTCCCCGGGCGCGACCACGGTCTCGTAAGGGCCGGTGTGGAACTCCCGGGCGGACACCGTCCGGCTGCCGTCCGGGCCGCGGATGACCATCGTCGCCTTCAGCGCCGCGAACGTGGCCGACAGGTCCTCGGACGGGTCGGCCTGGCACAGCGAGCCGCCGACCGTGCCCCAGTTGCGCACGACCGGGTCGGCGATCACCCGCTCGGCGTCGTGCAGGATCGCGAAGTGCTCGCCCGCCTCCGCCGAGTCCAGCAGTTGCGCGTGCCTGGTCAGCGTGCCGATCCGCAGTTCTCCGCCGGCCAGGGTGACGTAGGAAAGCTCGGCGAGCCCGTTGATGTCGACCAGCGTCTCGGGCTGCACCAGCCGGAGCTTCATCATCGGGATCAGGCTGTGCCCCCCGGCCAGGATCCTGGCTTCGGGACCGAACCGGGTGAGCAGGGCAATCGCATGCTCCACGCTGGTTGCCTTCTCGTACTCAACGTACGCCGGAACCTGCATGCACTCTCCTCCGCGGCACTGCCCGCGTGTCGAGTCTACGGTCCTGGGTGATACTGGCACTGTCATGACCCTGACCCAGCTGAACGCATTCGTCCTGGTTGCCCGGCTTGGCTCGGTGACCGCGGCGGCGAATGCCCTCGGCGTGAGCGAGCCGGCGGTGTCGCAGGCTCTGTCGGCCCTGCGCATGCACCTGGGTGACCAGCTTGTCAGCCGCGGGCCCGCGGGCATGACGCTGACCGCGGGCGGCTCGCGGCTGCTCGCCACCGCCTCGCAGATCGTGGTGCTCGGCGCGGAGGCCCACGCCGCGGTCCGGGCGGCCCAGGGCGCCCCGGAGCAGTTGCGGGTGGTGGCGACGTCCACGCTCGCCGAGTTCGTGATCGCGCCGCTGATGGAGGCATTCACCCGCCGTTTCGCCGGCTCGGTCGAGGTATCCGCTGGCGTGGCGGTGACCAACGAGATGTCCGTGCTGGTCGCCAACCGCCTGGCCGATGTGGCCTTCGGCCAGGACGCCAGTCCCGACCCGGCCCTGCCCGTGGTGACCGAGCCGATCTTCCGGTATCGCCTGGTCGTGGTCACGGCCGGGGCATCGAGGCTCAAGGGCAACGCCCGCCAGTGGCGCTGGCTCGTCGACCCGTCCGGGACCGACCCGGCCAGCGACGCCGGCAAGCTGCTCACCGCGCTGCGCATACCGGACAACCAGATCGGGGTGTTTCCCAACCAGACCGCCGCCTGGGCCGCCGCGGCCGACGGGGCGGGCGTGGCCCCGGCCGTCGAGCACCTGGTCAGCCACCAGTTGCGCCGCGGCGAGCTGTCCCTGGCCGAGGTGCCGGGCACGCCGGTGGCGGGCTGCTGGCACGCCACCCTGCTGGAGCGGCAGAACCGGAGCACGGCCGCGAGCGCGCTGCGTCGTTTCCTGTCCACCCCGGAGGCCATGCACCTCATGCGCTCCCCGGCGACCGGAGTGCCGCCGTCGCGGTTCCGGCCTCCCGTATACGTGACAATCTGGAGCTAATCGCCTCCGGATTGCCTCCGGATTGCCTCCGGATTCCCCTCCGGCCTGCGCCAATGCCCTCTTAAGCAAGAGCTTATTCGTGCCTTGCGGCCCCACCTGGGGCGTCGGATCATGGGCAGTCAAGGGACGTGACCGTACACAAGTGTCCGGTCCTCAGTGGGGAGCGTGCGCGATGCGCATCGAATCCGACGGCCACAGCCGGGGCAACCCGCGCCTGTTCGAACTCGTCGAGCACGCGCCCAAGACCGGGAAGAGCCCGACCGTCTGGGCGTGGCCCGAGCTTATGGACTACCTCAAGATCGCCGGGCAGCCCGTGGCCGGACCGTGGCCCCCGCACCAGGAACCGCGGCCAGACCCCGAAGAGGACGCCCTCCCGGTGGCCGTGCCCGACCCGGAGTCCGCGCCGCGGCGGCCCGATCCGAGCCCCGAGTCCGCGCCCCGGCCCGATCCGAGTCGCGGGTCCTTTCGCGATCCGGGCTGACCCGCGGACACTGGAGGTCCTATGTACCCGTCTCGGTTCCGCTACGAGGCACCGCACTCGCTGGGCGAGGCCATCTCGCTGCTGCACGACGGCGGGGACTACGCGAAGGTGCTGGCCGGCGGGCAGAGCCTGGTCCCGCTGATGAAGCTGCGCTTCGCCTCGCCGGACCTGATCGTCGACATCAACAACGTGCCCGGCCTCGACTATCACCGCTCCGATGCCGACGGCACGCTGCGCGTCGGCGCCCTGTGCCGGCACGCGGACCTCGAGCGCTCGGCACTGCTGCCGGACACGCAGCCGACGATGGCCGCCGCGGCGCCGCTGATCGCCGATCCGATCGTGCGTAACCGGGGCACGCTCGTCGGTTCGCTGTGCCACGCCGATCCCCAGGGCGACTGGGCCTCGGTGGTGCTGGCTCTCGGCGGCAGCATCGTGGCCGAGGGCCCGGGCGGCCGGCGCACGATACCGGTCGCGGACTTCGTCACCGGGCCGTTCCAGAACGTGCTCGAACCCGACGAGATCGCCGTGGAGGCCGTCATACCGCCGGCCGCGGGGGTCCGGGCCGGCGGCTACCTCAAGCTCGAGCGCCGGGTGGGCGACTTCGCCACCGTCGGGGTGGCGGTGGCCGTGGAGACCCTCGGCGCGAAGGTGACCCGGGCCGGCATCGCGCTGACCGGGGTGGGCGGCTCCACGATCGGGGCAACCGCGGCCGCGGACGCGCTCGTGGGCCGGCCGCTGAGCGCCGAGAGCATCGAAGCGGCCGCGGACCTCGCGGCCCAGGCGGCGCGGCCCAGGACGGACCATCGCGGCAGCGCCGAATACAAGCGGCACATGGTGCGCACGTTCGTCACCCGCATCCTGAACCGCGTGGACCCCGCGACGGAAAGGGCGGCCTGAACCATGACCCTCGTCTACGACGACCTCGGCGACGCGGCCGAAGGAGCGGTGCCCGTCCGCCGGATCAGGTTCACCGTCAACGGCCAGAAGAAGATCGCCGAGGTGGAACCCCGGCTGCTGCTGTCGCACCTGATCCGCCGCGGGCTGGGGCTGACCGGGACGCACATGGGGTGCGACACCACCAACTGCGGCGCGTGCACCGTCCAGGTCGACGGGCGCCCGGTCAAGTCCTGCACGATGCTGGCCGTGCAGGTCGACGGGCGGGAGATCAGCACCGTCGAGGGCCTGGCGACCGCGAGTGAGCTG
>DATAVV010000280.1:0-12092 GCA_036267555.1 Streptosporangiaceae bacterium | reverse complement strand
CGAGTCCGCGCTGCGCCGGCTCGTGGGCTCGCCGGCGATCATGAGCGAGCAGCTAACTCACCTGGCCGACAGCGCGGGACGCCCGAACATCTGCGTTGGAATCGTGCCGGCGAGCACGGGGGCCAACGCGGGGCTGAGCGGCGGTTTCCAGCTAGCGTCGTGCGACGGCGCACCTGACGTGCTGAACATGAACGGCGTGGAGGACGTGACCGAAGAGAGACGCTCGCTCGTGCGCGACGCAACCCGTATCTTTGACCTTATCCGCGCCGATGCGCTGCCGCGCGCCGCATCCCGGGCTCTCATCTTGGAGGCAGCAGGACAATGGAAGACATGACGAAGCCTCGCTGGCGCAAGTCCAGTTACAGCGGCAACGGCGGCTCTGACTGCGTCGAAGTGGCCAGCAACCTGCCCGGCATCGTCGCCGTGCGCGACAGCAAGGACCGCAGCGGCCCGCAGCTAGCCGTCCCCGACCAGACCTGGTCACAGTTCACCGAGGCGATCAAGCACGGCACGTTTGATCTCTGACTTACGCCACGACCGGCAGGCCCCCGTCTCTTGATCAGGCGGGGGCTTCGCTTTCGCCGCAGGCATTACTGTCCCGCGGGATTCACTGCGAAAGGGGATCGCTGGTGCACATTCTCAGATACCGCCGGCCGGGCTCACCGGAACCGCACATCGGGGTCCTGGCCGACGGCCGGGTCACCGAACTCGACGGCGTCCCGACCCTGGGCTCGCTGTGGGCGATGCCCCTCGACCAGATCCGCCGGCAGGCCGAGAGCGCCCGCGGTGCCGCGTTGACGCTGGACGAGGTGACCGTGCTGGCGCCGGTCGACGGGCGTACCGAGGTCTGGGCCTGCGGCGTGACCTACGAGATCTCCCGCGAGGCGCGCCGCGAGGAGAGCGAGCAGTCCGCCGACATCTACGAGCGGGCCTACGACGCCCAGCGCCCGGAGATCTTCTTCAAGTCCGCCGCCTGGCGGGTGGCCGGCGACGGCCAGCCGATCGCGGTCCGGGAAGACTCGGACATCAACGTGCCCGAGCCCGAGGTCGCCCTGATGATCAACAGCGCGGGCCAGATCGCCGGGTACACCGTGTGCAACGACGTGTCCTCGCGGTCCATCGAGGGCGAGAACCCGCTCTACCTGCCGCAGGCCAAAAGCTACCTCGGGGCGTGCGCGGCCGGGCCGATGATCCGGCCGTCCTGGGAGATAGCTGACCCGTACGCGCTGTCGATCGAGCTGACGATCTCGCGGGCGGGCACGGCGCAGTGGTCGGGCACGGCCAGCACGGCCCAGTTGCACCGCCGCTACGACGAACTGATCCGGTACCTGATGTTCGCCGACGTCCACCCCGAGGGCGCGGTGCTGTCGACCGGCACCTGCCTGGTGCCGCCCATGCCGTTCACGCTGGAGGAGGGGCACGTCGTGCGGATCACCGTGGGCGAGGTCGGCACGCTGGAGAACCCGGTCGTGCGCGGGCTGGCCGCGATCAGGACCGCCCTGGCTTAGGCGGTCTCCACGTAGTGGCGGACCTCCCAGTCGGAGACGCTGAGCCGGTGCTGCTCGTCCTCCCAGCGCTTCATGGCCGTGAAGTGCTCGACGAAGTCGTCGCCGAACGCCGCGCGGGCCGCCTCGCTGGCCTCGAACCGGTCCAGGGCCTGCGCCAGCGTGCGCGGCAGCGCGGGCAGGCCGGGGGCGGCGTACGCGTCGCCCGGGTACGGGGCGCCGGGCCGCAGCCCGTGTTCCAGGCCGTGCAGGCCGCCGGCCAGGCACGCGGCGATGGCCAGGTACGGGTTCACGTCCGCGCCTCCGAGCCGGTGCTCGATCCGGCGGGCGGCCGCGGTCTCCCCGACCACCCGCAGGCCGGTGGACCGGTTGTCCAGGCCCCAGGTGGCCGTGGTGGCCGCCCACGAGTAGGGGACCAGCCGCTTGTAGGCGTTGACGGTCGGCGCGAACAGCACCGCGAACTCGGGCATGGTCGCGAGCAGGCCGCCCAGGTAGTGCGTCGCGGTGTCCGACAGCGGCTGGCCCGCCGCCCAGGTCAGCGGCTCGCCGGTGCCGGCCCGCCACAGCGACTGGTGCAGGTGGCAGCTTGACCCGGCCAGGTCCGCGCCGGGTTTGGCCATGAACGTGGCCAGCAGGCCGCGCGCGGACGCGATCTCCTTGATGGCGTTCTTGTACAGGAACGCGTCGTCACCCGCCTGCCCGGCCTCGCAGAACCCGGTGTTGATCTCATACTGCCCGGGCCCGGTCTCGGGGTTGATCGCCTCGACCCGGATCCCCGCGCCCTCCAGGCCGGCCCGGATGTCACCCAGCACGGGGGAGTCGACGGCGGCCCGGGAAACCATGTAGGTGTAGGGCCGGGGTGAGATCGGTTCCAGCCGGTAGCCGTTGCGCTCCAGGTCCGCGAGTTGCCCCTGCAGCAGGTAGAACTCGAACTCGAACCCCACCCTGACCGCCAGGCCCAGCGCGGCGGCCCGTTCGACCTGCCGCGCGAGCACGTTGCGCGGCGCGATCGGCAGGGCCGCGCCCTCCGGGTCGCTGAACGTGCCGTTCAGCGCGGCCGTGCCCGGGTTCCACGGCAGCATCCGCGCGGTGGCCAGGTCCGGCCGCAGGAAAATGTCGGGGTAGCCGTTCTCCTTGCGCGGAAAATAGCTGGCCTGGCCCGGGCGCGGCTGGACCGCGTTGTTCCCGTCCCTGGTCAGGACGAAGATGACGTCGCTGAACGCCAGGCCCGGGCCGTCGAGCAGCCCCGGCAGGCGGCCCGGGGCGATGCGCTTGCCGATCCACGAGCCGTTCGTGTCGGACGTGCCCACGACCAGGGTGTCGACGTGGTTGCGGTCGCACCACGCCGGGAAGTCGGGGGCTGCCACGTTTCTTGCCGCCGCGTTATCTCTCATGGCCCCTCCGCGGTATGCGCCTGGCCCGCCCGTCTCTGTGATCACGCTGGACTCATGGGCCAACATAGTGAACGTAGCGACCCGTGGCCGCGACGAGGCGGGCCCCGGACCGGAAAATGCCATCCGGACCCGTCTCAGGCGGTGGGCACGTGGCTCTGGAAGGATCACGATCCAGGCAGCGGGAATCAGCCACCGAGCAGAACGGATCGTCATGGACTTGCAGTTGACCGGCAAGCGGGCCGTGGTCACCGGGGGCAGCCGCGGCATCGGCTTCGCGGTCGCCGACACGCTCGCCGAGGAGGGCGCGGACGTGGCCGTGGTGGCGCGGGACGTGGACCGGCTGGAGGAGGCGGCCCAGCGGTTGCGCCGTCACGGCCGCCGGGTGCTGGCCGTCGCCGCCGACACCACCGACGACGCGGCGGTGCGGGCGATGGCGGCCCGGGTGACCGCGGAACTGGGCGGCGTCGACATCCTGGTCAACGCGGCCGCCGAGGCCGCCGGCCCGCAGATGCCCCGCACCCTGGCCGAGCTCACCGACGACAACCTGATGGCCGCGATCGACACCAAGGTGCTCGGCTACGTGCGCACCGCCCGGGCGCTCGCGCCGCACATGGCCGCCCAGGGCTGGGGGCGGATCATCAACATCTCCGGCCTGGCCGCCCGCTCCACCGGCACCCCCTCCGCGTCCATCCGCAACGTCGCCGTCGCGGCCCTGACCAAGAACCTCGCCGACGAACTGGGCCGGTCCGGGATCAACGTCAACGTGGTGCACCCCGGGATGACCGTGACCGAGCGGACCCCGGCCGTGGTCGCCGCCTACGCCGCCGCGGGCGGGATCTCCGAGACCGAGGCGGAGGCCCGCATGCACGCCCGCGTCGGCATCGGCCGCCTGGTCACCGCGGCCGAGGTGGCCGACGTCGTGGCCTTCCTGGCCTCGCCGCGCAGCGTCGCCGTCAACGGCGACGCGATCGCCGCCGGCGGCGGCACCCCCGGCCCCATCCACTACTAGCACTCCGGGCCGCGTCGCCGGTGAAAAAGGCCCGAAGTGCGCGGTAACCTGCCGTGAGCTGGATCGGCAGTAGCTGCCGGCGGGCACGGCACCGGGTCGTTCGGGCATGATTGGGCGCGTAAGCCGAGCATCTCGCGCGGAAGTAGGCCATGACTGAGACCCCTGTCCCTACCGCTGATCTTGTCGACAAGTACGGCGCGGAGTTGCGCGTGTGCGAGACCCAGTTCCGGCAGTTCGGCGGGCGGCGGGCGTTCGCCGGGCCGGTGCGCACCGTGTACTGCTACGAGGACAACGGCTTGCTGCGGGAACTGGTGCGCACGCCCGGCGAGGGCTGTGTCCTGGTGGTGGACGGCGGCGGGTCGCTGCGCCGGGCACTGGTCGGGGACATGCTCGCGGGCGCGGCGCTGGCCAATGGCTGGGCTGGGCTCGCCCTGTTCGGGGCGGTCCGCGACAGCGCCGCGCTGGCCGGGCTCGACCTCGGGATCATGGCGCTGGGCACGAACCCGCGCCCGAGCGAGAAGGCCAGGGCGGGCGCGGTCGACGTGCCGGTGACCTTCGGCGGCGTCACGTTCCGCCCCGGGGACATCCTGCACGCCGACGACGACGGGATCGTGCTGCTGCCGCGATCCGCCGAAACCTCCCGGTCCGGGAACTAAAAGTTCCTTGATCGCTGGTGTGTGCTGACCCCGGCGGGAGGCCCGCCGGGTCAGCGTGCGATGACCCGCTTAAGGACCGTCAGTCGTCCAGGGAGCGCACCAGGTAGTCCCAGACGGCCTCCATGCGGTCGTCGGCGTAGATCTTCTGCTGCTTGTCCTGCGACTCCTGCGAGGTTGACCAGGTCGGCCAGCCGCCGAACGCGTGCGTGAGCATCTGCTGCTGGCAGGCGCGCTCGAGCACGACGGCGGCGATCGTGGCTATCTTCAGGTTCTTGCCCACGGTCACGATGCCGTGGTTGACCATCAGGACGGCGGGCGCGTCACCGAGCGCGGCGGCCACCTCCTTGCCCAGTTCCCGGGTGCGGATCAGGTCCGCGGTCAGGGAGAACCGAGGGACGTCCGGCGTGAAGTAGTTGGCCGCGTGGCTGACCGGCCGCAGCGGCTGGCCGGTGGCGCCCAGGGCCACCGCGTACGGGGGATGGGTGTGCACCACCCCGCCGACATCCGGCCGCGCGTTCATGATCTCGGTGTGGATCGGGTACTCGCTGTGCCGCTGGCCCTCGCCCGCTACAACCTCGCCGTCCTCGGTGACGAGGTGCACCCGGCCGGGGGTGACCTCCTCCAGCCCCCATCGGGCGGCCTTCAGCCAGACGCCGCGCCCGTCCGGGTCCCGCGCCGACGTGTGACCCCAGATGAGGTCGCCATGCCCGGCCGCGGCCAGGATCTTCGACGCGGTCGCAACCAGCTCCCGGACGTCCTCGCTCATGAGGCACCAGCTTTCGATTCGGGTGGAATCCGTCCGGGTAAGCCTCTCATCCGAGCATAAGCCGCTAAATAGGCGTATCCGCGACGCTACGAAGGTGCGGGCAATAGGTGGCCCGCTTTGCCAGGTTCCGGTCTACGATGGGCCTGGCGGGCGGGATGTCTCGATATGGAGACAATCCGCTATGGCGGGGAGGTCGGATGGAGTTCGGCCTGCTCGGTCCGCTGGTGGTGCGCGTCGG
This sequence comes from Streptosporangiaceae bacterium, assembly GCA_036267555.1. Taxonomy (GTDB): domain Bacteria; phylum Actinomycetota; class Actinomycetes; order Streptosporangiales; family Streptosporangiaceae; genus JASHPR01. The sequence goes on along the minus strand of DATAVV010000280.1, from coordinate 6,524 downwards.
CGGATCGCGGGTAATGGTGTCGGCCGGTAAGCAGCGGGTGCTGCTGGCGGTTCTGTTGCTGCGCGCCAATGAGGTTGTGGCCCCCCGGGAGCTGGCTCAGTTTCTGTGGGAGGGCGACCCGCCGCAGACGGCGCGGGTAACGCTGCAGAACTACATCAAGCGGTTGCGGCAGGCGCTGGGCCCGCAGGGGTATGAGCGGATCATGACCCGCCCGGCCGGGTACATTATCGCGTCCGGGCCGGAGGAACTGGACGTGGCCCGGTTCACCGAGTTGCAGGCGGCCGGGCTGGCCGCGGCCCGGGCTGGAGCCTGGGAGGACGCCTCGTCCCGGCTTGCGTCCGGGCTGGCGCTGTGGCGGGGGGAACCGCTGGCCGACGTGCCGTCGCCCGCGCTGGTCGAGGTCGAGGTGCCGAGGCTGGCCGAGATGCGGCTTGACGCGCTGGAGGCGCGCATCGACGCGGACCTGCACCTGGGCCGCCATCGCGAGGTGGTCGCCGAGTTGCAGGCGCTGACCGCGGCCGAGCCGCTGCGGGAACGGCTGCACGAACTGCTGATGCTGGCCTTGTACCGGTGCGGGCAGCAGGCCGCGGCGCTCGCCGCCTACCTGCAGGCCCGGCGGCAGCTGATCGGGGAGCTTGGCCTCGAGCCCGGGCCCGGGCTGCGCGATCTCAACCAGCGGATCCTGCAGGCCGACTCCGCGCTGCTGCTCGGCTCGGACCGGGCCGACCCGGCCGATCCGCCGTCTGCCGCTTCTTCGTCCGCCGCTCCGCAGGCGGCTTCCGCGTCCCCAGCGGCCGAGGCCGCCGGCCGGACCGGGAACGAGGCCGCGGTGGCGGAGGACCTGCGACCGAACCTGCTGCCCGCGGCGGTGCCCGGGTTCACCGGCCGGACCCAGGAACTGCGGGCGCTGTCAGCCCTGCGCCAGCGGGCCGGACGCCCGGTGCTGATCACCGCGATCGGCGGCACCGCCGGGGTGGGCAAGACCGCGCTGGCCGTGCACTGGGCCCGGCAGAGAGCCGCCCGGTTTCCTGATGGCCAGCTCTACCTCAACCTGCGCGGCTTCGGGCCCGCCGCTCCCGTCGACCCGGCCGAAGCGCTCCGCAGCCTGCTCGACGCGCTGCAGGTTCCCGCGGCGCAGATCCCGGCCACGCTGGAAGGCCGCCAGTCCCTGTACCGCAGCCAGCTCGCGGGCAAGAAGGTCCTGATCCTGCTGGACAACGCCCGGGACCCGGGCCAGGTCCGCCCGCTGCTGCCCGTCACCTCGACGGCGATGGTCCTGGTCACCAGCCGCAACGAGCTCACCGGGCTGATCGCCGCCGACGGGGCCCAGCCGCTGACCATCGACGTCCTCACCTTCGCCGAGGCCCGCGAGATGCTGATGCAGCGCCTGACGCCCAGCCGGGTCACGGCCGAACCCGAGGCCGCCGCCGAGCTGATCCGGCTGTGCGCCCGGCTGCCGCTCGCCCTGGCCATCACCGCCGCCCGTGCCGCCTCCCGGCCCAGTTTCAGGCTGGCCTCGCTCGCCGCCGAACTGCGCGACACCCGCAGCCGCCTGGACGCGCTGAGCACCGGCGAGGACATCACCGACGCCCGGGCGGTGTTCTCCTGGAGCTACCAGCAGCTCGCCCCGGCCACGGCCCGGATGTTCCGGCTGCTCGGGCTGCACCCCGGCCCCGACATCACCGTCGCCGCGGCGGCCAGCCTGGCTGGCGTGGCCCCGTCGCAGACGCAGCGCGTGCTGCGCGAACTGACGCGCTGCCACCTGCTGGCCGAGGACACGCCGGGTCGCTATACCCTGCACGACCTGCTGCGCGCCTATGCCACCGAGCAGGCCGAGACCGAGGACAGCGACACCGGCCGGAGCGTGGCCATCCGCCGGCTCGTGGACCATTACCTGCACACCGCGCGCGCCGCCGCCCTCTTGTTCAACCCGACCCGCGAGCCCATCCGCCTGGCCGAGCCGCAGCCGGGGGTCACGCCCGAGCCCCTGGCCGGGTCGCGGGAGGCGCAGGACTGGTTCGAGGCCGAGCGCCTGGTGTTCGAGGGCATGGTCAGCCTGGCGGCCCAGGCGGAGCTGGACGCTTGCGCCTGGCAGCTGTCCTGGGCCATCGCGGAGTTCCTCGACCGGCGGGGCTACTGGCCCGAATGGGCGGTGCTGCAGCGCACCGCGCTGGCCGCGGCCGAGCGGCTGGATGACGAGGTCGGCCAGGCCACGGCGCACCGCCTGGTCGCGCACATCTGCTCCCGGTTCGGTGACTACGAGCAGAGCCGGGTCCACCTGACCGAGTCGCTGCGGCTGTACCGGCGGCTCGGCGACCACGCGGGCCAGGCGCGGGGGCACCAGAACCTCAGCTTCGCGTGTGAGCGCCAGGGCCGCTACGCCGACGTGCTCGCCCATGCCGAGCAGGCGCTGGAGCTGTACGAGGCGGCCGGAAACCAGGCCGGCCGGGCCGACGCCCTCAACGACGTCGGCTGGGGCCACGCCCTGCTCGGCGACTATCAGCGGGCCCGCACGTTCTGCCAGCAGGCCCTGGCCGCCAACCGCGAACTCGGCAACCGCGGGGGCGAGGCCGCGGCCTGGGACAGCGTCGGCTACGCCGAGCACCAGCTCGGCCGCCTGGCCGAGGCTACCGCGTGCTACCGGAACTCTCTGCGCCTCTTCCGGCAGCTCGGCGACCGGTTCTACGAGGCCGAGGTGCTCGGCCGCCTGGGGGATGTCCGCGACGCGGCCGGGGATCAGGCCGAAGCCAGGCAGTCCTGGGAGCAGGCACTGAACATCCTCGACGACTTGAACCATCCCTCGGCCGATCCGATCCGGGCCAAGCTGGCACAACTCGGCGCCCGCGGCCAGTCCGAGCTGACCGGCCAGTCCAAGCTGACCAGCCTGGCCGGCGGCTGACCAGCCTGGCCGGCGGCTGACCCGCCCGGGCGGGTGAGGGCGGGCGGGCGGGTGAGGGCGGGCGGGCGGGTTAAGGCTTGCGCGCCAGCCCGGCGTAGGAGCCCACCTGCGAGGCGGGCGGGCGAGGCTGTGGCTCGCTGCCGGCGCGCCAGCGGGTCGACAGCCCGATGCCCGGCGGCACCAGTTCCAGGCCGGTGAAGAACCGGGTGAACTCGTCCTTGGAGCGGTTCCGGTAGGCGATCCCGGCGCGCCGGTAGGCGTCGGCCGGGCTCCTGCCCGCCGGGTAGTGATCGGCCGACGGATGCTGGGCCGCGAGGTAGCTGCCCGAGGGCAGGGCCGACATCAGCCGGGCGACCAGCCCGTACGGGTCGTCCTCCTCCGGGATGAAGTGAAGGGTTCCGAACAGCAGCAGCGCCACCGGCTGGGAAAGGTTCAGGGTCCGCAGGAGCTGCGGATCGCCGAGGATCCGGCCAGGCTCCCGCATGTCCGCGTCGATGTACGCGGTGGCGCCCGGCTCGGAGCCGATCAGCAGGGCCCGGGCGTGGGCCAGCACGATGGGGTCGTTGTCGACGTAGACGACTCTGACCCCCGGGGTGATGGCCTGCGCGATCTCGTGCACGTTCGGGCTGGTCGGAAGCCCGGTGCCGATGTCGAGATACTGGCGGATGCCCAGTTCCGAGGCCAGGAACGTGACCATGCGGCGCATCACCGCGCGGTTCTCCCGCATGGCCATGCCCAGGTACGGGAAGGCGGAGGCCGCTTCCTGGGCCGCCTTCCGGTCAGCGGCGAAGTTGTCCTTGCCGCCGAGGAGGTAGTCGTAGATGCGGGCCGGGTGAGCCACGCTGGTGTCGATGACCGCGGGCACCTCACGTTCCGCGGTCGCACGGCCGAACCACCTGTCTCCCACACCGCCTCCTGCCGTATCGGGTCATATCGTTACTCTCGGGAATCGCGGGCTTACAAGGAGTCTACTATCCGGTGTTCGGGTGATCATCCGGTCGCTGGGTCCCCGGCTTGCCTGGGCCGGGCAGCAGCCGGCCGCCGATAGGCTCGGGGACGGCCAAGGGAAAGACGGCCAAGAGAAAGGATGCCGACGCTGGACGCGACCGACGGGCCGCTGCGGGCCCTGCTGCTGGAGAACATCCACCCCGACGCGGCGTCGAGGCTGGCCAAGGACGGCCACCAGGTCGAAACGGCGGCCCGGGCGCTGGCCGAGGACGAGCTGATCGACGCCGTCGGCGGCGTGCACCTGCTGGGCATCCGGTCGGGCACGCACATCACCGACCGGGTCCTGGACGCCGCACCCAGCCTGCTCGCCATCGGCGCGTTCTGCATCGGCGTGAACCAGGTCGACCTGGCGGCGGCGTCCCGGCGGGGGATCGCGGTGTTCAACGCCCCGTTCTCCAATACCCGCAGCGTGGTCGAACTGGCCCTGGCCGAGATCATCGCGCTGACCCGGCGGCTCACCGACAAGAACGCCCAGATGCACGCGGGTACCTGGGACAAGTCCGCGGCCGGCAGCCACGAGGTGCGCGGCCGGCGGCTCGGGATCGTGGGGTACGGCAACATCGGCGGCCAGCTTTCGGTGCTGGCCGAGGCGCTCGGCATGAGCGTGTTCTTCTACGACACCGCCGACAAGCTGGCCCTGGGCAACGCCCGGCGCTGCGGCACGCTCGAAGAACTGCTGGAGTCGGTCGACGTGGTGACGCTGCACGTGGACGGCCGGCCGGGTAACAGCGGCATGTTCGGCGAGGCCGAGTTCGCGGCGATGCGGTCCGGGAGCCTGTTCCTCAACCTGTCCCGGGGCTTCGTCGTGGATCACGCGGCACTGCGGCGGGGCATCGAGTCGGGACGGCTGGCCGGCGCCGCGGTCGACGTGTTCCCGGCCGAGCCGCGCGCCCGCGGCGAAGAGTTCACCTCGGTGCTGCGTGGCCTGCCGAACGTGATCCTCACCCCGCATGTCGGCGGGTCGACCGAGGAAGCGCAGCAGGACATCGGCGAGTTCGTGGCCGGGAAGCTGCTCGACTACGTCGGCTCCGGCGCCACCTCGCTGAGCGTCAACCTGCCCGGGGTCGCCCTGCCGCACACGCCCGGCACGCACCGGCTGGTCCACCTGCACCGCAACGTCCCCGGCGTGCTGGCCACGATCAACCAGGTGCTCGCCGAGCACAGCGTCAACATCGAGGGCCAGCTGCTCGGCACCCGCGACGACCTCGGCTACGTGCTGACCGACGTGGGCACCCGCTACACCGAGCAGATGCTGGCCCAGCTGCGCGACCTGGACGTCACGATCCGCCTGCGCACCACCCGCCCCCCCTGAACCGGCACCTTCCATGATCTGGGTTAATGACGCGCGCATACCGCACGTGAACCACCCAGATCGTGAAAAAGCCAGCTAATTCGAGGCGGGCCCTATGCGCCGCTGGGCAGGCGGGCGGCCAGGATCGCGGCGCCGTGCAGGCCGGCGTCGGCGCCGAGGCGGGCCAGGCGCAGGTCGGCCGGGGACCAGGCGGGCCGCTGGGCGAGCCAGCGCTCGGCCACGAGGCGGGGGAGCAGCCGGTCGGGGGCCATCAGGCCGCCGCCGAGCACGATCACGGCGGGGTCGGCCACGGCCGTGACCGACCGCAGCCCGGCCGCCAGCATCGCCGCGGCCCGCTCGATCGCGGCGAGCGCCGCCGGGTCGCCGGCCCGGGCCGCCTCGTCCAGGTCCCCGGCGTGCAGGTTCCCGGTGTGCAGGTTCCCGGTGTGCAGGCGCTCCGGCGCCGCGCCGCGCTCTGCCAGCCGCTCTGCCAGCCGCTCCGCCAGCCGTGGCGAGGCCCCGGTCGCGGCCAGCTCGCGGGCGGTCTCGTCCAGGACCCGGCCGGAGACCAGTTGCTCCAGGCAGCCCCGGCCGCCGCAGGCGCAGACCGGGCCGCCGGCGTCGATGACCATGTGGCCGAAGTCGCCGGCCGCGCCCTCGCCGAGCACGAGGTGGCCGCCGGAGACGATCGCGCCGCCCACTCCGGTGCCCACGGTCAGCAGGACCGCGGTCCCCGGGCCCAGCGTGGCGGCCTCGGCCACGGCGGCGGCCTGTGTGTCGTTCACCACGGCGGCCGGGATCCCGCAGCGTTCGCGCAGGCGGTCGGCCAGGTCAACCGGAGTGCTCAGGCCGAGGTTCGACGCGGAGGCGACCCGCCCGCCGCGAACCACGCCCGCGATCCCCACGGCCAGGGCCCGGGCGGGCTGGCCGAGTTCGGTGCCGAGCCGGCCGACGAGGTCGCAGGCCAGGTCGCATTGCTCGCCGAACCCGGCGGGCCGCGGCTGGCGGCCCCAGGCCAGCAGTTCGCCGTCGCGGGCCAGCGCGGCCCGCAGCCACGTGCCGCCCCAGTCCACCGCGGCCACCACCGCGGACACGGGTCAGGCCGGGGTGAGTTCGAAGATGCGGCGCGGGTTGCCGACCAGGAAGCCCATGCTGACCTCCTCGGGCACGCCCAGCTTGGCCAGGCGCGGCAGGAACGACTCGAACATGTGGCTGTAGGGCACCTTCGCGTTCAGGAACTCCGGGTCAAGCTCGGTGACCTTGGCCCGCGGGTTGAAGAACCAGCGGTCGTACGACATCGAGATCCGGTCGCCGTAGCCGCGCTCG
>DATAVV010000279.1:0-32006 GCA_036267555.1 Streptosporangiaceae bacterium | reverse complement strand
GCCTGAGCATGAACGAGATCCGCCGCATGCACGCCGCGCTCTGCCGTCCCGCCCACCAGCCCGGGCACTACCTGCACTGGTCAGCCTGGCGCCGCCGCCACCAGGCCACCGGCCCGGCGATGCCAGTACCAGCGCCGACTCAAACGTGGTTACTAACTGATGCTGCCCTACTAGTCCCCGAGGTCGGCCGGCTCCGGTGTCCCGAGGTCGGCCGGCTCCGGTCCGGTCAGACCCGTTCTTCGAAGAACGCGGCGACGCGGTCGATGGCCTCGTCGAATCGGCTGGCCGCGTACGTCAGCCGCAGGGTTCCCGGCAGGCCGAAATCGCTGCCCGGCACGGTCGCGACGTGCGCCGCGGACAGGATCGACTCGGCCAGGGTCCGGTCGGACTCCCCGTCGCCGAGGCGGGACGCGACGTCGATGGTCAGGTAGAAGCTGCCCTCGGCGCGAATCGGGCGCACGCCCGCGACCTCACCCAGCCGTTTCACCGCGTAGTCGCGCCGGCCCGCGTACAGCATCCGGATGGCCTCGGCCTCCTCGAGGTGGCGCAGGGCCTCGATCGCGCCGTACTGCGGAACCGGGTCGGTGGTGAGCAGCGTGTGCGCCTGCAACGTGGTCAGGGCCGGCGTCAACTCGCCCGGGACGACCGCGTAGCCGACCCGGCGGGCGAACATGCGCAGGCCCGCGGAGAACGAGTTCGTCACCACGATCGGTGACCGCGGATCGTTCAGCGCGCCCATGCTGGGGGCCACATCGTCGAAAGACATGTTTCGATAGATCTCGTCGCTCACGATGACCGCCCGGCCGTCGACCGCCTCGTCGACCTGGCGCAGGTCGGCCATGGTGAGCCGGTTGCCCAGCGGGTTGCCCGGCGAGTTCAGGATCACCATGCGGGTATCGCCGTTCAGCGCTTCGCGCAGCGAGGCGAAGTCGATGCACCCGGTGACCAGGTCGATGTCGTAGAAGTTCACGCGCGCCCCGGCCAGGGCCGCGGAGTACAGGTAGAGCGGGTAATACGGGCGGGGCAGCAGCACCTCGCCGCCGTCGTGGGCCAGCAGGCAGCACAGGTTCCTGATCAGGGTGCTGCTGCCCGCGCTTACGACCACGCTGGCCGGGTCGACGTGCCGCCCGCTGGCCTGCGTCTCGTAGTCGGCCACGGCTTCGCGCAGGGCCGGCACGCCCAGCGGGTAGACCAGCCGGCTGCGCCTGGGATCCCGCGCCGCGGCCACCATGGCCTCGGTGATATCCGGGTGGACCGGCAGTTCGCTCTGACCGAGGGTCAGCCGGATAACGTCGTCATATTTGCGTTCGAGTTCCTCGGCCAGTTCTTCCATGGCGAACATCCCGAAGCGCTGCGCGAGCAATGCGCCGAGATCCCGCTCTTCCCAGCACCGCGCCAGCATGTCACCGTTCCCCCGCATGCCTTCTCCCCCGAGTCAAGGCGTCCGCCACCCCGCCCTAAACGGCTGGGCATTTTCTGGTCGCTCGCCAAAAACCGTAACACGGACGCGGCCGGCCCCGAACGTCGCTCCCCCGTGGGTGGCCCTCGCTATTTACTCGCCCTTTGGATGCGGCGCAAAGCACGCATAATAACGTTCAATATGAAGAATTTGAATTTAACTGCCGAGCCCGGCGGGATTCGTGCGGGCCGGGCGAGCGGCGTCCGCCAGCCTGGCCGCGAGCCGGCCGCCACCGGAGCGGGCCCGGGCCGTCAGCCGCGTCACGGCCGATTCCCGCGCCGCGTGCTCGGGCTCGTCCGCCAGCGGCGCCAGGTCGGCGTCCTCGTGGCGGCGCAGCAGCGCCCCGCGGATCAGGAAGTCCGCGAGGGCCGGGTTCTGCGGCAGGCACGGGCCGCGCAGGTAGGTGCCGACCGCGTGGCCCAGGCAGACGCCCTCGTGCCCGTCACCGTTGTTGCCGTGGCCGATCACGACCTGGCCGAGCGGGCGCGCGGTCGGCCCGAGGTAGGTGCGGGCACTGTGGTTCTCGAAGCCGACGAGCAACTCGTCGCGCCAGCGCACGAGCAGGTCACCGATGACGCGCTCGGCCCGGGCCTGGGTAATCGTCTGCGAGGTCGTGGCGAGGTCGTCGCCGCTCTGGATCGTCCAGGCGTCGAACAGCTGCGCCCCGGGCAGCTCCACCCCCCGGCTGGGCTGGTAGAAGCGGCCGAGCAGTTCGTAGCCCGCGCCGACCGCCAGCAGGGCCGCTCCCTGGCTGACCGCCTCGCGGATGCCGGGACCCTTGACCTCGGCCAGGTCGGAGGCGATCAGCCGCTGCTGGGATTCGCTGCCACCGCCGATGACCAGCACGTCCACCTCGTCGGCGGGAACCGGGTCACCGAGCCGCAGTTCCCAGACCTCGGTGGTGATCCCGCGCCAGCCGCAGCGGCGCACGAGCGTGGCCACGTTCCCGCGGTCGCCGTGGGCGTTCATGATGTTCGGGTACAGGTAACCCAGGGTCAGCTTGCGGCGGGCCATCGCTACCGCTCCCAGATCGGGCCGACAAGACCCTCGTGGCGCATCCAGTCCCGAAGCCGCCAGAGGACCTGGTAGGTGGCGACGACCCACAGCGGCTGGCCGGGCGGTGTCTGGTCCAGGGCGAGCAGGAAGGCCCGGATCGGATCGGGCTCCACCGTGAGGTCGGTCGGGTCGAGGCCGGCCGCCGGGCTCGTCCACCGGGCGTATTTCAGCCGCAGCGCGAGGTCGGCGGCGCGGTTGCCGAAGAGCACGGCGGCGGGGACGAGCCCGCGCAGCGTCTCGAAGTCGATGTCCCAGATCCAGGAGACGTCCGGCTGCTGGTCTCTGAGCCGGTCGTTCAGGCCCAGCATCATGTGCTTGGGCTGACCGTCACCGAGCAGCGCGCGCAGCACCTCGGTGTAGCCGTTCTGGTTCTTGGCCAGGGTCAGGTGCACCTCGCGGCCGGCCACGGCCACCCGCTCCATGCGGAAGAAACCGGGCGTCAGGTCCTCGACCGCGGTCAGCACGCTGCTGGGAAGCTGGCACGCGGCCGCGGCCGCCGCCGCGGCCACCACGTTGTAGGCGTTGTACAGGCCGGGCAGCGGGACCTCGAGCACCGCCTCGGTGCCGGGCGCGACGACCTGGAGCCGCGAGGAGTGGGGCCCGATGAGGTCGACCTTGGCCGCGTACACCCGCGGCGCGGGGCGCGCCAGGCCGCATTGGCCGCATTCCCAGTGACCGAGGTGGGCGTAGAACGCGGCGCGGTAGCGCAGTTCACCCGTGCAGCGCGGGCAGCGCGGGAAGTCCGAAGTGTGGTCGACGCCGCTGCGCCGGTGCGCCCGGTCCTCCAGGCCGTAGAAGACCCGCGGGTTCTCCAGGTCCGACGCCAGGCGCGCCAGCCGGGGGTCGTCGGCGTTGAGCACCAGCGTGGTGTCGGCCGGCAGCGACCGCAGGCACTGCTCAAAGCGGCGGGTCAGGTAGTCCAGGTCCAGGTAGCGGTCCATCTGGTCGCGGAAGACGTTCGTGAAGACCACGACCTTGGGCTTGACCTGCGGCAGGATCTCTGCCAGCGACCCTTCGTCGACCTCGAACAGGCCGATCGCGCGGTCGTCGTCGGGCAGGCGGCCGGACGGCGTCGTGTGCGTCAGCAGCGTGGTCGCCAGGCCGCGAGGCTGATTCGCGCCCTCGTGGTTGACTATCGGGTGCAGCCCGGCCGCCCCCATCATCCCGGCGAGCAGGCGGCACGTGGTGCCCTTGCCGTTGGTCCCGGTCACCAGCACCGTCCCGCGGCTGATCTGGCCCGCCAGGCCCGCCAGCGTGCCGTGGTCTACGGCCAGCGCGGCCAGGCCCGGGGCCGATGTCCCGTTGCTCCCGCCGATATACCGGACCGCGCCGCGGGCGGCCTTGCCGACCGACACCGCCAGGGCCTGGCGCCCGGACGCCGCGAGTGCGCGGTACCCGGCGGCCCCCTGGCCCTGGCGCCCGGAAGGCCTGCGGGCATGGCGCCCGGCCAAGCGGCCCGGTTGGATCAGGCCGCGGACGTTACCGCGGCGAGCCTTATGGTGCAGCGAAGCGCTAATGGTTTCCCCCGAAGACTACTTGTGCACTGCTTTTGGGCGCTGAGCCCGGCATTGCGATGACAAGTATGAAAGCCACTGGTTGTCATTTGTGCCCTTGGGTGCCCGGTACTAAGACCAGCTGACGGGCATTCTGCGGCAAAGTCGTGGCAAGGACCGCGCAAGGGCGACTGCATGAAGCATCGCCGACCTCACCCGAGATGATGGGCGCAGGTTCGGTTGTCGCCCAGCGGGTTACACTTTTAACAGACCGCAATTTGATTTCGCGGTTCACGGGACGAAGGGGGACTCCCATTAATTCCAACGGGGCTAATAATTCACCGATGCCGCCGGGCGAGGCCCGCGCGAGCACGACCGGTGCGGTGGGCCCGGCACGCGCGACGGGAACGACGGGACGCGCGGCCGGCCCGGGGGCCGGCGCACCCTATGTGCGGCGGACGTTCGCGGGCCAGCCGGCCGCGGGTCACCAGCGGCCGGCCGGCAAGCGCCTGCACGGCTGGGGGCGCCGCCTGGAAGACAGCTACTCGCGCCAGGACCTGCTGCGCGTGATCCATCAGCACCGCCAGGCGCTCGCGCTGGAGTGGATCGATGGCCTCGGGCTGCCGACGGGCTCGCAGGCGCTCGAGGTCGGGCCGGGATCGGGGTTCATGACGACGGCGCTCGCGGAGCGCGAATTCATCGTGGCCGCCGCGGATGCCACCCCGCGGATGCTCGACACCATGCGCCAGCGGGCCGGAGCGGCCGACGTCGCGCACCGCGTGCGTCCCCTGGCCGCCGACGCGCACCACCTGCCGTTCGCCGACGGCTCGTTCCGGCTGGTGGTCGCGCTGGGCGTGGTGCCCTGGCTGCGTTCCGCGCCGCTCGCGGTGGCGGAGATGACCCGGGTGCTTGAGCCGGGCGGTTACCTGGTCCTGAACGCCGACAACTCCGACCGGCTCGCCTTGCGGCTCGACCCTCGGCACAACCCGCGGTGGGCTCCGGCACGCCTATACGCAAAGTCGCTGCTCCATTCCAAGGGAATGCTGCGGCCGAGGCAGGACGAACCCCGGATCACCGCGCACCGCCTCGCCGATTTCGACCGGATCCTGCGGGCGGCCGGGCTGGAATTGCTGCGGCGTTCCACATTCGGCTTCGGGCCGTTCACGATGTTTGGCGTGCCGATGACATCCGCGCGGCTCGGCATCAGGCTGAACGCCCGGCTGCAGCGCCTGGCCGACCAAGGCATGCCAGGGGTGCGGTCGGCAGGCGCCCAGTACCTGGTCCTGGCCCGCGCGCCGCTGGCTGGCCGGTTCGTCCCGGCCGGACGATGACCCGATCCGGCCGATGACCTGCCGATGACCTGGTGTCGTCACCGTTGGCCTCGGTGGGTACGTTTGCCCTATGCAGTTGACCCGTGAGCGGATCATCACCGCCGCGATGGAGCTGATCGAGCGGGAGGGCCCCGACGCGGTCTCGATGCGCCGCATCGCCACGCACCTCGGCTCTGAGGTCATGTCGCTTTACGACCACGTGCCCAGCAAGGCCGCCGTGCTTGACGGCGTGGCCGACTTTGTCATGTCCGGCGTCGACGTTCTCGTCGACCCAGGCGCCGGGTGGGAGGAGCAGGTCCGCGCCCAGGTACGCGCGTTCCGGCAGGTGGCACTCAAGTACCCGCGTTGCGTCATGGTCGTGGTGAGCCGCCCGGTCGACACGGCCACCACGCTGCGGCCGGTGGAGCTCGCGCTGGCCACGCTGCGCGGCGCGGGGTTCGAGGGCGAGGACGCGATCCGGGCGGTCCGCACGTTCGTGGCCTACGTCATCGGCTCGACCCTGCGGGAGTTCGGCGTCTCGCCCGGGCTCGAGCCGAACCGGCCGCTGGGCTACGACCCGGCCAGTCTCGTCGCGGACCGGCCCATCCACCTGGACCCCGCCGAGTTTCCACAGGTCATGAGCTTGTCGGCCGAACTGCTGGACCGGGACTTCGAGGCCGACTTCGAGTTCGGACTGGACCTGCTGGTCCGCGCGGTGGCCGACCGGCGGCCGGTCAAGAACCTGAACCGCCGCGACGCCTGACGGTCAGCGGCTGCGCCGCGGTCTCGGGCCGCCGGCGGCCCGCCCGCCGATCGCGATGAACACCGAGAGCACCACGGGGATCCCCAGCGCCAGCCGCAGCCCGATCAGGCTCGCGCAGCTTCCGATCAGCACCGGCCCGCTCAGCATGCCCAGGTACCCGCCGCCCGCGACCCGGGCGATTCCGGTGCCGGACCGGGACGTCTCGATGTTCCCCGCCGCCGACAGCATCTGCGGGAAAGTGCTGGACAAACCGGCGCCGAACAGCGCGAACCCGATCAGCCCGACGACGGGAGTGGTCACGGCCAGGGCGGTGGCCAGGCCGGCCGCGGCCACCACGCCGCACCCGCTGACCAGCCGGCCCGGGCCGAACCGGGCGGCCAGCCGGTCGCCAGCCAGCCGTCCGAACGCCATCGTGAGCGAGAACGCCGCGTAGCCCAGGGCCGCGAAAGCGGCCGAAGTGCCCAGATTGTCGTGCAGGTAGACGGCGCTCCAGCTACCCGCGGCGCCCTCGCCGAGCAGCGAGCACAAGGCCAGCAGGGCCAGGGCCACGATCCGCACGGCGGCGGCCCGGCGGCCCGCGGCGCCCGGCCGCCCGGCCGTCTCCCGGCCGGGCATGCCGGGTTCCTCCGGCTTCTGGTGGTTCACGCCGGGGTCGGTGCCGTCAGGACCGGCGACGGCCGCGTCCCGGGGCTCGGGGCCCCGCAGCAGGCCACGACGGGCGAGAACAGCGACGACGGCGAGCGGAACGCCCACCGAGGTGAACGTCAGGGCCAGGCTCACGCCCGCCCAGGCGAACAGCCCGCCGAGCAGGGCACCGGCCAGGCCGCCGAAGCTGTAATACGCGTGGAAGGAGCTGATCAGCGGACGCCGGTACGCCCGTTCCACGCGCACGGCCTGGGAGTTCATCGCGACGTCCATCAGCCCGCCGGAGACGCCGTAGACCAGCAGCGTCGCCATGAGCTGGGCCAGGCTGCCGGAAAGCCCGAGCGCGATCGGCAGCAGCGAGACCGCGACGGCCCCCGCCATCGTGGGCCAGGCACTGCCGAACCGGTCGATCACCCGGTCCGCGAACGCGGCGACGAACACCAGCCCGACCGGCCCGGCGAGCAGGGCCACGCCCAGCAGCCCGTCGGACAGGCCCAGATGCTGCTTGACCGCCGGGATCCGGGCCAGCCACACGCCGTCGGCCAGGCCGAGCACGATGAAGTACGCCGCTACCGCCAGCCGGGCACGCCGCAGACTGTCCGGCACGGTGCCCGGGGTGGTCGCAGCACTGGGGGCGGTCGAGGGTCCGATGTCCCGGACAATACAAGATTGACCGTATGACGTCGGACATGCCACAGCACGCCCCGTCGCGGTCCGGGGCCGCGACCGTCTCGGACCCGGTGTACTCGGCGCTGGCCTTCCTGGAGTGCTCCCGGTGCTCAGCCGGCCCCTACGACGCGAGCCAGGTCCAGGGCACCTGCACCTGCGGCGCGCCGCTGCTGGCCCGCTACGACCTCGATGCGGTGGCCGCGACGGCCAGCCCGGCCCGGATCGCCGCGCGGGCGCCGACCCTGTGGCGCTACCACGAACTGCTCCCGGTGGGCTCGGCCGGGGCCGCGGTGAGCTTCGGTGAGGGCATGACCCCGCTGCTGCCCATGGCGCGCCTGGGCGCGGACCTGGGCGTGCCCGGGCTGCTGATGAAGGACGAGAGCCCGCTGCCCACCGGGTCGTTCAAGGCTCGCGGGGCCGCTGTGGGCGTGTCCCGCGCGGCCGAACTCGGCGCGGCCGGCGTGGCCCTGCCCACCAACGGGAACGCCGGGTCGGCCTGGGCCGCCTACGCGGCCCGCGCCGGGCTGCCGTGCCTGGTCATCATGCCGGTCGGCGCGCCCGCGATCACCCGGGCCGAGTGCGTGGCCGCGGGGGCGCAGACCTACCTGGTCGACGGGCTGATCGGTGACGCCGGCCGCCTGGTCCGGGCGGCCGTGGCCGACCGGCCCGGGTATCAGGACGCCTCCACGCTCCGCGAGCCCTACCGGCTGGAGGGCAAGAAGACGATCGGGCTGGAGATCGCCGAACAGCTCGGCTGGCGCGTGCCCGACGTGATCGTCTTCCCCACCGGCGGCGGCGTGGGCCTGGCCGGCATCGCCAAGGGCCTGCGCGAGTTGCGGCAACTCGGCTGGATCGGCGAGGCGATGCCGCGCCTGGTCGCGGTGCAGGCGGCGGGCTGCGCCCCGATCGTGGCCGCGTTCGAGCGGCAGGCTGACCACACCGAGCCGTGGCCCGACGCCAGGACCGAGGCGTTCGGCCTCACCGTCCCCGACCCGCTCGGCGGCGCCCTCGTGCTCGAGGCGATCCGGGCCACCTCCGGCACCGCCGTCGCCGTGACCGACGAGCAACTGCTCGCCAGCCAGCGGCAGGCGGCCCGGGCCGAGGGCACCTGGGCCTGCCCCGAGGGCGCCGCGTGCTTCGCGGCCGTGGCCCAGCTTCGCCGCGCGAGCTGGCTGGCCGAGAGCGACGAGGTCGTGGTGGTCAACACCGGCGCCGGGCTGAAGTACCCGCAGACGCTGCCCGCGCACCCGCCCACGCTCCCCGCGGACGCCCAGATCCCGCCCGGCGAACGCTAGCCCGCGACTCCTGTCCCGCCGCCGCCCAGATCCCGCCCGGCGAACCCCAGCCCGCGGCTTCAACCCCCGCCGCCGCGTACATCCCGGCCGGCAACCATGATCTGGGTTGGCCGCGGCGCCTGGGGCTAGATGATCTTGTGGATCCAGTCGTGCGGGTCGGCGAGCTGGCCGAACTGGATGCCGAGCAGTTCCTCGCGCAGCCGCATGGTGACCGGGCCCGGCGTGCCGTCCCCCACCGTAAAGCTGCCGCCCGCGCCCTTGATCGTGCCGACCGGGGTGATGACCGCCGCGGTGCCGCAGGCGAACACCTCGGTGATCTCGCCCGCCGCGCACGCCGCGCGCCACTCGTCCACCGAGATCTTGCCCTCGGACACCGGGATGCCCAGCTCGGGAGCCAGCGTGAGCAGCGAGTCCCGGGTGATGCCCGCCAGCAGCGTCCCGGTCAGCGCCGGCGTCATGAGCCGCGCATCGGCGCCCGAGCCGTAGACGAAGAACAGGTTCATCCCGCCCATTTCCTCGACCCAGCGGTGCTCCACGGCGTCCAGCCAGACCACCTGCTCACAGCCGTTGTCGAGGGCCTGCAGCTGGCCGGCGAACGCCGCCGCGTAGTTGCCGCCCGTCTTGGCCGCCCCGGTGCCGCCGGGCGCGGCCCGGCTGTACTCGTCGGTCAGCCAGACCGAGACCGGCCGCAGTTCGCCTTCGAAGTAGGACGCGGCCGGCGAGGCGATCAGCGCGTACAGGTAGGTGGGCGAGGGCCGGTTGACGCCCAGCCCCCGGCTCGTCGCGATCATGAACGGCCTCAGGTAGAGGCTGTGTCCCCGCTCGACGGGAACCCAGTCCCGGTCCTGCGTCACCAGCAAGTCAATCGCGCGGACGAACGCGGTCTCCGAGAGCCGTGGCATCGCCATCCGGTCGGCGGAGCGGTTGAACCGGGCCGCGTTGGCCTGGGGCCGGAAGGCCACGATCGGGCCGCCCGCCTGCCGGTAGGCCTTCAGGCCCTCGAAGATCTCCTGCGCGTAGTGGAACACCGCCGTGGCCGGGTCCAGGCTGAGTGGTCCGTAGGCCTCAAGCTGGCCGTCGTGCCAGCCTCGGTCGGCCGACCAGCGGATCGTCACCATGTGATCGGTGAAAAGCTGACCGAACCCGGGATCGGCCAGCCGCCGTTCCCGCTCCGCGGCCGGTACCGGGTCGCTGGCGGGACGGAGCGCAAACTCGATCTCGGCGTTCGGGCTGACTGACATGCTGTTTCCCCTCTCATCGGGCTGGCGCCGTTGCCGCCCGCGGCAAACCATCCACGTCGCAGCTTAACCTGCGACACGCTCTGCGATGTCGTCGCCGATCTCCAGCGTGGACCGGGCCGCCCAGGCTCCCTGGCGGTCGAGCAGATCCTCGGCCACCGCCTGCTCGATGCGCGCCGCCTCGGCGAACAGGCCGATGTGCTCGCACAGCATCGCGGCACACAGGATCGCCGCGGTCGGGTCGGCCTTCTGCTGGCCCGCGATGTCCGGCGCGCTGCCGTGCACCGGCTCGAACATGCTCGGAGCGGACCGCTCCGGGTTGATGCTCGCGCTCGCCGCGAGCCCGATCCCGCCGGCCACCGCGGCCCCGAGCGCGGTCAGGATGTCGCCGAACATGTTGTCGGTGACGATCACGTCGAAGCGCTCCGGCTGGGTCACGAAGTAGATCGAAGCGGCGTCCATGTGGCAGTAGTCGGTGGTCACGTCCACGAACTCCTTGGCGAGTTCGTCCACGGTGCGCCGCCACAGGTCCCCGGCGTAGGCGAGCACGTTCGACTTGTGCACCAGGGTCAGCTTGCGGCGCGGCCGGGCGGCGGCGCGCTCCAGCGCGTACCTGGTGACCCGGCCGATGCCGAACGCGGTGTTGATGCTCTCCTGGGTGGCCACCTCGTGGGCGGTGCCCTTGCGCATGACCCCGCCGGCCTCGATGTAGGGGCCCTCGGTCCCCTCCCTGACCACGAGCATGTCCACCGATTCGGAGCGCCGGCGGGTCAGCGGCGACTCCACGCCCGGGTAGAGGCGGACCGGCCGCAGGTTGACGTACTGGTCGAACTCGAACCGCAGCCGGAGCACCAGGCCGCGTTCCAGCACACCGCTCGGGACGCTCGGGTCGCCGACGGCTCCGAGCAAGATCGCGTCATGCCCGGATAGCTCGCTGAGCACCGAGGCGGGCAGCGTCTCGCCGGTACGGAGCCAGCGCTGCGAGCCAAGGTCGTAACTCGTGGTCTCGATCGCGACGTCGGTGGCCGCGGTCCTGAGCACCTTGATCGCTTCCGCGACCACCTCGGGACCGATGCCGTCACCGCCGATCACGGCGAGCCGGATGGTACGTGCCGCCATGCGCGTACCTTAACGGGTCTGTAAAATTTGCGTCGCGCCGCGCGGGGGGTATAGGACGGCCTGGGCTGGCACGATCCCGGATGCCGGGAGGCTCAGCGCCCATCCAGGTCGACGGCCCGGCCGAACGCCGCGCCGATCGAGGAGGTGATCTCCTCCAGCACGGCGGGAGGCAGGGCCGAGTCGACGGTCAGCACGATCAGGGCCTGGCCGCCGCGGGCGTCCCGGCACACCTGCATCCCGGCGATGTTGATGCCCTGGGTGCCCAGGATCTGGCCGAGGATGCCGACCACGCCCGGCCGGTCGGAGTAGGTGAAGAACACCATGTGCTCGGCGGGTGCGATCTCCATGCCGAACCCGTTGACCTCGATGAGCTTCTCGATCTGGCGCTGCCCGGTCAGCGTCCCGCCCACGGAGACGACCTGGCCGTCGGGCAGCGTGCCGCGCAGGGTGACCACGTTGCGCCAGTCCGGGCTCTCCTTGTCGGTGGCCAGGCTGACCTGGACCCCGCGGGTGGCGGCGAGCAGCGGGGCGTTGACGTAGGTGACCGCGTCCTCGACGATGTCGCTGAACACACCCTTGAGCGCGGCCAACTGCAGCACGCTGACGTCCATTCCCGCGATCTCACCGCGGACCTCCACCTCGACCCGGGCCGCGATGCCGCCGGCCACGGCGGTGAAGATCCGGCCCAGCTTCTCGGCCAGCGGCAGGCCCGGCCGGATGCTCTCGTCCACGGTCCCGCCCTGGACGTTGACCGCGTCCGGCACGAACTCGCCCGCCAGGGCCAGCCGGACCGACCTGGCGACCTGCGTGCCGGCCTTCTCCTGGGCCTCGTGCGTGCTCGCCCCCAGATGCGGGGTGAACACCACGCTGGGCAGGCGGAACAGCGGGCTGTCCGTGCACGGTTCGCTGGCGTACACGTCCAGCCCGGCCCCGGCCACCCGGCCGTCTTCCAACGCGCTGGCCAGCGCGTTCTCGTCGACGAGCCCGCCCCGGGCCGCGTTGATGATGCGCACGCCGGGTTTGACCGTGCGCAACTGCTTGTCGCCGATCAGCCCGATGGTCTCGGCGCTCTTCGGCAGGTGCACGCTGATGAAGTCGGATTCCGCGAGCAGTTCGTCCAGGCTGACCAGGCGGACGCCGAGCGCGGCGCCGCGGGCCGCGGCCACGTAGGGGTCGTAGGCGATCACGGTCATGCCGAACGCCGCGAGCCGCTGGGCGACCAGGACACCGATCTTGCCCAGCCCGAGCAGGCCGGCCACCTTGTCCTGCAACTCGACGCCGGTGAACGCGGCCCGCTTCCACTGCCCGCCCGCCAGCGAAGCCATGGCCTGGGGCACGTTCCTGGCGCAGGCCAGCAGCAGCGCGACCGCGTGCTCGGCAGCGCTCACGATGTTGGACGTCGGGGCGTTGACCACCATCACGCCCGCCCGGGTGGCCGCCTCGACGTCCACGTTGTCCAGGCCCACCCCGGCCCTGGCCACCACGCGCAGCTTCGGCGCGTGCCCGAGGGCCTCAGCGTCGATGCTGGTCGCGCTGCGGATGATCACCGCGTCGGCGTCGGCCAGCGCGGGCAGCAGCCGCGCCCGGTCGGCGCCGTCGACGTGGCGGATCTCGAAATCGGGCTCGAGTTGAGCGATCCCGGCCGGCGAGAGTTCTTCGGCGATAAGCACGATCGGCGTGGACACGTTGGCCCCTTCGGCGGCGACGGAAGCTCCCTAGTCTAGCGATCTTCATGATCGGCAACCTAAAACGGTCCGTGCTCACACGGCGCCGAAATGTGAGCACATGAGGCCCGAATCCGGCCGACGGGCCCCGTTGCCGCGTTACGGCTCAGTTACGGCACGGGGAGCAACGGACGAGCGGGCCTACTGCACGGGCGCGATGACGGGCGACGCGGGCGCGGGGGCCTGGCCCGGGCCCAGGGCCGCGTCGCAGGGCGGCCCGGCGTCGGGCGCGAACTCCGGTTCGCTGGCAGGCCCGCCCGCGGGCGGGCCTGCCATGACGTGACCGTCGCCGTCGCCGTCGCCGTCGCGCCGGCCGTCATCGCCGTCGTGACGCCCGCCGTCCCGGCGCCCGGCGATCCCGTCGGGCCAGCCGCTGCCGACCAGAGCCTCGATGCCGCGCGCGTCCATGGGCTTCGCGATCAGGTAACCCTGCCCCAGCCCGCAGCCCATTTCCCGCAGCAGTTCGAGGTGCTCGGGCCGTTCGATCCCCTCGGCCACGACCTCGATGCCCAGGTCGTGACCGACCTGGATGATCGTGCGGGTCAGCATGGCCAGGGTGGCGTCGTCACCCAGGCCGGCCACGAACGAGGGGTCGATCTTGATGACGTCCACGGCGAGCTGCCTGAGGTAGGCCAGGGACGCGTAGCCCGTCCCGAAGTCGTCGATGGCCAGCCGCGCGCCGTGGCGGCGCAGCTCGGCTAGGCCCTCGGCCATCGGGTCGGCCCCCTCGATCAGGACCCGCTCGGCCACCTCCAGCGTCAGCGCGCTGGGCGGCAGCCCGGTCTCGTCGAGCACGGCCAGCACCGAGGCGGCGAACCCGCCCGCGGTGACCTGCCGCAGCGAGAAGTTCACCGAGACGCCGATGGCCCAGCCCGAATCGCGCCACGCGACCGCCTGGGCGCACGCCTCGCGCAGCACCTTCTCGCCCAGCGACACGACAAGCCCGGAGTACTCGGCCACGCCGAGGAACTCGGTGGGCGGGACCGGCTGGCCCCCGCGCGACCACCGCACCAGCGCTTCCACGCCGATGACCCGGGAGGTCGCGAACTCCACCACTGGCTGGTACTGCAGGCTCAGCTTGCCCGCGGTGATCGCGGCGCGCAGGTCGCTGGCCATCTCGAGCCGGCGCAGCACGTCGGCGTGCATGTGCGCGGCGAAGACCTCCACCCGGCCGCCGCCGGAATCCTTGGCCCGGGACATGGCCACGTCCGCGTTGCGCAGCAGGTGCCCGGGCGCGCCGCCGTCCGCGAACGCCACGCCGATGCTGGCCGTCAGGGATATCTCCCGGTCAGCCACGTGGAACGGCTCGCCGGCGATGGCCCCGGCCAGGCTGTCCGCGATGTCCACGATCTCCGGGGCGCTCGCCGCGCTCTCGACCAGGACCGCGAACTCGTCGCCGCCCCAGCGCGCCACGGTGTCCTCGGGCGGCACGGCCGCGCGCAGCCGGCGGGCGGCCTGGGCGAGCAGCAGGTCGCCCGCGGCGTGCCCGACCGAGTCGTTGACCCCGGTGAAGCCGTCCAGGTCGATGAAGATCGCCCCGGCCTGCGCGGGCCGCCGGCCCGGCTCCGCGGACGCCGCCCGGTCGATCGCATCCTTGGCCCGGTCTTCGATGTACGCCCGGTTGGGCAGCCCGGTGAGCCCGTCGTGGAAGGTCAGGTACGTCACCTGCCGGCGCAGGGCCACCTGGTCGCTGATGTCCCGGGCGGTGATCAGCAACTGGCCGGGGTCGCTCCGCTCGTGATGGCGGGACACCGTGGCCTCGACGTGACGCCAGGTGCCGTCGGAGGACCGGATCCGGCACGGGAACCGGCCCGGATGCGGGCCGCTGCGCGCGGCCCGGACGATGCGGACGCCGGGCGCCCGGTCCTCGGGGTGGACGAGCTCGGACAGCGACCGGTCCGCGAGCTCGGCGGGCGTGTAGCCGTAGTCACACACGGCGGGGCTGGCGTACCTGATGACCCCGTCCCGGTCACAGATCAGGACGACGTCGCTGGTGCGGTCGGCCAGTTCCCGGAACCTGTGCTCCGATTCCTCGGAGAGCTCCGACGCCGCGTGCTCGCGGCCCAGCAGGTCGGCGATCCTGACCACCAGCGCGAGCGCGGCGATCCCGCCGCACACCACGACGGCGGGCTCGGCGAACGACTGGCCGTCCAGGGACCAGACGATCATCACGGCCGCGGCCACGGCCGCGGCCAGCGCCGGGCCCAGCGTGGCCCAGGAAAGCCCGTCCGGCCCGGCCCGGCCCGTCCGGGCCGGCCGGCCGGGTGACGACGACTCCCTGTCGGCCTCGGCCAGCGCGGCCGCCCCCAGCAGGCAGAACCCGGCCAGCTGGATGATGACCGCCCCGACGCCCGGCCGCACGCCGCTGGCCTGGGCGCCGACCCCGAGCGACTCGCCCAGGGTGATCACGAGCAGGGCCACGAACGCGGTCCGCCCCGCCCGGCCGGCCCGGGCCGCGAACGCCAACGTCACGCCGAGCACGAGCAGGTCGGCGATCGGGTGAATGGCCTGCAGCGCGAAGGCTCCGGCCGACTCGCCGGTCCGGCGGTACTCGGCCCCGAACACCGTCACCCAGTCGATGATGAACAGCGAGGTCGCCAGCAGGCACGCGTCGGCCAGCCACGCCGCGGGGCGGTCGTAACGGGTGGTCCGGCCCACACGGGCCAGCCCGGCCAGGCCGACCGCGAACGCGGGCAGGGCCAGCAGCGTGAGCAGGTCAGCGAAGGTCAGCGAGCCGCCGGCGCCGGTGCCCGCGACGGCTTCCTGGGCGACGAACCCGGCTCCCCACAGCAGCGCCGCGACCGCCAGCGCGCGGTAGCCGCTGCGAGCCGACGAAATGTGGCGGACCGACTCACGCCAAAGGCCTGCCGCTGCTACGGCTGCCACCAGAGCCCCGGCCACACCTGCCAGGATGGCCAGGCTCATCGCGGGCCGCCGGATCCATCCGACCGCACCGGAGCCTCCTTCACGCCGCGAACATGGGCCAACGTTGAGCCGGGCCGGCCCTCGGGCGACCGTACGCGCGTTCCATCACGAGGAGCCACACTGCGACTCGTGAGCACCAGTACGTAATTCCCGTACCGCCAGGCGCTGCGGGGATTCACCGGCGTACTGGACGCGGTCTCGCAATTAGCGATGTCCATTCACTGTACGTGCGCAAGGTCACGCTTCGATTGAGGAAGGGCGTACAGCGGGAGACAACTTCAGTTGCTCCTGTGATCATTTGAGCAAATTGATCACTACTGAGGAGTGCCGTAGCAGCTCACGAACACCGAGAGGGTACCGTGCTGGACGTGACGGAGCCTGCCAAGCCCAAAATGGCGTTCGAGACGCACGCGGACCCCGCTCAGGAGGCCGGCGCCTACGCCAACGCCCTGGCGATCTGGCACACCGGTCACGAGTTCACGTTCGACTTCCTGGTCAACAGCGAGCCCCCGCAGTCCACCCGGACCGAGGACGGCGACGAGGTGATCCGGGCGCCGCACCGCCTCGTGGCCAGGATCCGGGTCCCGCCCACCGCGGTGTTCGACATCATCAGGACCATCAACCAGAACCTGACCCTGTACGAGCAACGTTTCGGCCAGATCCGGCTGCCGGGCAGCGAGCCCCCGCTGTATCCCCCGGAGGCTCCCGGCGACCTGACCGAACCGGGTCAGTAGATTCCGCCGTTACGCTACGCCGCCGATGTCACCGTGGAGGCCAGCTTCACCGCGCAGTGACCGACGAGCGTTACAAACCGTGGCGGGCGGGCAGGGGTGGCTCATGCCTGTACTGAGAGCTGTCGCCCGCCCCATGCTGGCGTCGATCTTCGCCATCCAGGGGCTCGATACCCTGCTGCATCCCGAGAAGGTGGCGCCGAGGGCCGACAAAGTAGTCCGGCCTCTGGCCGAGCGCGTGTCGGTGATACCCGACCAGACCGAGACGGCCGTACGGATCAACGGCGCTGTCCAGTTGGCCGCGGCCTCGCTGCTGGCAATCGGCCGCTTCCCGCGGCTGTCCGCTCTCGCGCTCGCGGCCACCCTGGTCCCCACGACCGTGGCCGGGCACGCCTTCTGGGAGTTCGAGGACGACAAGGACCGGGCCCAGCAGCGCATCCATTTCCTCAAGAACCTGTCCATGTTCGGCGGGCTGCTGATCGCGGCCGGTGACACGGCCGGCCGGCCCTCCCTGGCCTGGCGCGGCCGCCACGCCGCCCATGCCGCCCGCCACGACCTGACCCTGGCCAGCCGCTCGGCCAAGGCCGGCGCCCGGGCCGGTGCCAAGGCGGGCCGCGCCAAGGCCAAGGCCACCCGCCTGACCGACCACCTCCCCGTCAGCTAACCCTCAAGCCGCGGCGGGGCTAGCAAGCTCGAGGCGCGGGAAGACCGGCTGGGCGGGCGGAAGCCGGCCGGGCGAGTCGTCGCAGGCCGCCAGGACTTTGGCGGCCAGGCCGGGCAGGAACGGGTCCAGGAGCCGGCCGATCCGGGCGCAGGTGCTGACCAGCACGGCCAGGACCTCGTCCAGCCGTTCGCGCGCCGCGGGGTCGCCGTCGCGCTCGCCCCGGGCCAGCCGCCAGGGCTCGGTCTGCTCCACGTACCGGTTGGCCGCCTCGACCACGTCCCAGATGGACCCGGTGGCCGCCCGGAAGTCGAAGGCGTCGAGCCCGGCGGCTACCCGCCGCGGCGCGGCGCTGCTCACGGCCAGCAGGGTGTCCCGGTCCCGGGCGTACTGGCCGCCCGCGGCCGGCTCCGCCGCGGCCGGGACCCGGCCGTCGCGGTAGCGATGCACCATCGTCACCACGCGGCTGACCAGGTTGCCCAGGTCGTTGGCGAGGTCCTCGTTGGCCCGCGCGACCAGCCGGGCCGCGGTGAAGTCGGCGTCGCCGAGCCGCGGCACCTCGCGCAGCAGCCACCACCGCACCGCGTCGGTCCCGTACCGCTCCACCAGCGCGACCGGGTCGGCGGTCTCCCCCGCGGCGCCGCCCGCCGGCACGACCCCGGCCGCCACCTGGCCCGCCGGGGCGGCCAGGCCCGACTTGCTGATCTTGCTGCCGCCGATCGTGAGGTAGTCGTGGACACCGATCTGTGTCGGCAGCGGCTCCCCGGCCGACAGCAGGATCGCGGGCCAGTACACGGCGTGGAACCGCAGCACGCCCTTGCCGGCCAGGTGCACCCGGCGGTCGGCCCCGGCCCACCAGCGCTGGTAGTCGGGCGAGCCGGTCCCGTAGCCGAGCGAGGTGATGTAGTTGCCGAGGGCGTCCCACCACACGTAGATCACCTGGTCCGGGTCGCCGGGCACGGGAATGCCCCAGCCGCGGGCCCGGGCCGTGGACCGCGAGACGCTGAAGTCCTCCAGGCCGCCCGCGATGAAGCCGAGCACCTCGTTGCGCCGGGCCGCGGGCTCGATCCGCAGCCGGCCGGAGCTGATCAGGTCGTGAAGCTGGCCGGCGTACCGGGACAGCCGGAAGAACCAGTTCCGCTCGGCCACGGTGTCCGGCACGGTCCCGTGCTCGGGGCAGCGCCCGTCCGCCAGTTCGGACGGCTTGTAGAACTGCTCGCAGCCGACGCAGTACCGGCCCTCGTAGTGCTTGAGGTAAAGGTCGCCGCGGGCCGCGCAGGCGCGCCAGAGCCGCTCCACGCCCGGCCGGTGCCGCGGGTCGCTGCTGGTGCGGATGAAGTCGTCGAACGACAGCGCAAGGGGCTCGCGCAGCCCGGCGAACGCGGCCGCGTTGCGGCCGACGAGCGTGGCCGGGCTGATGCCCTCGGCCTCGGCGGCCAGCACGTTCTTGAGCGAGTTGTCGTCGGTACCGGTCTGGTACCGCACCTGGTCGCCGGCCTGGCGCCCGTGCCGGGCCAGCACGTCGCCCTGGACCAGTTCCAGGGCGAAGCCCAGGTGCGGCCGGGCGTTGACGTACGGGATCGTGGTGCTGAGAAAGGTGGTCATCGGAACCTCCGGGAAAGACGGCGGGGCTCCGACCCCTGAACATGAATCGAGGCCCCTGGGGGGCCTCGTGTCGGACGTCGTCCGGGCAGCGTGAAGTGGCCCCGCTAGCGGGGCATCATCACCGAACGCAGATACGACGTCATGACCCCCACAGCGTACCGCCACCCGCCGCTATTCCCCGGCGCGAGGCGGGCGGGCGGCGGGGTCAGGCGTCCGGGGCCAGGCGGCCGAGGATGAGCTCTCGGACGCGGGCGCCGTCGGCGCGGCCGCCGGTCTGCCTCATCACGGCGCCGACCAGCGCCCCGGCCGCGTTAATCTTGCCGGATTTGATCTTGTCCGCGACCTCGGGGTTGGCGGCGATCGCGGCGTCGACGGCGGCGAGCAGCGCGCCGTCGTCGCTCACCACCGCGAGGCCGCGGGCGGCGACGATCTCGTCCGGCGAGCCCTCGCCGGACAGCACCCCGTCGAGCACCTGCCGGGCCAGCTTGTCGTTGAGCGTCCCCGACGCCACGAGCTCGGTGACCCTCGCCACCTGGGCCGGGTTCACCGCCAGCGCGGCCAGTTCGACGCCGGCCTCGTTCGCACGGCGGGACAGCTCGCCGAGCCACCAGTTGCGCGCCGCGTCGGGCGGGGCGCCCGCGGCGACGGTCTCGGCGACCAGGTCCAGCGCGCCCGCGTTGCGCAGCGCGGCCATGTCGAGATCGGGCAGACCCCACTCGGCCTGCAGCCGGGCCCGGCGGGCCGCGGGCAACTCGGGCAGCGAGGCCCGTAGCTGCTCCACCCACTCGCGCGAGGGCGCGACCGGGATCAGGTCCGGCTCGGGGAAGTACCGGTAGTCCTGGGCCTCTTCCTTGCTGCGGCCGGCCGTGGTGGTGCCGCTGGCCTCCTGGAAGTGCCGGGTCTCCTGGACCACGCGGCGGCCCGCGTCCAGCACCGCCGCCTGCCGCTCGATCTCGGACCTGACCGCGCGCTCGACCGAGCGCAGCGAGTTGACGTTCTTGGTCTCGGTCCTGGTCCCCAACGTGCCGGACCCGCGCGGCGCGATCGAGGTGTTCACGTCGCAGCGCAGCGAGCCCTCCTCCATGCGGACGTCGGAGACGTCCAGGGCCCGCAGCAGGTTCCGCAGCTCGGTCACGTAGGCCCGGGCCACCGCGGGCGCGAGCGCGCCGGTGCCCGGGATCGGCTTGGTGACGACCTCGACCAGCGGGATCCCGGCGCGGTTGTAGTCCACCAGCGAGTACTCGGCCCCGTGGATCCGCCCGGTGGCCCCGCCCACGTGCAGCGACTTGCCGGTGTCCTCCTCCAGGTGGACGCGCTCGATGCCGACCCTGACCTGGGTCTCACCGACCGTGACGTCCAGCCAGCCGTCGGTGCACAGCGGCTCGTCGTACTGCGAGATCTGGAAATTCTTCGGCATATCCGGGTAGAAGTAGTTTTTCCGCGCAAACCGGCACCAGGAAGCGATCGAGCAGTTCAGGGCCAGGCCGATCTTGATCGTGTACTCGATCGCGGCCCGGTTGATCACCGGGAGCGAACCCGGCAGGCCCAGGCAGACCGGGCACACGTGCGTGTTCGGCTCGGCGCCGAACTCGGTCGGCGAGCCGCAGAACATCTTTGACGCGGTGCCCAGCTCGACGTGGGTCTCCAGGCCGATCACCGGCTCGTACCGGGAGATGGCCTCGTCGTAGCCGACGACGTCCGCCAGTTCGGTCATCGGGAGAGCCCCTTCGCCTCGTCCAGCAGCGCGTGCCCCCGCTGCTGGTCCAGTGCGGCTTCCACGGCCGCGCCGACCCGGTACATCCGGTCATCGGCCAGCACCGGCGCCATGATCTGCAGGCCGACCGGGAGCCCGTCCTCGGCGGCGAGCCCGCACGGCACCGACAGCGCGGCGTTGCCGGCCAGGTCCGAGGGGATCGTGCAGAGGTCGGCGAGGTACATGGCGATGGGGTCGTCGGCCCGCTCCCCGATCGGGAACGCCGTGGTCGGCGTCGTCGGCGAGACCAGCACGTCGACCTGCTCGAAGGCGGCCTCGAAGTCCCGGGCGATCAGCGTGCGCACCTGCTGGGCCTTGCCGTAGTAGGCGTCGTAGTAGCCGCTGGACAGCGCGTAGGTGCCGAGCATGATCCGGCGCTTGACCTCGGCGCCGAACCCGGCCGCCCTGGTCAGCGACATGACCTCCTCGGCGCTGTGGGTCCCGTCGTCCCCGACCCGCAGGCCGTACCGCATGCCGTCGAACCGGGCCAGGTTGGACGAGCACTCGCTGGGCGCGATCAGGTAGTAGGCGGGCAGCGCGTAGCTGAAGTGCGGGCACGATACCTCGGTGACCTTGGCGCCCAGCGACTCGAGCAGTTCGACCGCCGCACCGAACCGGGCCAGGACCCCGGCCTGGTACCCGTCCCCGCCGAGTTCGGTCACCACCCCGACCCGCAGCCCGCTCACGTCCGCCTGCCGGGCCGCGGCCACGACCGGCGGCACCGGCGCGTCGATCGAGGTCGAGTCGCACGGGTCGTGCCCGGACATGGCCTCGTGCAGCAGCGCCGCGTCGAGCACGGTGCGGGCCAGCGGGCCCGGCGTGTCCAGCGAGGACGCGAACGCGACCACGCCGTAGCGGGACGAGCCGCCGTAGGTGGGCTTCGACCCGACGATGCCGCACACGGCCGCGGGCTGGCGGATCGAGCCTCCGGTATCGGTGCCGATGGCCAGCGGCGCCTCGAACGCGGTGACCGCGGCGGCCGAGCCACCCGAGGAGCCTCCCGGGACGCGGCTCAGGTCCCACGGGTTGTGCGACGGCCCGAACGCGGAGTTCTCGGTGGACGACCCCATCGCGAACTCGTCCATGTTGGACTTGCCGAGGATCACGATTCCGGCTTGCCGCAGCCGCTTGGTGATGGTCGCGTCGTAGGGCGGCCGCCAGCCCTCCAGGATGCGCGAGCCGCAGGTCGTGGGCATGTCCGCTGTCGTGAACACGTCCTTGAGCGCCAGCGGCACGCCGGCCAGCGGGCCGAGCACCTCGCCGGCGCGGCGCTTGGAGTCGACCTCGGCCGCGGCGGCCAGCGCGGCGTCGGGCGCCACGTGCAGGAACGCGCGGACCCGCTCGTCCACGGCGCCGATCCGGTCCAGGTGGGCCCGGGTGACGTCGACCGCTGAGGTCTCGCCCGCGGCGATGGCCGCGGCCAGCTCGGCCGCGGTCATGCCGGTCAGGTCGGTATGCGAAGGGGTGGTCATCGTCTCAGTCCTCGGCCAGGATCCGGGGGACCCGGAACCGGTCCTGCTCGCAGGCGGGAGCCTGGTCAAGCGCGGCCGGGGCGCCGAGCTGGGCCGTGATGACGTCGTCGCGGAACACGTTGGTGATCGGCAGCGCGTGCGTGGTCGGCGGGATTCCGTCGGCCGCGACCTCCTGCACCCGCGCCACCGCGGAGATGATCTGCTCCAGCTGGCCGGCGAAATGCTCAAGCTCGGCGTCGGTCAGGGCCAGCCTCGACAGCCGGGCCAGATGGGCGACCTCGTCCCTTGTGATGGGCATGCAGGCAAGCCTAGCGACCCCGCAGCGGGGGTCCGAACCCATTAACCGCCTGCCACCATAAGGACGGCAGGCCCGCAGGCGGGACCGGCCGGCCGGCCGGCTCGCCCGCGGGCGGCGGGACCGGGCAGGCGGCCGAAAGGCCCGCGGCAGGCGGCAGGCCCGGGCCGCCGGCGACCTGGCCCACGGGCGCGCCGTGCGCGGCCGGCAGCGCGCCCGCCACGCCGTGCTCGGCCAGCCACGCGGTGGCCGACGCCGCGTTGAGCGGCCGGCTGAAGTGCCAGCCCTGCGCGGCCTTGCAGCCCATGTGCCGCAGCGCGTTCGCCACCTCGGCCGACTCCACGCCCTCGGCCACCGAGTCGATGTCCAGCGCCCGGACCAGGTCCACGATGGACTGGACGATCACCTCGTCGTCCGCCGACACCAGCAGCCGGGAGATGAACGACGAGTCGATCTTCACCTCACTGACCGGCAGCCGCTTGAGCCGCACCAGCGAGGAGTAGCCGGTGCCGAAGTCGTCCAGGCTCAGCGCCACCCCGAGGGCGGACAGCGCCTCCACCGCGGTCGCGGCGTAGGCGGGCTCGCTGGTCAGCACCCGCTCGTTGATCTCAAGCAGCAGCACCTCGGGCGGGAGGTCGTAGCGGTCAAGCCCGCGGCCGATCGTCTCGGCCAGGCCGGTGTCGAGCAGGTCGCGCGCGGCCACGTTCAGCGATACCTGGATCGGCAGGCCGTCGCGCCGCCAGGCCGCCGCCTGGGCCAGCGCCCGGTCCACGACCTGGAACGTGAGGTCCCGCATCAGGTAGGACTGCTCGACCAGCGGGATGAACTCGTCGGGCGTCATCAGCCCGCGCACCGGATGCTGCCAGCGGACCAGCGCCTCCATCCCGGCGGTGTGGCCGCTCTCCAGGATCACCTTGGGCTGGAAATGCAGCTCTAGCTCGTCGCGGTCCATGCCGCGCCGCAGGTCACCGAGGAGCGCGAGGCGGGCCGGGGAGTTGCGGTCGGAGTCGGCCACGTACCGCTCGACGCCGCTGCGGCGCTCCTTGGCCAGGTACATAGCCACGTCCGCGTGCTGCATCAGCAGTTCGAACCCGGCCGCGTCGTCGGGGTAGAGAGCGATCCCGACGCTGGCCTCGATCTCGAACGACATGCCCTCGAGCCGGATCGGCTCGCAGAGCGCCGCGCGCAGCCGCGCGGCCACCTCGCGGGCCGCGCCGACCTCCCGCACCGACGGCAGCAGCACCGCGAACTCGTCACCGCCCAGCCGGGCCACCAGGTCGCCGGGCCGCACGCTGTGGGTGAGCCGGTGCGCCACGATCCGCAGCAGCCGGTCGCCGACCGGGTGCCCGAGCGTGTCGTTGACCTCCTTGAACCGGTCCAGGTCCAGCAGCAGGAACCCGACCCTGGTACCCGACCTGGCGCAGGCGGCCAGGGCCTCGCTGGTCTGGCGGATCAGCAGCTTGCGGTTGGACAGGCCGGTGAGCTCGTCGTGATGGGCCTGGTGCTCGCGCTGCACCGACATGGCGGCGTTCATGTAGAGGGCGGCCAGCGGGAACGCGAACAGCAGCACAAGCCACGCCGAGTCGGCGGCCATCACGACCGCGACCAGCGGGGCCGCCGCGATCAGGACCAGGTTGACGAGGGCCTGGAACGGCAGCGCCACGCGCAGGCTGCGCAGCAGCGGGGTCCGCGAGTGCTGGGCTATGGCCACGCCGACCAGGAGGAAATTCACCGCGAAACAGGCCGCGCCGGCGAACAGCACCATCGGCAGGTCCCTGCCGGACGGCACCAGGGGCCGGCTGGGGTCGGGGTGGACCCCGGTGATGGCCAGGGCCAGCCCGGCCGCGGCCATGCTCAGCGTGGCCTTGGCCGCGTTGAACGCGCACCGGTGCGGCGCCTTGCGCTGGGCCAGCCCCACGGTCAGGCAGGAAGCGACCCGCAGCAGCACGGCCACGGGGAAGCCCCAGAACAGCAGCGCGGCGAAGCTGAAGGTGGTCGAGGCGACCGGGGATTCCAGGCCGGTCCGGCCGGGGGCCACGATCGGGCGCATCTCCGCCACGACCACCAGCGCGGCAATGACCCAGAACAGCGGATGCCGGACGAGACCCGTCAGGCCGGACAGGCGGGTCATAGCCCAGGCGAAGATCGCGGCGCCAGCCACGATCACCGTGGTCATGTGGATCCACAGCGGCGAGCCGACGCGCGGGCTTATATCCCTGGTGTCGTTCGGATCCTTCATGAGCCGTCCCTCAGAGCCGTCCCTTACCGGTGCAATCGATTGCGCTACGGGTCCCTACGCGCTTGGCAAAAGCGTACGGCGAAAACCGTACTTCCCGAAGCCAATTGCATACTATCCGTTACAACACGCCAGGCCGTAGTCATCTGGCTACTATTCAGTTACGGTCGAGAGCCCAAGGCTCTATGTATCGTGTCAGGTACCTCACCCCGTCGCACTTGTCTCTACAGCGTGCCGTACGTGCCCGGCTTAGGCACGAGTATCGGACGACTCGGCGGAATCCGCTACCGCAGCCGGCCCCCGCTCGAGCAGTACGGCGAGCCCCTCCTCGTCCAGGACCGGGATCCCGAGCGCGACGGCCTTGTCGTACTTGGTCCCGGGGCTGGCCCCGGCCACCACGAAGGTGGTCTTCTTCGAGACCGACCCGGCGACTTTCCCGCCCTGGCTCGTCACCGCCTCGGCCGCCTCGTCCCTGGTACGCCCGGTCAGCGTGCCGGTTATCACCACGGTAATCCCGGCCAGCGGGCCGGCCTCGGCAGGCGCGCCGGCCTCCGCGCCACCCCGGGCCGGCCGCTCCCGCGCCGTGCCCAGGTCAACCCCGGCCGCGCGCCACTTGTCGACGATCGCCGCGTGCCAATCCACGGTGAACCAGTCCTGCACCGAGGCCGCGATCGTCGGGCCCACGTCGTCGACCTCCACCAGTTCCTCGGGCGAGGCGGCCGCGATCGCGTCGACCGAGCCGAACTCCGCGGCCAGCGCGCGGGCCGCGGTCGGCCCGACGTGCCGGATCGACAGCGCGACCAGGAGGCGCCACACCGGCCGGTGCCGCGCCTCCTCCAGGTTGTGCAGCAGCTTGGCCGCGTTCACGGTCAGCCCGCCCTGCTTGTTGACGAAGAACTCGCTGCCGGCCAGCGCGTCCTCGGTCAGCGAGAACACGTCGCCCTCGTCGCCCACGAGCCCGGAGTCGAGCAGGGCCGTCACCGCCTCGTAGCCCAGCACCTCGATGTCCAGGCCGCCGCGGCTGGCCAGGTGGAACAGCCGCTCGCGGAGCTGGGCCGGGCAGGAGCGGGCGTTCGGGCAGCGCCAGTCCACGGATTCCTTCCCGCCCGCCCCACCCTTCCCGTCCTCGGTCTTACCCCCCTCGCGGGCTAGCACAGTGCCGCAGGCCGGGCAGTGCGTCGGGAAGTCAAACGCCCGCTCCGAGCCGGACCGCAGGTCCAGCACGGGACCGACTACTTCCGGGATCACGTCGCCGGCCTTGCGCAGGACCACCATGTCGCCGATCAGCACGCCCTTGCGCGCCAGTTCGTCGGCGTTGTGCAGCGTGGCCCGGTCCACCGTCGAGCCGCTGACCTTGACCGGCTCCATCACCGCGTACGGCGTGACCCGGCCGGTTCGCCCCACGTTGACCCGGATGTCCAGCAGCCGGGTGGTGACCTCCTCCGGCGGGTACTTGTACGCGATCGCCCAGCGCGGCGCGCGGCTGGTCGCGCCCAGTTGGCGCTGCACCTCCAGGCGGTCCAGCTTGACCACCACGCCGTCGATCTCGTACAGCGGGTCGTGCCGGTGCTCGGCGTAGTAGCTGATGTACTCCCGCACCTCGCCCAGGTGGCCGACGACCTTGTACACGTCGCTGACCGGCAGGCCCCACTCGCGCAGCAGCTCGTACCAGCCCGACTGGGTGGACGGCACGCTGCTGGGCACGGCCTCGTCGTCCGGGCCCGGCATGCCGCTCTCGGCCGCGCCCGCGCCGGGCACGGCCAGGCCGTGCACGATCAGGCTGAGCGGACGGGTGGCGGTCACCCGCGGGTCCTTCTGCCGCAGCGACCCCGCGGCGGTGTTGCGCGGGTTCACGTACAGCGGCTTGCCCGCGTCGGCCTGCCGCTCGTTCAGCTCGTGGAACGCGGCGACCGGCAGGTACACCTCGCCGCGCACCTCAAGCACCTCCGGCCAGCCCTTCCCGGCCAGCCGGGAGGGAGCCGCCGCGATCGTGCGGATGTTCGGGGTCACGTCTTCGCCGGTCACCCCGTCGCCCCGGGTGGCCGCGCGGACCAGGCGGCCGCCCCGGTACACCAGCGCGACCGCGAGCCCGTCGATCTTCAGCTCGCACAGGTAGGGCCCGACCTGCTCGGAGCCGGCCAGCCGCACGGTGCGCGCGGCCCACGCGTCGAGTTCTTCGGGCGAGAACGCGTTGTCCAGGCTGAGCAGCCGCTCCAGGTGCTCGACCGCGGCGAAGTCGGTGGAGATGACGTCGCCGACCTTCTGCGTCGGCGAGTCGGGGGTTCGCAGGTCCGGGTACTGCTCCTCGAGCGAGCGCAGTTCGCCCATGAGCGCGTCGTACTCGGCGTCGGAGATCAGCGGCGAGTCGAGCACGTGGTAGCGGTGGTTGTGCTCGGTGATCTCGGCGGCCAGGTCCGCGTGCCGGTGCCGCGCCGCCGCGTTCGCTGCCTCGGGTTCGGTCACGGAGCAGCCTCCTCGATCAGTTCGGGCAGCAGGCGGGCGGCCTCACGGCAGCGGGCGAGCGCGGCGGCGGCCCTGGCGGGCGTGGCGTCGGCCAGCCCGCAGGCCGGGGTGATCACCACCTGCCGGTCCAGCATCGCGGGCGGGATCCCCATGCGATGCCACAGCGCGGTCAGGCCGGAGGTGGTCTCCCGGGGCGAATAGGGCGCGCCCCGGGCGGATCGCCGCGGATCGACCACGCCGGCCAGGACCCCCAGCCCGGCCTCGACGAGCTCGGCCAGCGCGTCCTGCTCCAGCTCACCCCCCAGCAGGCTGAGGTCGAAGGCGACCGCTTGCGCCCCCGCATCCCTTATGAGCCGGAACGGAACGTCAGGTGCGCAGCAGTGCACCAGGCCGAATGTGGCCGCCGCGTCCAGGACGGAGCGCAGCCCTTCCACGGTCACCGTGGTGTCCACGGCGCCCACCCGGTTCAGCCCGCTTGCGGTAGGCACCGATCCGGCCAGCACCGCGGGCAGAGCAGGCTCGTCGATCTGCAGCAGCACCACGGCGCCCGGGACCCGGCTGCGAACCTCCCTGACGTGGGCGGCGACCCCCTCGGCCAGCGACGCGGTCAGGTCGGCCATCGCGCCGGGGTCGGCCAGCGTGGGATTCTGGCTCCGGGACAGCTCGATCGTGGCGCCCAGCGTCCACGGGCCGCAGACCTGAACCTTGAACGGGCCGGACCAGTCGGATGCCGCCTCGTACAGCGCGTCCAGGTCCGCGGACAGCAGGCCCGCGGCCCGGCGCTGGTCGCGGCCGGGCCGGCCCGCCAGCTTCCAGCGGCCGGTGACGGTGTCCACCGGCATGTCGAGCAGCAGCGACGCGGTACGGCCCGTGAGGTCGGCGCCGACGCCGCGGCCCGGCAACTCGGGCAGGTGAGGAAGGTCGGGCAGTTCGCCGAGTACCACCGCGACCGCCTCGGCCGGGTCCGTGCCCGGCATCGAGCCGACCCCGGTAGCGCTGCCAGCGGGCCAGGGAAACGACGGCGATGCTTCGGTCACGCTGCAGAGCCTAGCGGGCCGCGCCGACAAGGCGCGGTAGCGTGATTCGCCTGGCAGCGCCCTGGTCAGCGGCCCGCGTGAAACAAGCTGCGGCCGCGCCACGCCCCGTCGTGGCACGGCCGCAGCGCCCTGGCGCCCCCTGTCAGTTATCGGTCACGACCACGGGTCCTGGCGTGGCCCGTGGTACTCCGGGTAGTCCGCGTAGTCGTCATCGTGGTAGTTACGCCAGGGCTCGTCGCCCGGACGCCGCACGTACAGGCCGGTCAGGAAGCGCCCGGCGTTCGTCATGCTGTCGGGTGCCTCGCGGCTTAGCCTCGCTCTGTGGTCTTCCTTGCGGCTGGCCAGGCTGACCAGCATCACAATCCCCGTGATCGCCCCGATGCTGAAGACCACACCGATCGCTAGCGGTAGTACGGCCGTCATAGCTGATCCCCCTTTCGTCCGATCAGCGGCTGACTGCGCGGCTCCGATCCAGGCCACCCGGCCCGATAGGCGTCGTTGCTGGCGATGACCTGCACGGTTACGGTTTGGCAACCCCTCCCAGCAGTCCTTGCATACCCAAGCACCCGGACTGCTAGGCTGAGCCCTATGGACCTAGCCGTTCAAGCCATCCCAACCTTTGGTACTATGGCCATGTTGACATCAGATAGCGCCGAAGGCAATGGGATAAGCCCAAATATTCCGACGGCTGGGATTGCCGGAATGATCCTTTCAAGCCCATTGGCCCATGTGATTGGTGCTGTTGGGATCTCTGGGAGGTAGGATGCCTGATCCCATGTACCGGCAGATCGCTGAGGATCTGCGGCAGAAGATCGAGTACGGGGTGATAGGTCACGGCAAGCAGTTGCCCACTGAACTCGAGCTCAGAGAGCAGTACGACGCGTCGCGCAACACCGTGCGTGACGCCGTGAAATGGCTCATCACCCGGGGCCTCGTGGAGACACGGCCCGGGCAGGGCACGTTCGTCATGGAGAAGATCGACCCGTTCGTAACCACACTGTCGGTGCCCAAAACGGGCGGCGGTCGGCTCGGCCTCGGCGGCGGTGAAGGCGTCTCATACACGTCGCAGGTGACGGCACTGAGCCGAGAACCCAACGTTACCGAGCCAAGAGTCGAGATTCAGAAGGCGACTGCGGTGGTCGCGGACGCCCTGCGCCTCGCCGACGGCGCGATGGTCGTGAGCAGACACCAGGAACGTCTTATTGACGGCACCCCATGGTCGCTGCAAACCACGTTCTACCCCATGCGTTTCGTCGAAGCGGGAGCGATACGGCTTCTCCAGGCCGAGGACATCGACGAAGGCGTCGTCGGTTATCTCAGTTCCCAGCTTGGCATCAAGCAGGTCGGGTACAGCGACAAGATCCTCGTTCGCGCGCCGGACGATAACGAGACCACGTTCTTCAAGCTGCCGGACGACGGCCGGGTGGCCGTAGTCGAGCTGCGCCGGAGCGGTTTCAGCGAGACCGGCGAACCACTCAGGCTGACGACCACCGTCTTCCCCGCAGACCGGAATCAGTTCGTGTACAACATTGGAGATGTTCCCGATGAGCCCTCGGGAGCAGGCTAGTGATCAGACTGCCCTGCCCGAATAGGCACTCCTCGAGAGGGAGCTGACCGGCGCGGAGCAACGGCCCGGCGGCGTGAGCCGCGGAGAGATTACTGCTTTAAACGAGAAGAATTCCGTGGGGCAGCTTCCCTGACAAGCAAGACTTGCATTCCGAGTAAACGATAACTTCTCGTCTCTGAGGCGGGAAGTTTGACGGATATCCGGACCAGGAAAGCTGTACTCACGGGCGGGACGTACTCATGTGGCAGATGCCTATATGCGGTCTAGCCGGATACAAATAAGAGAAACCGGCACGCCACAGGTACGGGAGGTAATTACATAACAAGAGGAGGAAGCGAGTTTGGACAGAAACATCACCCCGGATCCGCATCCAGTGCTCTGGGTGAATCTGCTTCGGGGTTACGTCACGGAGGCCGTGCACGCGCTCAGCGCCGGCGGCCTTCAGGTCCAGCGCAGCTGGCTGGACCCAGAGAGCCCGCGCGACGCGACGATTGTGCTCGCCGGAGCCAAAGCGCTGGTCTTCGACGAATCGATCGGGTGGCGATACGGGGACTTCGTCGCCGGGCAGCAGGGGGTTCGCACGGTACTGTCCGATGTGAGCTACGTCGGGGGCGGCGTGCTCGTGGACCCCAGGGAACTGGCCCACAAAGTCGTAAACGATGACTTCGCGGAGCGCCGGGAATACCGGTCGTTCGCCGACCTGCACGACGGGCTTGACGACGCACTCCGGGCGGTGCATTAGCAGAACGAGAGCTGGTACCTGGCCAGCCACAGGGTATTGCTGGGGGTCGTATGCCAACCGTCGGATTGTTGCTCGCCGGACAGGCAAGCCGACGGCCCCCAGCAATACCGCCGTTCCCCCATAGGTGCCTTTCCCAAGCCAGCCGCTATCCGGCATGGCCGGGCCTACCTTCGCCGACACGCATAGCGACCGACGGCTACCCAGCCGGACCCGCTGCGCCACGATCCTGTCCGTCCCCACCTGCATCATGCTGATCTTGAGCCGCCCGGAACTGCTCGCCGCAGCCAAGGCACTACTCGCGGCGGTGCGGGACCTGTTCCGTTAACGTCGGCTAAAGCGCAAGAGGACTCGGCGGCCAGCGACCACTATCGATCTGCGCCGTTCTTACCCGAGGATGGGGTTATGTCCCCGTCCCTGAGTCTGCGCCAAGCGACAGCGAACGAGCTTGGGGTCATTGTCCGGCTCATCGAGGGTGCCTCTGACTGGCTGCGCACCAAGGGGACCGACCAGTGGGCCCAGCCGTGGCCGGACCAGGCCGGGAGGCACACCCGCGTCCTAGCCCACGTCCGTTCCGGGAAGACCTGGATCTGCTGGGATCACGGGACACCCGCCGCAACGATCACTGCCGATCCTGATCCGGATCCGTACTGGCCGCAGCCGCAGCGCGGGGAGCCCGCGGTCTACGTCCACCGCATGGTCGTCAGCCGGGCCTACAGCGGACTGGATCTCGGGGCCGAACTGCTGAACTGGGCCGGCCGGAAGGCATGGCGCGACCACCGGGCGTACTGGTTAAGGGCCAGCGCCTGGACGACAAACCACCGCCTGCACGACTACTACACCGGCCAGGGCTTCACCCGGTGCCGCCGCGGCGTGGACGACGCCAGCTATCCGGCCGCGGCCCTGTTCCAGCGGCCCGCCCAGCACTCCCCGGCCGCCGGCAGCGCCTTGTTCCGGGAGCCGCCGCTCACGTGAGCACGTTCAGGCTGCCCCATGTATCGGCGGATCGCCGAGGAACTGCGCCAGAAGATCGAGAACGGGAACTGGGCGGCGGCGACCAGTTACCTACCGAATTCGAGTTCCGGGTGCCCGGGCTCAACGATAACGGGAGAACCACTCAGACTCAGGAGCAGCGTCTTCCGCATTGACCGGAACCAGT
The DNA here is from genome assembly GCA_036267555.1 of Streptosporangiaceae bacterium. GTDB lineage: Bacteria > Actinomycetota > Actinomycetes > Streptosporangiales > Streptosporangiaceae > JASHPR01. The sequence goes on along the minus strand of DATAVV010000279.1, from coordinate 592 downwards.
TCATCTACAACCTTGGAGATGTTCCAGACGATCCCGGGTCCGCTGCGGCCTGAATGAGTCAACCAGGAACAGCCGACAGGTAGCCCGAGGAGCGACATGCCTGAATCTACCCACCGAACTCGAACTCAGGGACCAGTATGACGCGTCCAGGCACACCGTCCGTGACGCCAGAGGGCCGGAGACATCGCCGCACCTGAACTTGGCCCCGACGAAGGCGACATGGTCGTGAGTCGTTTTCAGCAACGCTTTATCGACGGCACCCCGTGGTCTCTCCAGACCACCTTCTACCCGATGACCTTCGCCCAAGCGGGTGCCGTGCGGCTCATCCAGGCAACCGACATCAAGGAAGGCGTGGTTCTGTACCTAGAGGCCGAACTCGGCGTCAAGAAGCTCGGCACCTCCGACGTGATGACAGTCCGCGCGCCGGACGCTAACGAGACGGTGATTTTCGGCCTGCCCGAAGACGGAAGGGTAAACGTCTATGAGACGCGCAGGACGGGCTTCTCCGGCACCGGCGAAGCGATCCGGGTCACTGTCACCACGTCCCCGGTCGACAGGATCCAGTTCGTCCTGAATGTAGGCAAGGTGCCGG
>DATAVV010000278.1:0-14596 GCA_036267555.1 Streptosporangiaceae bacterium | reverse complement strand
CCGATGATCTGGACCCGGACCAGTGCCTGATCCGGCTGCGGGAAAAAGGCGAGACGGTCCGCTGGCAGCCGGTCTCCCCCACCTTGATGGGCCGCCTGGTCGAGCACGCCCGGGAGCGGCATGCCCCGCCGGACGGGCAGCTGCTGCGCTACGCGAACGGGCGGCCGATCACCTCCCGCCGCTATGACCACCTGTGGACCCGCCTCGGCCGGCACCTGCCCTGGGTCGGCACCCAGCAGATCAGCACCCACTGGATCCGGCACACCACCCTGACCTGGGTCGAGCGGAACTTCGGCTACGCCATCGCCCGGGCCTACGCCGGCCACACCGACTCCGGTGGCGAGGCCGGCGCCACCGCGACCTACGTCCGCGCCAGCCCCACCGAGGTGGCCGCCGCACTGGCCGCGCTGACCGGCGAGCCCCACCCGCTCACGACAACCGAGGGGTGGTGACCGGCATGGCCGGCCGAACGCATTCGGCTCGTAATGCGCAGCCTGACCGTCCCTGTTGCGTACCCGAAATGGGCGTGAGGTAGACGGGGCCACCGTCGGCGACGACGGCCACCGGCTGCTGGACAGGTATCCTGACCAGCGACTTCTATGACTGCTCCAGATACGCGAGGGTCAGCGGGCGACCATCGGCTGGTCCCGTTGCCGGAACAGTTCGCCCCAATGCTGGCCGTGGCCGGCGCGCTGCCCCGAAACGACGATGGCTGGGCGTTCGAGATGAAGTGGGACGGCGTCCGGGCGCTGGCCTACCTCGAAGGCGGCCAGCTGCGGCTGGCCGCACGGAGCGGCCGCGACATCACCGTCGCCTATCCCGAACTGTCCGCACTCGGGCCAGCCGCCGGTTCAGCGTTGCTGCTGGATGGGGAGGTCGTGGCATTTGAGGACGGGCGGCCGAGTTTCTCTCAGCTCCAGCAGCGCATGCACGTGACCTCGGCGGCGCAGGCGGTCCGGCTGTCCAGCCGTATCCCGATCTCTTACGTAATCTTCGACGTCCTGCACGCTGGGGGCCGCCCGCTGCTGGACGTGCCCTACTGGCGACGGCGCGAGTTGCTCGACGGCTTGAGCCTGGGCCCGGGCGGCGGGCACTGGCAGGTACCGCCCTCGTTCGCCGGTCACGCCGGCGCCGACATCCTGTCGGTCTCCCGCGACCACGGCCTCGAAGGCATCGTGGCTAAACGGCTGAACTCGGTCTACCAGCCGGGCCGGCGGTCACCGGACTGGCGCAAAATCAAGAACGTTTTCCGGCAGGAGTTCGTCGTCGGTGGCTGGCGGCGCGGTGAAGGCGGCCGGGCCGGCCAGATCGGTTCCCTGCTGGTCGGGGTCCAGGGCCCCGGCGGCCTGCAGTACACCGGCCACGTCGGCACGGGCTTCACCGAGCAGACCCTGATCATGCTCGGAGACCGGCTGGCCGCCCTACGCCAGCCCGCCAGCCCGTTCACCGGCGAGTTGCCCCGCGACCACGCCCGCGGAGCGGTCTGGGTGCGGCCGGTGCTGGTCATCGAGGTCGCCTTCGCTACCTGGACCCCTGAAGGCAGGCTCCGGGCCGCCTCCTACCAGGGCCTGCGCGACGACAAGGATCCCGCCGACGTCGTCCGCGAGTCCTGACACCGGGGTTCACGCGCGGCGACCTGCAGGTCGCCGACGTGTTCGTCGACGGTGACGAGATCACCGGCGTGATCGACTGGACCGAGGCGGCCCCGGGCGATGCCCTGTACGACCTGGCAAGCTTGACGCTCGGGCACGAGGAGCGCCTGGGCGACGTCGGCCTCGACGTGATCCGCGCCTGGTGGTCGTTGCGCAGCCTGCGGGCGGTCCGCTGGCTGGCCGGGCACGGCTTCGACCCGTCCGCGCCCGGCTGCGAGGTCGATGTGCTCAGATCCCGGCTGTGAGGCTGCACGAGCCCGGCGCCTACGTGCCGTTGCCGCATCGAGCGGGCCATCTCCTGAAGCGCCTGTCTTCCGGACCGCCGAGGCCATGGTCGTCGAAGGTCCCGGGCGGCCGGGCGGCGACATCGTCCGCGGGCTGGCCAGGGTCGCTGCCGACTTCGCCCTGCTCGCCGCGGTCAACTTGGGTCGCCTCGGCATGCTCGGGGTTGCCTGCCACAGCGGCGCCTGGACCGCCAGCCAGCTGATAACCGGGAACGGCATCACCAGCACTGGTCACCGCCTCCCGGCGGCCAGCCAGGGCGACACCCGCCCCGGCGGAGCGCCGGAGGGCAGCGATCCGCGATCCCCGCGACACATGACACCGCACGCCACGCCGAAAAGAGCCGAAGCAGGCCAATGACTGTGACAGCGGTCAGACTCGGGGTAAGGCCCGAAAGATCAGGGTTGCCGCCCTGATTCCCTCCGGGCGCACGGCCCGTACGCTTCGGGCGTGGTCCCTGAACATCCCGAGCCGGCCAAAGAGGTGGGGCCGGCCGTGCCGGCACTTCCCGATCCGGTGCCGGACGAGAGTGCCAGCCCGACCGTGGTCATGCCGATGCCCGTCGGGGGCCTGCGGGTAGGCCGCGCACCTGACAACGACCTGGTCCTGGACGACCCTCTGGTTTCCCGTTACCACGCCGAGCTGCGCAAGGGGCACAGCGGCGGGTTCGAGCTCGCCGACCTGGGCAGCCAGAATGGAACCTTTGTCAACGGCGGCCGGATCGCCATGCAGCCGCTCACGGGCAGCGACAGGATCGGTATCGGGCATTCGACGTTCCGGCTCTCGGGCAGCGGCCTTGAGCAATTGTCCGACGACGGTGCGATCACCGTCGCGGCGCAGGGACTCGTGGTGACGGTGGCAGGCGGCAAGGTTCTGCTGGACCGGGTGTCGTTCGCGATGCCAGAGAAATGCCTGGTCGGCGTGATCGGCCCCAGCGGCGCAGGCAAATCGACACTCCTCGGCGCGATGACCGGGACGCGGCCCGCTGACGCGGGCACCGTGGTGTACGACAACCGGGACCTCTACGAGTCCTACGCCGAGCTCAGGTACCGCATCGGCCTGGTACCGCAAGAGAACATCCTGCATACCCAGCTGACCGCCCGCCGTGCGCTGCAGTACTCGGCGGAGCTGCGCTTTCCCACCGGCACCACGGCCGCCGAGCGCGACGCCCGGGTCACCGAGGTGCTGGAAGAGCTCGGGCTGGCCAAGCACGCGGAGACGCGCGCCGACCGGCTGTCCGGCGGGCAGCTCAAGCGGATGAACGTCGCCCAGGAACTGCTCACCCGGCCGTCGATGCTGTTCCTCGACGAACCCACCTCCGGCCTCGATCCCGGCCTGGACAAGTCGGTCATGTTCCAGTTGCGCGATCTCGCCCACGACGGCCGGACGATCATCGTGGTCACGCACAGCGTCCTGAATCTCATGGTGTGCGACCGGCTCCTGGTCCTGGCCCCCGGCGGGAGGATGGCCTTTTACGGGCCGCCGGACGAAGCGCTCGGTTACTTCGGGCTGCCCGGCTGGGCGGAGCTGTTCCAGGCGTTCGACCTCTATCCCGACCGCGACTGGGCGGGCGAGTTCAACGCTTCCCTCCTCCACGCGCGCTACGCGGCGGCGCAGCGCCGGCCGGACGTGGCCCAGCCGGCTGAGGAGCAGCTGGCCGCGCCACCGCAGCGTCGCCGTGGGCTGCGGCAGTATGCCACGCTGACCCGGCGGTACGCTCGGGTGATCGCCGCGGACCGGGGCTACGTGCTGTTCATGGGGCTGCTCCCGCTCGTGCTCGGCCTGCTGATCAGGTTCGTGCCCGCCATGCAGGGGCTTGCCGGGCCGAACGGCAACATGTCCGCCCAGGAACTGCTCCAGATCCTGGTCACCTGCGCCTGCCTCGCCGGAACTGCGAGCTCGGTCCGTGAGCTGGTCAAGGAGCGGCCGATCTACATCAGGGAGCTGGCCGCGGGTCTGTCGTCCGGCGCCTACCTGCTGTCCAAGCTGACCTTGCTCGGGGCCATCAGCGTCGCCCAGTCGTGCGTGATCGTGCTGCTCGGCGTGGCGGGGCGCCAAATGCCCGCCCACGGCGCGCTGCTGAAAAGCTACCCGCTCCTTGAGCTGACCATCGCGATCGCCGTGCTCGCGGTGACGTCGATGTGCCTGGGTCTGCTGGTTTCGGCTTTCGTCAGCACATCGGAAAAGGCGATGCCGTTCCTGGTGATGCTGACCATGTTCCAGGTCATCTTGTCCGGCGGCGTACTGCCGTTCAACGGGATGGCGGGCCTGTCGCAGCTCTCTTGGATCGCGCCGGCCCGCTGGGGATTCGCCGCCGGCGCGTCCACCGTGAATCTGAACGCGATCGGCCTCCTGCCGGGCACGGACGCGGACCCGCTCTGGACGACCTCCTCGGCCAACTGGCTGCGCGACATTGGCATCACGGCCGGGCTCGGGCTCACCTACCTGCTGGTCACCTGGATCCAGCTACGCCGCCTGGGCCCGCACCGCCGTAGCCACAAGCCAGCCAGAGCGCGCTAGCCGTACCGGAATCGCAGCGCACCCTCAGCCGGGCGGCTCCCCGGACCAGCGCGGCCGAAATGACGGCCATGCTGCTCGATCACCGCAGGCTTTATGCTGATAACTCGCACGGATCGGCACCACGACAAGCCGGTGACTGGTCCGCGAGCGAGTCTCAGAGCGAGCGGGGAGTCACGGTGGAGCGGCGGCACGCCGGAGATGAGCCGGAGACAGACCGTGCCGGGGCGGGCGCGGGACGCGAGGCTATTTACGAGCGCGAGGCCGAGCTAGCCGAACTCTCCGCGGCGCTGACCGCGGCACGGGCGGGGGCGGGCCGGCTCGTCGTCATCGAAGGGCCGGCCGGCATCGGCAAGTCGCGTCTGCTGGCGGAGGCTCACGCGATGGCCGAGACGCAGGGCATGGCGGTGCTGGCCGCGCGCGGGATCGAGCTTGAACGCGACGCCTCGTTCGGCGTCGCTGCCGGGCTGTTCGCTGCGATGCTGACCGCTGCGCCCGACCGCGAGCGGGCCCGGCTGCTGTCTGGCCAGGCATCGCTCGCGGCCACGTTGTTCGACCCGGCCGCACCGGAGACGGACGACTCGTCGGCCCTGGTCCGCGGCTTGTACTGGCTGACGGTCAACGTCGCGGCCAGCTCACCGGGCGACCCATCGTCCGCCCTGCTGATAGAGGTCGATGACATCCAGTGGGCCGACCGCCCGTCGCTGTCGTTTCTCGCCTACCTGGCGGCCAGGATCGACGAACTGCCGGCGGTCCTGGTGGTGACCATGCGCAGCGGCGAGCGGGCCGAGGACCAGCAGACTCTGCAGTGGCTGCGCGAACGGCCGGCTCATGGTGTGCTCACGCCGCGGACGCTAACCGCGCCGACGATCACCCAACTGGTCCGCGCCGAGCTGCCCGCGTCCGAGCCCGGCTTCATCCAGGCCTGCGCCGAAGCGAGCGGCGGGAACCCGTTCCTGGCCCGGGAGCTGCTCTGGGCGCTGCGCACCGAGGAAATCGCGCCAACCGACGGATCGGCGGCCCTGGTGCGCTCGCTGGTGCCCGACGCGGTTCTGCGCTCCGTGCTGGTCCGCCTGAACCGGCGCGGCGATGCCGCCAGGCAACTGGCCCAGGCGGTAGCGGTGCTGGGGGATCAGGTACCCCTACGGCACGCCCGGCTGCTGGCCAGGCTGGACGCCGAGGCGGCGGAGGCAGCCGCCGACGCGCTGGCCGATGTCGGCATCCTGGCGGTGGGCGAGCCGCTGCGCTTCACCCATCCACTGATCGGCTCCAGCGTCTACACCGACATTCCCGCATTCGCCCGGGCACGCGCCCACCGACGGGCCCGGGACGTGCTCACCGCTGATGGTGCACCACTCGACGCGGTCGCTGCCCATGCGCTCCTCACCTTCCCAGACGGTGACCAGCGGACGGTGACCGTCCTGCGCCAGGCCGCCGCGCAGGCGCTGCACCGGGGCGACCCCGGTGCCGGGGCGCGGCTGCTCGCCCGGGCGCTGGCCGAACCGCCGGCCCAGGCCGCGCGCGGCCACGTGCTCCTCGAGCTGGCCCATGCCGAACTTGAGCAGGGCCAGATGAGTGCGCGCGCCCGTATCGACGAAGCCCTCCCGATGTTCGCAACACCGGAAGACCAGGTGCCGGCGCTCGCCGCCCTGGCCCGGCTGCATTTCAACCGCGGCGCCCACGAGGCGGCCGCCAGCGTCATGGAGGAGGCCCTTGAACTGCTGAAACCGGAGGATGCAGCGCTACCGCCGCTGCTGGTCAGCTACCTCACGGCCAGCACGTTCCGGGCCGAGCTAGCCCCGCTCGCGGCGAAGCGGCTGCAGCCGCTGATCGAGGCGGCACGTGACGGCCGGCCGCCTGACGACCCTGGCCTGCTGGCCCATCTGGTGCTGCGGCTCGCGTTCGCCGACGAGGCCGCCGCACCGATACGGGTGCTGGCCGCGCGGGCCACTGCGGCCGACCCTCTCGTCGAGCCTGCCGGCATGGGTATCCTCGCCGGACTGATCGTGCAGGCGCTGTGCTGCGTGGACGAGCTCGACGACGCGGAGCACATCTGCGCGGCGGCGATCGCCGCCGCGCGCCGTCGCGGTTCGCTGCTCAGCTTCACCACGGCCAGCTATCACCGCGCCATCGGCCGCTATCACCGCGGCGAACTGAGCAGCGCCCTGGCCGACCTGGACCAGGCTCTGCTCGCCAGCCGGGAGGGGTGGACGGCCGGCGACCCATGGGTGAGCAGCCTGCGGGCACACATTCACGTCGAGCGCGGCGACCTGGCCGCCGCACGCGAGGCGTTGCGGCTGACGGCCGGCGCACCACCCGGCTCGATGGACCTTCCCATCGCCCGCTTCGCGCACGCCGTGCTGGCGCTGGCCGATGGGCGGCCTGAGCTGGCCCTGGCCGACGCGGAGACCGCCGGGCAGCTGCTCTCCACCGGCTTCGGCATCGACCACCCAGGCTTCGTGCCCTGGCGGCACCCGGCCGCCCTGGCCGCACACGCCCTCGGCGACCACAGCCACGCCCGGAGACTGGCCCGCGAACAGCTCGACCGGGCCCGCAGTTCCGGTACCGCCCGTGCGCTTGGTCTCGCGCTGCGCACCCAGGCGGCCATCAGCGAAGGGGAACACCGGATTGCCGCGCTGGCCGAAGCGGCCGAGGTGCTCGCGCGCAGTCCCTCGGCCCTGCAGCGGGCCCATGCGCTCGTCGAGCTCGGGGCGGCCCGCCGCCGAGCGGGCCAGCAGTCGGCCGCAGCGCAGTCATTGCGGGAAGGGCTGCAGCTGGCCGACCGGATGGGCGCCACCGCTCTGCTCGGGGCGGCCCGCCATGAACTCCGAGCGCTCGGACTGCGGCCGCGCCGGTCGGCGGTCAGCGGCCTGGGCTCTCTTACCCCGACCGAGCACCGGGTCGCCGAGCTGGCCGCCTCGGGCCTGACCAACCGGCAGTTGGCCGAGGCCCTGTTTGTCACGGTCAAGACCGTGGAAACTCATCTGGCTCACATCTATCAGAAGCTCGGCACCCGTTCCCGGGCCGAGCTGACCCGGCTCATCGGTGAGTCCTCGCCCGGTTACGAGCCGGGCTCACAGTAGACCACGTATTCCTGCCTGGTGATTCTGTGATCCCTACCCCTGGGCGATGTGGTTGACGACCGTCGAAAAGAGCCAGGGGACGTACTGGGCGGCAGGCACGAGCCGGGAGGCGAGCAGCGGCTGGTTCCTTGACCACAGCAAGCCGGCAGTCAGCCGCCAGGCCGGCCCGGAGACCTTCCGCCAGGCCCGCTCGTAATCGCTGGGCCGGCCCGCCGCGAGGCAGCGGGCGAGTACCTCCGCCTGGGCCAGGCCGACGTTGAGCCCTTCGCCGGTCAGCGCGTCCAGGTAGCCCGACGCGTCGCCGACCAGCAGCACCCGGCCGTGGACGCGACGCCGGACATCCTGACGCATCGGCCCCGCCCCGCGTACGTCGCTGGCACGGGCCGCGCCGGCCAGCCGGCGGGACAGCGCGGGGAAGGCGGACAGCCGCGCTTCGAAGTCGTCGCCGCCCGGCCTGGGGACCAGGAGGGCGATGCCGACGACATCGGCGGCGACCGGCGTGACGTACGCCTCAGCCTTGGCCGTCAGGTGCACCTCGACCAGGTCCGTCCAGGGAGCGATCCGGTAGTGCCTGCGCAGCCCGTACCGCGGCGCTGCCGGCCTCTGCGGACCTGGCGTACCGCCCCTTTCGAGGATGCGCCGGATCGTCGAGTGCAGCCCGTCCGCCGCCACCAGGTACCGGGCCTCGATGCCGGCTGCGGTCACGTGCGTGGGCTGCTGCGCAAACGCGGTGACCCGGGCAGGCAGGACGGGGACGCCGAGGGCGGCGGCACGCTCGGCGAGGGCGGCGTGCAGGACCGTCCGGCGCACACCGAGCCCGGCACCGCACCTGAATCGCGCGTCCGCGTGATGACGTTCATCGACGTAGCGGATGCCGCGCAGCGGACGACCGTCGGGCCTGACACCCAGGGCGGCGAGCCGCCGCACCGCGGCGGGCATCACGCCCTCCCCGCATGCCTTGTCGATGGGCGTGCCCCGTGGTTCGGCGACGGTGACCGAGAGCCCGGCGAGCGCGCATCGGATCGCTGCCGCCAGGCCCACCGGACCGCCACCTACGACGAGAACGTCGATCATGCCGAGGCCTGCGAGGCCACGGTGACAGTGCCCGGCGGGACGGCCGCCGCCAGGGCCCTGGCCTCGCACCGGATGCGCACGGTCAGCAGCGCCGCGTTGAGCACGGTGAACACGCACGCGGTAATCCAGGCCGACCCGGTGAGCGGCAGCGCGAACCCCTCGACGATCACCGCCACGTAGTTCGGGTGACCGAACCACCGGTACGGCCCCGAGCGCACCAGCGGCGTCCCGGGCAAGACGATGACCCGAGCCGTCCACCGCGGCCCCAGCGTGCCGATGCACCACCAGCGCAGCCCGTTCGCCGCCACGGTCAGGGCCAGCATGGGCCAGCCGAGCCCCGGAATGAACGCCCGGTGGCCGAGGAGCGGCTCAAGCACGCAGCCGGCGATCAGCGCCACATGCAACACGATCATCACCGGGAAGTGGCCGAAACCGTGCTCCACGCCTCCGCGCGCCAGCAGCTGCCTGGCGTGCCGCCCGGACACGGCCAGCTCCGCGACCCGCTCGCAAGCGATCACGGCGAGCAGCACCCAGTAGACGATCATTCCGTCACCACCGCAGCAGCACGAGTTCGGCGCTTACACCGGGGCCAAGACCGATCATGAGGCCGGCGGCCCCGGCGGGAGGCCGCCCGGTGTCGCTGATCATCTCCAGGATGTGCAGCACTGATGCGGAGGACATGTTGCCGACCTCGGCCAGGGATCGGCGGCTAGCTGCCACCGCCTGGTCCGGCAGCTTCAGCGCCCGCTGCACCGCGTCGATCACCTTGGGGCCACCCGGGTGGCAGATCCAGCTGCTGATGTCGTCGATGGTCAGGTCATGCTCGCCCAGGAAGCCGGTGACGCTGTCGGCCAGGCCGCGCTCGACCACGGCGGGAAGGTCAGTCGTCAGCACGATCCGGAAACAGTCGGTGCTCAGCCGCCAGCCGAGCGCGTCGCCGCTGTCGGGGTAGACCGTGCTGCGCGATGCGATCACCGCCGGGCCGGGCCCCGGGCCGTATACCGCGTCGGCCTGCCCGCCGCGGGCGATGAGCGCGACGGCGCCGTCACCGAACAGCCCGGAGGCCACCATATCCGCCGGCGTGATCGCCGAGGTCGGCCAGTTCAGCGAGCACAGCTCGACCGCGAGCAGCGCTGCGGTCTGGCCCGGCCAGCCGAGCAGGTAGTCGTGCAGCCGTCCGAGCGCGGCCGCACCGGCGACGCAGCCGAGCCCGAAGATGGGCAGTCGCTTGATGTCGCACCGCAGCCCGAGCCGGGGAATCAGCCGTGCGTCAAGCGACGGCACGGCCACCCCCGTCACGGACGTTGTTATCAGCAGGTCCAGGTCGGCTGCCCGCAGCCCGCTGGCGTCGAGTGCCCGACGCAGCGCCCGCTCCCCGAGCCCGACCGCCTCGTCGATGTAGCGGTCGTTGACCGCCTCGGCACTCTGAAGCACGCCGCAGTCCTTGAGCGGCAGGGCGGTGTGCCTGGTATCGACCCCGGCCGAAGTATGCAGCCGGTCGAGGAGGACGCGCTCGGCCGGGCTCATCCGGCCTCTCGTCGCGAACGTGTCGGTGAACTCCGCCTGAAGGCAGCGGTTGCCGGGCAGCGCCGAACGCACGGCCAGGATCCGCGGCGTCATGATAGGGCCTCTCCGCCCGCGGCGAACAGCACGATGTCGACCGCCGCGATGCCGATCGCCGCGAGGAACGGCACGCGCCCGGTGCCCCGCGCCGCGGCCACGGCGAGCGCCAGCGCGGCGACCAGCCCGGGGACCGCGACCCAGCGACGGGTTGCGCCCAGGAGCAGCAGCGCCGACGCCGCGAGCAGCAGCGCGATCGCGACCGCACGCACCGCGCCCGATCCCCAGAGGGCGGCCACCCGCTGGGGCAGGCCGCCCACGCCGGCCGCCCTGTCCGCCGCCAGGTCGGGCAGCACGTTGGCGAAGTGCGCGCCGAGCCCGAGCAGGCCGGCCGCCACCGTGACCGGCCAGCGCGGTGCGGGGTGCCCAGGCAGCGTGCTCGCCGCGTACGCGGGCATCAGGCCGAACCCGAGCAGGTAGGTCATCCCGGAGGCCAGCGACGACTTGAGGCCGAGGTTGTAGGCCCAGCCAAGCGCGATGGCCAAGGCGTACAGGCTCCCGGTGACCGGGCCGATGACGAGCGCCATCGCCAGCCCGGCCACGGCCGCGGTACCGGCGGCTGTCCAGACGGCGGCTGCGCTGACGTCGCCGCGCGCCAGCGGCTTGTCGTCCCGTCCGGCGGCCGCGTCCCTAGCGGCGTCGCAGGCGTCGTTGGACCAGCCGATAGACAGCTTCCCCGCCAGCAGCGCCGGCGCGGTCAGCACCGGGCCTATGCCGTGCGGAGCCGCCTGCGCCGCGAGCAATGTCGTCAGGCCCGTAATGGCGAGAGAAGGACCCGGATGGCTGCTGATAATGAGTGCCCGCGCGCGCTTCAATCCGGGACCACCCCCGTCAATGGACAAAAGTATTTCTAGCCGGTTCGCCCTGCTCCCCTGGCTCTCCGGCGCCGGCGCTGGTTTAGCAGACAGAACTAGGCGGACAGCAGAACTGTAAATGATTCCGGCACGCGCCAGAAGATGAGAATATCGTTTGATAAAGCATTACATGGAGCGCCGAAAACAATAAGGGACCGGACCGGCTAAGTTCAGGGTGATTACGTGGAAAATTCGGTCGAATGAGGCTTGCATTGCGGGGGGCCAACCCCGCTGAGTGGCTGGCGCTGCGCGCCGGCCTCGTCCCGTCCGCGGCATTGGACGCCTGGGCCGGGATGGCGCTTTCCGGGGTCATGGTCGCCGCCGTCCGTACCGGGATCACCTCTCGCCTGGCCGCGGGCCCGGCGACGGCGACGGAGGTCGCGGCCGATCTCGGGCTCGACCCGCTGCCAGCCAGGCTGCTGCTCGACTGCCTCCGCTCCAGCGGGCACATCGCCGAACGGTCCGGCCGGTACCAGCTGGGCAGGAGCGCAAGACGCTGGCTCGACCCTGCCTCGCCCGTGTCCGTCGCGGGCTACGTGGCGGGCGCCGCCGACTACTGGCCCTGGTGGGCCGGCCTTGACGAGACCGTCCGCACCGGCATGTCGAGCGGCTCCCACGGCGCGCCGCCGGACGACGCGTACTGGCGCCGCTACATGACCGGCCAGCGGGAACTCGCCCGCCTCTCGGCGGCCGAGGTAGCCCGCAGGCTGCCGATGCCCACTCGCCCGCGCGCGCTCCTCGACATCGGCGGGGGCCACGGTTCGTACTCCGCGCGCCTGGCCGAGCGCTACCCGACGCTGACCGCGACCGTCCTGGACCTGCCGGGCAGTGCCGCGATCGGCCGCGAGCTGATCGCCGCAGCCGGCCTAGGAGACCGAGTCCTGTTCCGCGACGGCGACGCGAACACGGCGGACCTCGGCACCGGCTATGACGCGGTGCTGTGCTTCAACCTCGTCCACCACCTGTCACCGGATGCCACCGCCTTCCTGTTGCGCCGGATCGGCGGTGCCCTCAAACCGGGCGGCACCCTGGCGGTCCTCGACGTTTTCGCCGAGCCGGGCCGCCGCGCCAGCGCGCATGCCGACATGCTGGCGCTGTTCGTCTACCTCAGTTCGGGAGCCCGTGTGCACACTCCGCGCGAGCTCGACGGCTGGCTGCGCGACGCTGGCTTCACCCCGCCAAGAAAGATCCGGATGCTCCGCATCCCCGGTCTGACGCTGCGTGTCGCGACCAAGCCAGGGCCGACATGATCCCCAGACGGAATCGCTGCCCCTTCCGACAACGACGCTAGTTTCGATTATTCTTCACGATGGAGTCGGCTCGGTCTCGTTCGGCCTGCTCGAATGCAGGCTCCATTTTCCCGATCACTGCCTGCGGCAATCCGTGCGAGGTCGCAGTAGTACGCCAATGCCCGACTGCGTTAGCCACTTGCGCTAGTGTGCCCGCTGCTTGCCGGACATCCATGCGGAAGTGCTCCCATAAGAGTGCCGATGCTTGCGCGGAATTCGCCGAAATCAACGGCGGCACTGAACTCTTTCGGCCGGGCGCCGGGTTGGGATTCATGTCAAATGCCGACGACAGCCTCCAGGCGGCTCGTGCATAAGGGCGACATCGACTCTGACCTGCTGTTTAGTCTCTTACGAGCCGCAAGGCGTCCGCCGGTCCGCTCGCCGTTACTCCCCGGGCACGAACCCTTTGCACATGTGGAGGCTCGGGCACACCGGGGCCTCCACAAGCCGTTGCTGGGCCGGTACTTGAGCGTCAGCTCAAGCTGCGTGTAGATCTCGGCCTTGGCCGCAGGGTCGGCGTCGCTGACGATCAGAGTCAGGTCGCCGAGCGCGCGGACGATGGCCGCTATCGCGTCCTCGCTCATCTTGCTGGTCAGGCCACCCCGGGACCGGCCCAAAGTCTCCCGGTTCTTGTCATTCGATGGCGCCCCTGAGACGCAGCGGGGCGCTCAGCTCGATCGGGCCAGCCGGGCCGGGTCCACATCAGCGGGCGGCCGGTGCCGGGCCCCGGCTGCGTGCTGATGGGCCCGGACCACGGTGGCGTCCACGGCGACCGTCCAGTCCCGGCCCTGCTCCTGATCGCATCCGGCCCGCAGCGCGTCCAGGATCATCTCCCACGTTCCGTCCGCGGACCAGCGGCGATGCCGGTTATAGACCGTCTTCCAGTTCCCGAACCGGTCCGGCAGATCCCGCCACGGGCACCCGGTCCGGGTCCGGTGGAAAATCCCGTCCTTCACCAGCCGGTGATCATTCCACCGGTGCCCCTGCCGCGGATGACCCGGCAGCAACGGCGCCAGCCGCGCCCACTCCTCATCAGTCAGGTCATGCCGCTTCAGCTGATCCTCATCCACGGCCCAATCCAACCGGAAACCGGCAAACAAGATCTATGGGACACGCCCTAGCCGACCAGCGCCACCGCCCGGGTCGGGCCGCCGTGTGCTCCTAGCAGCTTGAGCGGAAACCCGGCGAACGTGAACCGTGTGTTCACTACCTGGTCGAGGTTGGCCAGGTTCTCGTAATGGGTGACGTGCTCGCGGCGGCACATCATGTGGATCGGGTAGCTGACGCTGACCGGGTTGTCCGGGGTCGGGCTGTCCACGCCGAACGTCTTGACCTGTCGCCGCACGATCCACTCCCCGGCCGATTCGCCCAGCCCGGGAAAATCACTCAGGTACCGCTTGTCCCCGGCGAACTTGTTCCAGGTGCCGGTGTAGAACAGCACGATGTCGCCCGGCCTGACCTCCACGGCTGAGTCCGCCTCTACCCGGTCCAGGTCCTCGGCGATGATGTCGGTGCGCGGCGCGAAACCAGTCACGTCCAGGCACACCGCGGGTCCGTAGAACAGGTCAAGCGGCATCTGGTCGATCGTCTCGGCGGACGGGTCGGGGTCCAGGTGAGAGAAGGAGTCGCAGTGGGTGGGGCCGTTGTCGTTGAGGATGAACCCGCTGGTCTGGAAAGAGAAGCCCCCCTCAAATCTGGGCGCGGTCTCCTCGTGCGTGGCGTGCTCGAACTGGACCGTCTTCAGGTGGCCGGGGTAGACCTTCATCCCCTCGTAGATGTCCTGGGACAGGTCGACGATCTTCATGGGTTTTCCTTCCCGGGTGACTCAGTACATGACCACGCCGGCGGTGACGTTGAGGTCCTCGCCGGTGATCGCGGGCGCGGAGGCAAGGTAGACGCAGGCCGCGGCCACGTCCTGGGCGGTCACCATCTGGCCCAGCGGGGATCCGCTGCTTACCTCGGCCCGGATCTGCTCCTCAGGCACGCCGCGGACCTCGGCCTGCTTGCGGACCACCATGTCCATCCGCGGCCCCGACACGTAGCCGGGACAGACCGCGTTGACCCGGACGCCGTACGGGCCGAGTTCGGTGGCCAGCGTGCGGACCAGGCCGATCACGCCCATCTTGGCCGCGGCGTAGGGGGTACGGCCATGCAGCGGGCGCTTGCCGGTCATCGAGGAGATGGCGATCAGGCTGCCGGATCGCCGCGCGATCAGGCCGGGCACG
>DATAVV010000277.1:0-44953 GCA_036267555.1 Streptosporangiaceae bacterium | reverse complement strand
GCGCCCGCGGCGGCCGGGTCCAGCGGCGCGATCAGCTCCGGCTCGGTGCTCAGCCCGTGCCAGCCCGCGGCCAGCATCGCGGCGGCCGACAGGTAGGGGCTGGCGTCGGCGCCGGGGCGGCGGTGCTCGATCCGGCCGTCCGCGGTCGTGGCGGCGATGACCCGGCACGCCCCGTTGCGGTCGTCAAAGCCCCAGCAGGCCCGCTCGGCCACGTAGAACTCGCGGGACAGCCGGCGGTAGGAGTTCGGGTTGGGGCACATCAGCAGGGACAGGGCGGGCATCAGGTCCAGCAGCCCGGCGAGATAGGCCCGGCCGGTGGCGGACAGGGCACCCGGGCGCTCGCACATGATGTTGGCGCCGTCGCGGACCAGGCTCTGGTGGATGTGCCCGCCCGCGCCGGACGCGCCGCTGCGCGGCTTGGCCATGAAGCTGGCCAGCAGGCCCCGCTCGGCGCACAGGTCCTTGAGGTACTGCCGGGCCCGGGCGGCGGAGTCCGCGGCCTGGGCGGCCGGCTGCGGGGCCAGGGCGAACTCGAAGAACCCGTGGCCCAGTTCGGAGTGGAACGCCTCGACCGTGACGCCGACCGCGTCCATCCGGCTGATGAACTCGGCGGCAAGCTCGTCGGTCGCGGCGGCCCGGGTCAGGCTGTAGGCGTTCTGCAGCCGGGTGAACGGGGTCAGGTCGGCCACGGTCCGCAGCGGCGGGGCGGACGCGGCCGGCGCGGCGAAGATGTGCACCTCGTACTCGAAGCCGAACACCGGGATCAGGCCCTGCTGGGTGAACCGGTCGGCCAGCGCGCGGACCAGGTTGCGCGGGTCCTCGGCCAGCGGGGCGCCGTCCGCGGTGACCAGGCTGGCCAGCACGGCCTGAGTCTCGCGGCGCCAGGGCAGGTCGACCCGGGTGGTCTCGTCCGGCTGGGCGAACGCGTCCGGGTAGCCGTTGGCCGCCGACGACAGCTCGGTGTCGGCGACCTCGTCGTCCGCTCCGAGGCCGTAGACGATCGTGCAGAACGCGGGGCACTTGCCGCCGGCGAGCTTCCCGGGCTGCAGCAACTTGCCCCGCAGCCCGAGCGCGCAGTCGGCCACCTCGAGCTGGACCATGGCGGTCACGAAGGGTTCTCCCCCGACGGCGCTGGGGGGCGCCGGCGGCCGACGCGCTCGTAGACCTCGTCGGGGACGAGAGCCGGGTCCTTGTACACCCACCACGTGCACGGCGCCCCGGTCCTGGCCTGCGGCCAGGTCGGCGGGTCGATCACCCGGGTGGGGTAGCCGAGCCGGTCGATCGGCATGACCATGTTCAGCAGGCAGCAGTGCACGCAGTAAGCCTGCACGCCCGCCCGGCCGAAGGACCAGTCGTGCGGCCGGGTCGTGACCGCCAGCGAGAATGGCTCGGCGGGCCGCGGCTTCCCGCCGGTGGTGTCGTCGCGGATCACCTGGCCGCCCGACCCGCACGGGTCGAACCGGAACCCGTACCGGTCGTCCTCCTCGACGAACGTCATCCCGCCCTCGCGGTCGGTCCCGCTGAGATGGCCGTGGAAGCCGTGCACGATCGCGGTCATGAGCTGGCGGGCCGACTCGGCCCAGGGCTGGCGGCGCACGTCGAGCCGGGTGGCGTGGTCGTCGTACCAGTCCCGCATCAGGTGATCCCACACGCCGGGCAGTGCGTCCTCGCCGCGCAGCCGGACCACGGCGTCCAGCAGGGCGTAGACCTCGTCGACGCAGTAGTCGTGCACCTGCCGCCAGGCCTCGCGGGCCTCGTCGGTCCGGGCCCGGGCCGCGACCGCGTCCCGGGCCCGGCAGGCCGCGACCGCAGCCTCGGTCAGAGCCACGTAGCGGTCCCACTCGGCGGGCAGGTCGCAGGCGCGGCCGTGCTCGGCGCGCAGCAGCCCGGCGACCCGGTCGTGCTCGGCGGCGATCGCGTCCGGCGCCGCACCCTGGGCCGCGAGCCAGTCGAGGATCTCGGCCGGCCACGCCTCGAAGATCTCCCGTAGCTCGGCCGTCTCCTCGATGGTCACGCCGATCAGGTCGGCCGCCGCGGCCCAGTCGGCCGCGTCGAGCTTGTCGCGGATGGCCGTGTACGTCCCGATGGCGAGCTCCGGCCAGTCGCCGCTGCGGGTGCGCTGGCCCAGCGACGCATCGAAGCGCAGCACGGGCTCGGTCATCTCAGACGATCTCCTTACTGGATCTCCGGCAGGGTCTGGCCGCCGTCGACGATCAGGGACTGGCCGGTCACGAACGACGCCTCGGCCGACGCGAAGTACGCCGCGGCGGACGCGATGTCGGCGGGCTCGCCGATCCGGCCCGCCGGGATGCGGGTCTTGAGCAAGCCGCGCGTGGCGCCGTCCAGCAGCCCGCCCAGGGTCTCGGTCATGATCGTGCCGGGCGCCACGCTGTTGACCGTGATCCCGGCTGGGGCCAGTTCGACCGCGGCCGCGCGCACGAAACCCTCCAGGCCGGCCTTGGACGCGCCGTAGTGGGCCAGTTCCGCGAACCCGGTCCGCGGGCCGGTGATCGACGAGATCATGACGACCCGCCCGGTGCCGCCGCGTTCCAGGAACGGCGTTGCCGCCTGGGTCAGCAGCATGGCGGCGGTCAGGTTCGTCCGCAGCACCCGGTCCCAGTCCTCCAGCCTCAGCTCGGCCAGCGGGATCGCGGGGTAGATCCCCGCGGAGTGGACGACGACGTCGAGCCCGCCGAGTTCGCCGGCCGCGTGTTCCACGAGGGCCCGCGGCGCCTCCGGGTCGAGCAGGTCGAACGCGGCGAACGAGGCCGTGGCCCCGGACGCCTGCAGGCTTGCGGCCAGGTCCGCGCCCGCAGCGGCGTCCCGGCCCGAGCAGACGATCCGGGCGCCGGCGGCCGCGAAGTACTCGGCCACCCCGCGGCCGATGCCGTGGGTGGCCCCGGTGATCAGGGCGGCGCGGTCGGTCAGGGAGACGGGCATCGCGACTCAGTCTTCCGGGTAGGTTTCGCTCCACCGAGCGGCGGCCCGCTCGAAGCACTCGCGCGGGGCCCGGATCACGCCCGCGCCGATCTGGCCGCCGTCGCGGCCGGCCAGGCCGACGTCCATGACCGGGAGCACGCCGGT
Source organism: Streptosporangiaceae bacterium (assembly GCA_036267555.1). Classification (GTDB taxonomy): domain Bacteria; phylum Actinomycetota; class Actinomycetes; order Streptosporangiales; family Streptosporangiaceae; genus JASHPR01. The sequence goes on along the minus strand of DATAVV010000277.1, from coordinate 41,869 downwards.
GTCGAGCACCTTGAAGATGTCGACGCCGGTCGGGGTGCCGCGGAAGCCGAACAGCGGGATCTTGAACACCGTGTTCTCTCCCGCCGTGATCTGGTACATCTCCTCGTTGCGCCGGATCATAACGTCCGGGGAGCCGCCCTGGTACTCCTGCAGCGACAGCGCGCAGGCCTGCGCGAACCCGCCGAGCCCGATGGTCTCGGTGATCGGGCTTTCGCCGCCCATCCAGGTGATCTCGGACTCGTCGTGCCCGGGGAACAGGCGGCCCTCGGTTACCGGGGTCGGGCCCCGGAACCACTCGTCGCCAAGTCCGCTCACCCGGATGGCGAACTCCTGGCAGGAGAACCCCATGGCCGACACCACGCTGGAGCCCGCCAGCCCGGCGATCGTGTCCGCGGTCGCCTTGGCCGCCGCCATCGACAGCCGCAGGAAGAAGTAGTCGTTCTCGGCGATGTGCAGGAACGTCTCGCGGACCTCGTCACCGCCCGGCCCGGCCATGTCCAGTGCGGCGCCAAATAGCTCGCGGCTGAAGAGCAGCGTGGACGCCGCGTTACGGCTGTGGCACTCGTCGCCCATCCGCAGGCCCCGGGCGATCAGCGGCTTGAGCGCGACCCCGCCGGTGCGGCGGATGGCCTCCCCCACCACCGGCGCGTAGACGTTGTTGACGTGCAGCAACCGCTCGCGCACGCCCTCGTCGTAACACCCGTAGTTGAGCCGCCTCGGGTCCTTGCCCTCGTAGAAGTTGCAGAACGCGGTATTGCCGTGGGTCGCGTCGCGCACGACGAACACGGGCATCGAGGCGGTGTAGATCCCGGCCAGCGAGCCGACCGCGCCGTAGTCGTGGCACCCGGCCACGGTGATCTCGCCCGCGTCCAGGGCCGCGATCGCCTCCTCGCGGGTGGCCGCCAGCCCCTCGAACAGAGCGCCGCCGATGATCGCCTCACGCTGCCCGCCCACGTAGCTGGACCAGGGCAGCGGCGCGCCGGAGGTGAGAATGAGGTTCCTGGTGTAGCCGGGCATCACGTCCTGGGCCAGGCCGACGTCGACCACGACCGGGCCGGCCGCGCACAGCCGCCGGACCGCCTCGGCGTTGGCTCCGGCGTTGGCTCCGGCGTTGGCTCCGGTGTTGGCCCCAGCCGGGGCCTGGCTTCCCGGGGGCGACGTCATCGGGCCACGAACCCCCCGTCGACCAGGATCGTCTGGGCCGTGATGTAAGAGGCGCGCGGAGACAGCAGGAACTCGACGACCTCGGCGACCTCCTCGGGCTCCCCGATCCGGCCCATGATCGTGTGCGCCGCCGACGCCTCCTCGCCGCCCGAGACCGCGGCCATCGACGGGCTCATCGGCGCCCGGATCACCCCCGGTGCCACGCAGTTCACCCGGATCTTCCGGTCCGCCAGTTCCACGGCCAGGTAAGTGGTGTACGCCGACACCCCGGCCTTGGTCGCCCCGTACACCGAGGCCCCGACGAACCGGCCGATCTGCCCGGTCAGCGAGCCGATGTTGACGATCGCGGACCCGTCCGCCAGCAGCGGCGCGAACACGTCGGTGACCCGGGCCGTCCCGGCCACGTTGACACCGAACATCAGGTCCATCTGGGCGTCGGCCACCCGGCCCAGGAACGTGTCCCTGAGCACCCCGGCGCAGTTCACCAGGCCGACGATCGGCTCGCCGGAGGCGGTCAGGGCCTGCGCCGCGCCCTCGACGCTGGCCCGGTCGGTGACGTCCCCGGTCACGGACGCTATGTCCCGGTTCTGCGCGCTCGCCCAGTCCACCGCGTCGATCGCGGCCGCCAGGTCCAGTGCGATCGCGGTGAGCCCGGAGGCATGGATCCGGCGGCAGATCGCCATCCCGATGCAGCCCGCGCCGCCGGTTACCACCACCTGGCCCGCCATGTGCGTTTCCTCCTGGATCGGGTACCCCGGCTGCCCGCCGCGAGATGCAGGAACGCTACTTCACGTTGACCTTTTAGGTCAATTATCTAGACCTGAATACCTTTACCCTCAACGCAGCGGCCGGGCCAGCCCGCCGCCCCACGGTTGATCCCGCAAAGCCACCCGCCCGGCCCGCCGTCGGCCGCTGCCGCCCACGGCCGGTCCCCGCAGACCCACCGGGCCAGGCGCCGTCACCGGCGCCCACCCCAACCCTCCGACCCGGCCGGCCCCAGCAGCCCACGGACTCTCCCCCGCAGAACCCCGCAGGGCCCGCCGTCACCGCGCGCGCCAACCCTCCGGCCAGCAGCCCACGGCCTGGCCGACCCAGCAGCCCACGGCCCGGCCAGTCCGCCCCCACCTCGCGCCCCGTGCGCCTCTAGCACCCCGTGCGCCTCCACTGCCTTTCGCGCCCCGTGCGTCTCTCGCACCTCTCGCAGCCTGCCCGCCCCGTGTCCCGCGCAGCCACCACTTGCCTCACACGCCCCGAACCCCACACACCTCGTTCGTCTCGTTCGCCTCGCAAGCCCCGTAACTCCCCCACGCCCCGCCCGGTTCGCCGGCCGCCGGTGATCATGGCGATGAATGTGGCGTTAGGGCTCATCGATGGACACCAGACTCACATTCACGGGCGTGCGGACCGCATGGGCCGCGCCGCGCGGGGTTAGGAGCGGCGGGCGCGGGTTTTGGGCTGGAGCCAGGCCTCGATGCTGGCCAGCGTGCCCGCGATGTGCTCCGTCATCCACTTGGCGGCGGCCTCGGCTTCGTGGTCCTCGATCGCGCTGAAGATCTGCTCGTGCAGGTGGTTGGCCGTGGGCTCGAGGCGGTCGAAGATCGAGCCCACGGGGCGGAACATCTCGATCCGCGCGGCCAGGGTCGCCTTGGCCAGCCAGTCGTTGCGGGCGGCGTGGGCGATGCCGAGGTGGAAGTCGTTGTCGACGGCGAAGAAGTCCCCGAGCAGCTTGGCGTCGTGGCGCTCGGCCAGCGAGTCGCTCAGCCGCTGCATCTCGGCCACCATGCCGCGCAGGTCGGCCAGGTCGGACCGGGTGCGCCGCTGCGCGGCGTACCGGGCGGCGGCCGACTCGATGACGATGCGGTACTCGAACGTCTCGCGGACCCGCTCGCGGTTCTCCCGCAGCAGCTTGAGCTTGGCCGCTTCGTCGATGGACCGGCCGGTCACGAACAGCCCGCCGCCCCGCCCGCGGCGGATCTCGATCACGCCCTCGTTGGCCAGCACGGCCAGGGCTTCGCGCACCGGGGGCCGGGAGACCTGCAGCATCTCCGCCAGGTCGCGCTCGCGCGGCAGGGTCTCGCCGGCCCGGAACCGCCCCAAGGCCAGCGCCGTGCGGAGCTGCTCCAGCACCAGCTCGTGCGCGAGCACAAGCTGCACGGGTTCGATCCGCGGCGCGCTCGCTGCGCTTGGGGGCATCGCCAGCTCCAGGCGGTAACCAGGTCTTAGGTGGGCTGCGGTAACCAGGTCTTCAGGTGGGCTAAAGCTTAGGTCATCGGCCGCCGGAGGGAAGCCGCCTTGACCCTTAAGGGTTATTAGGTCTATCTTCTTTACCTAATAACCTCTAAGCGAAATGCCCAGCTGGCCTGCCCTCCGGGCCCCTCCGGAGCACGCCCCGCGCCCCAGGGTAAGGAGCCGCGGCCCATGAATTCCTCGCCTCGCCAGGCCGGCTCCGGCACCAGGTCGATCCGGGTCGCCATCATCGGGTCTGGGTTCAGCGGCATCGCCGCCGCCGTGGCCCTGCGGCGCCAGGGAATCACCGACTTCACGGTCTTCGAACTCTCCGCGGGCATCGGCGGGACCTGGTGGAACAACCGGTACCCGGGCGCCGAGGTTGACCTCGAGTCGCACATCTACTCGTTCTCCTACGCGCGCTCGGACTGGACCCGCACCCATGCGCGCTGGGACGAACTGCAGCGCTACCTCGAGTCGGTCGTCGACAAGTTCGGCCTGCGCCCGCACATCCGGCTGGGCGAGAAGGTCGAGAGCGTCACCTGGCACGCCGGCCGGGGCGCGTACGACATCGTCACCTCCTCCGGGGCGGACCACGGCCCCTTCCACGCGGTGATCAGCGCGGTCGGCTTCCTCAACATCCCGCTGATCCCGCCGTTCGCGCGGGCCCAGACCGACTTCGGCGGCGTCATCTGCCACACCTCGGCCTGGCCCGATGGCGTCGACCTGGCTGGCAAGAAGGTGGCCGTGCTGGGCACCGGTTCCTCCGCCGTCCAGGTCGTGGCCGAGGCGGCCAAGGTCGCGTCCGAGGTGAAGATCTTCCAGATCGAGCCCAACTGGCTGCTGCCCAAGGGCAACCGCGACTTCACCGCGCGCGAGCGCCGGCTGAACCGCTACCGGCTCGCCTACGAGTGGCGCCGCCGCGTGCTCTACCTGCAGTACGACCGGCGGCAGTTGCGGGCCGGCCACGCGCGCCGCGACGGCCGGGCCCACCAGCGCCGCCGCCGCGCCTCGCTGGCGTTCCTTGAGGCCTCGCTGGCGGGCCGGCCCGACCTGCGCGATCTGGCCACGCCCGAGTTCCCGTTCGAGGCCCGCCGCACGGTCATCAGCGACACCTACTACCCGGCGCTGCGCCAGCCCCACGTGCGCCTGATCCCGCACGCCGTCAAGGGCCTGACCGCAGCCGGCGCCATCGACGCCAACGGCGACGAGCACGACCTCGACGTGATCGTGATGGCCACGGGCTTCGACGCCGCGAACTACCTGGCCAGCTTCACGGTCACCGGCTCCGGCGGGGTCGGCCTGCACGAGCAGTGGGCGGGCGAGCCGCAGGCATTCCTCGGCATCATGGTCCCCGGCTTCCCGAACTTCTTCATGATGTACGGGCCCAACACCAACAGCGTCCCGCTCGTAGCCTTCTACGAGGCCCAGGCCCGGTTCGCGGCCAAGACGATCCGGGCTCTGGCCCGTCCAGGCGGCCCGAAGGCGGCGCAGGTGTCGCGCCCGCTCACCGCCGCGTACAACCGCTGGCTGCAGTCCCGGCTCTCCCGGACCGTGTGGGCCGAGGCCGACAGCTATTTCCGGGCCGGCACCGGGCGCATCGTCTCCCAGTGGCCGTTCAGCGGAAGCTGCTACATCCTCGCCACCCGGTTGCTGCGGCGGATAGCGGTCCGCTACCGGTAGCCCCCCGCCGGGCCTGCGGGCGGCGCCAGCCCGCGATAGCCGCCGCCGTAGAACAGCAACGGGTCACCGCCGCTGCCGCCCAGGTCCAGGACGCTGCCGACGACGATGACGTGATCGCCGCCGGGATGGATGGCGTGTACGCCGCAGCACAGCCAGGCGAGCGTGCCGGTGAGCAGCGGCCCGCCAGCATGGTCGGTGTAGGCACAGCCCGCGAACTTCTCCGGCTCCGACTGCTTGCCCGCGAACGTCCGGCTGAGCGACTCCTGCCCCGCGGCCAGCACGTTCACCGCGAACCGTCCCGAGTACCTGACCGCCGCCAGCGTGCGGGACCGCAACTCGAAGCCGACCATGATCAGCAGCGGGTCGAGCGAGATCGAGGCCACGGCGTTGGCCGTCATGCCCGCCGGGCCGTCGGCGCCGTGGCTGGTGACGACCGTCACCCCGGTCGCGAACTTGGCCATCACCGTCTTGAAACTGGCCTCGGCGGTCATCGCGCACTGAGTCACGGACGGCCCGCCGGCTGGGCCCGCCCGGAGGTCCCCGGCCGCTCGGCCCGTCCGGCGATCCCCGGCCGCTCGGCCCGCCCGGAGGTCCCCGGCCGCTCAGGCCGTCCGGCGATCCCCGGCCGCTCAGGCCGTCCGCCGGCGGCCGGAGGCGCCGCCGTCCCGCGCGACGCGAGCGCGCAAGCTTGTTCCCTGGCGGGCATGGTTCGATTGTCGGACCATTGAAGCATGAGGTCAAGGCGGCCGCTGGCCAGGCCGCAGAGCCTCCAGGCCGACGGCCTGACCGTTTGGCGAAGACGATTGTGAGACCATAAGGCCATGAGCGCCGTGGCACCTAGCCCAGCCCCGGCCGGGATCGAACGCGTCGAACACGTTCCGGTGTACGGCCTGATCGTCGATCAGCTACGGCGCGCCATTCACAACGGGTCGTTCGTCCCCGGGGACAAGTTCCCGCCCGAGCGCGAACTGTCCAAGCAACTCGGCGTGTCCCGGGCCAGCGTCCGCGAGGCCATCCGTGTGCTGGAGGGCGAGGGCTACGTGGAAACCAGGCGCGGGGCCAGCGGCGGCATCATCGTGCTGGACCGGGCCCAAACCGAGGACCGCCTGGCGGAGGTCATCCGGGCCAAGCTGCCCGAGATCGAGCAGGCCATCGACTTCCGGCTGGCCGTCGAGTGCAGCGCGGCCCGCCTGGCCGCGATGCGCCGCACCGACAGCGACCTGGCCAGCCTGCGCGCGGCCTTCGCCACCATGGCCGCGAGCCGGGAGACCCGGCGCTTCCGGGCCGCCGACTCCGCGTTCCACCAGGGCATCGCCAAGGCGGCGCGCAACGACTGGATGGAGCGCTCGATCGGCGACGCGCGCGCGTTCCTCTGGATGACCGTGGACAAGGTGGCCGACAACGTCTTCCGGACCGCCCAGCACCACCACGGCCAGATTCTCGAGGCGATCGAGAACAGCGACCCGGACGCGGCCGAGCGTCACGTGGCGGCGCACATCGAACTCACCCGCACCGATCTGATCCGCATCGCCGCCGCCCGCCCCCAAGCCTGACCCAGCCCGCGAACCCGCGCACCCGCGCACCCGCGAACCCAGCGGCGTTTCATGATCTGGGTTGATGACGCGCGAATGTCGCACGCGAGTAACCCGGATCATGGAATGGGCCAGCCCCGCGCCGCGCCCACCACACCAGCGGTGGGGTGCGTGGTGCTGCCGGGGAACAAGGGTCTGGTGGGGTGATATGGCCGAGCGCGGCGGCGCTGGTGGCTGGGCGTGGCGGCGCGGCCGAGGTAGCGGCGCGGCCGAGGTAGCGGCACGGCCGAGGTAGCGGCGTTGCACGCGCACACCCCTGCCCCGACCCTGCCCGACCTTGCCCGGCCCTGCCCGGCCCTGCCCGGCTGTGCGCAGGCGCTTTCGGGTGCGGGAACAGCGGGCCGGGAGTCTTGACACTTAGTGATCGCCTTATTTAGGCTCCGGGCCAAAGGTCTGTAAAGCAGACCTCTTCTAGCACTGTTGCTGACCACCGGGCCAAAGCAGCGGCTGAGCACGGCGCAACCTCCGGTCGCGTCGGCCGCGTCACCATTAGGGGCGGGTGCGCAATGACTGCCGAACAGGTCACGGAACGCGAGACCGATAGCCTGCGCCGCAACGCGGTCGGGCTGCCCGACGTGATCTTCACGTCGGTGACCACGATGGCGCCGGCCGCGGGCGCGGCCTTCTCCATCACGGTCGGCGCGCTGTTCGCGGGCGGGGCGCTGACGGCCGGGGTGGTCATCGCCCTGGCGGGCTGCCTGTGCACGGCGATATCGATCGGGCAGATGGCCAAGCACCTGCCGACAGCGGGCGGGATGTACACCTACATCGCAAGAGGGCTCGGGACCAAGCTCGGCTTCCTGGCCGGCTGGGGCTTCGACCTCGCCTACCCGCTGGTCGTCCCGCTGGTGAGCGTGCTGTTCGGCAGCATCCTCGGCAGCACGCTGCAGGCCCACTTCGGGTTCTCCTACGACGTCTGGTGGCCGATCGGCTCGGTGTTCTGCATCGTGCTGGTCGGCACGCTGAACTACTTCGGCATCCAGGTAAGCACCCGGTTCGGGATCATCCTGGGGTCGTTCGAGATCCTGGTCATGATCGCGCTGTCGCTCACGCTGATCGTCAGCGCGGGCTCGCACAACACGTTGAGCGTGTTCACCGGCCACTTCGCGACCGTGCCCGGGTTCAAGGGGCTGTCCGGCATCTTCGCGGGATCGGTCTACGGCGTGCTGGCGTTCATCGGCTTCGACGCGGCCGCGCCGCTAGCCGAGGAGACCAGGAACCCCACCCGCAACGTGAGCCGGGCCGTGATCGGATCCTGCCTGATCGTCGGCCTGTTCTACGTGCTGACCACGTACGCGGCGACCGTGTACTTCGGCCCGAACAAGTTCGTCGGCTTCTACACCGCCGGGGGCGGCAACCCGTGGAACCTGATGGCCACCGCGGTCTGGGGCGTCGGCTGGGTGTTCTTGTTCATCGCGCTGCTGAACTCCAACGCGGCCTGCTCCAACGGCGGCGGCTGCGCGGCCTCCCGGTGCCTGTGGGCGATGGGCCGCATCAACGTGATCCCGCGGGCCTTCGGCCGGACCTCGCGCCGGTTCGGCTCGCCGTACGTGGCGGTCTTCGCCACCTTCGGCGTCGGCCTGGTCCTGACCCTCTGGCTGGGCGAGCAGTACGGCCCGACGACCGCGTTCGCGCTGATCGGCACCCTCATCACCGGCGCGATCCTGCCGATTTACATCGCGGTCAACCTCTCGTGCATCGTCTTCTTCCTGCGCGAGCGCCGCCACGAGTTCAACGTGATCAAGCACCTGATCCTCCCGGTGCTCGGGATCGCGCTGTTCGTGCCCGGCTTCTTCACCGGCCTCGGCATCCCGGTGTTCAAGTTCGTCAGCAAGCTGAGCTACCCGCTGAACCTGGCCGGGATCGTCATCATCGCCTGGTACGCCATCGGCGTCGTGCTCATGATCTACTTCTCGGTCCGCCACCCAGACCGGATCAGGAACACGTCCAAGGTGTTCATCGAGACCGAGACGCCCGAACTGGCCGGCTCCTCCTCCGCCTGACCCCGGCGGTCAGGGCCACCCGCGGATGGGTGCGCGGGGTGCGGCGTGGGCGGGGGTCCGGCGTGGGCGGGGGTGCGGCGTGGGCGGGGTGCGCGGGTTAGCTTGCGACCTTGGCGGCGAACGCGGCCACGGCTGCGTTGAACGCGTCGCTCTCCTCCCAGAACGGGCAGTGGCTGGAGTTGGCGAAGGTCTGCAGCCGCGCACCGGGAATCTGGTCCGCGATGTACTGCCCGGCCCGCGGATTCGTGAGCTTGTCGTCCTCGCCGAACAGCACCAGCGTGGGCACGTCGATGCTCGGCAGGAACTCGCGGTAGTCGCGCAGCGTCTGGTCGGTCAGGATCGTGCTCGCGATGACCGGCGGGACCTGCATGATCTCGCGGCCCATCCAGGCCATCGTCGCCTCGTCCGGGTCGTGCAGCATCAATTCGGTGAACTCCGCGACCAGCGCGGCCTGGTCTAGCTGCAGTTGCTCGTTCATCTCGCGCAGCGTGTCCAGCGTGATCACGCCGAACTCGTAGTCTTCCCAGGCGAAGTCCGACGGCGGCTGGTCCACGATCACCAGGCCCGCGACGCTGGCGGACCCGTACGCGAGCAGGTAATCGTAGGCGATCATCGCGCCCATCGACCACCCGGCCAGTACCGGCCGCTCCACCGAGAGCTGGGCCAGGATCGCGTGCAGGTCGGCGGCGTACTGCGGCACGGTGTGGCCGCGGGTGACCTTCTCGGACCGGCCGTGCCCGCGCATGTCCGGGATGATGACGCGGTTGGTCGCGGCGAAGTGCTCAAGCTGGCGCTGGAAGAACCGGCCGCTCATGCTCCAGCCGTGGACGAACACGATGGGCGAGCCGGTTCCGGCGTCCTGCACCGAGAACGTGACGTCACCCGCGCGGATCTCCTGGGCCATTTGTACCCCTCTCCGTAAAGGAAGGCGTGGCTCGCCGCCGGCGGCGAGCCGGCTACTGGATCTTGTAGCCGCCGTCGACGAACAGTTCCTCGCCGGTGATGTAGCTGGCGTCGTCGGAGGCCAGGAACAGGGCGGCGGCCGCGATGTCCTCGGGCTGGCCCACCCGGCCGAGCGGCACCGCCTTCTCGACGCTCGCCCGCCTGTCGTCGTCGGCCAGGGCGAACGAGGCGAGCGGCGTCTCGGTCACGCCCGGGCAGATCGAGTTGGCCCGGATCCGGTGCCGGGCCAGTTCTATGGCCAGCGCCCGGGTGATCATGTGCGCGGAGCCCTTGGACGAGTTGTAGTGCACCTGCGGGTGCCCGCTGCTGGCCATGATCAGGTGGGCCTCGACCGAGGTGATGTTGACGATGGCCCGGGTGTGGTCCGGGTGCTCGGACGCCATGTGCCGGGCCACGGCCTGGGCGATCAGGAACGTGCCGGTGGAGTTCACGTCGTGGACGAGTTTCCACTCCGGCAGGTCCAGGTCCATGAACTCCCCGAACCGGACGATGCCCGCGCAGTTGACCAGGATGTCGATGGTGCCGAACGCCTCGACCGTGTCCGCCGCCATGCGGGCGCAGTCGTCGGGAGACGCGACGTTCCCGGTCACCGTGATGGCGTTGTCGTGCCCGCCGAACTCGGCCGCGAGCCCGTCGCCGTTCAGGTCCGCGGCCGCGACCTTGGCCCCCTCGGCCAAAAACCGCTGCGCCACGGCCTGGCCGATCCCCGACGCCGCCCCCGTGACCAGCGCGACCCGGCCGGCGATGCGTCCTGCTTCACTCATCGAGCCCTCCCTCACGCGGCCGCACGCCGACAGCCATCCCGTCCTTCGCTTCCGCGCCCGGGCTACGCGCCGAAGTGCGGGGCTACGTCGACGGCGAACCGCTCCGCCCACCTGCGCCTGACGCCGGCCGGAATCCCCGGCGTCGAGAAGTGCAGGATGATGTGGTTAAAGCCCACGTCAATGTACTGCTGCAGCTTGCGCCGCACGGTCTCCGGCGACCCCACGAGCTGCCACTCGCACCACGGCACGATGTTCTCCGACCGGGTCCGCCGCTCCATCCCGGCGAAGATGCGCTGCCAGGCCTCGTAGCCGGGGGTGCCGGCCCAGTCGGTCGCGTGCGGCGCGTAGTGATCGATCTGGGCCTGCATGAAGCGCGGCTTGTACAGGCAGGCCTCCCGCACGGCCTCGTCGTCGGTCTCGGCCACGATGCAGTCGATCATGAGGGGGTACGTCGCCTCCGACAGGTCCATGCCCCGCTCGGTCGCGGCGTCCGCCCAGGTCTGCAGCGTCTTGGCCTGTGCGTCCAGGTTCCCGATGGTGTTGCAGATCGGCGGCAGGCCCAGCCCGGCCATGATCGCCGCGCTGTCCGGGCTGCCGATCGCACCGTAGAAGTGCAGGGCGCCGGTCCGGGGCGTGGGCCGGATCCGGACCTCCTCGGGCACCGACAGGTACGTGCCCGCGTACTGGAACGGCTCGCCGGTCATGCCGAGCCGGACGATCTCCCAGGTCTCCTGGAACCGCCCCCGGGCCTCGCCCATGTCCAGGCCGAACGCGTCGTACTCGAACTTCGCCGTGCCGCGCCCGAGGCCCAGGTGCAGCGGCTGGTCGGTGAGGTGCGTGAGCATCGCGATCTGCCCGGCCAGCCGCAGCGGGTTGTGCCACGGCGTGACCACCACGCAGGTGCCGAACCCGAGGCCGGGGAAGCGCCCGGCCAGGTGGCTGATCTGCACGGCCGGGTCCGGGGCCGGGAAGTAGTCGCTGAAATGATGCTCGAGCACCCACATGGTGCCGAACCCGAGCTGGGCGAACCGCTCGCAATCGTCCAGCATCCCCCGGTAAAGCTCGTGGTCACCGGCACCGGGCGCCCCCGCAGCCGCTAGCACGCAGCCGATCTCGACCTTCTTGCCCGCGGCCATGGTCAACCCCTCCAAGGACCTTTGGTCCGAGTATTGTTCCATTGCTCGCGACCCGTCAAGATCCCCAGCCCGCCCGACCCGCAACCGCGCTTACCGCCCGGGCACGACGGCCACATCGACATTCGGCGCGAGATGGCAACGGCGTCACCGGCGTGTAAGCACCGGCATATCGCCGGGCGCGCGGGGATAATCGGCGCTATGCGGCAGGACGAGGCGGTGGACAGGTTCCGGCTGGCGTTCGACCGGAGCGGGAACGGACCGGCGGTCGTGCTGCTGCACGGGTGGCCGGGTGACCGGACCGACTACCGCGAGATCACGCCCCTGCTGGCGGGCGCGGCCGACGTGGTCGTGCCCGACCTGCGGGGCTTCGGCGAATCGGACAAGCACCCGGCGGACCCGGCGAGCCAGTACTCGGCCGGCGCCCAGGCGCGCAGCGTCATCGGGCTGATCACCGAACTGGGGCTGCAGCGACCGGTGATCGCCGGTTACGACATCGGCAGCCGGATCGCCCAGACGATCGCGCGGGACCGGCCCGAGATGGTTTCCGCCCTGGTCATCGCGCCACCGCTGCCCGGGATCGGGGACCGGATCCTGCAGCCAGACGCGCAGCGCGAATTTTGGTACCAGTCGTTTCACCAGCTCGACCTGGGCCCCGATTTGATCGACGGCCAGCCCGGCGCGGTCGGGTCCTACCTGCGCCACTTCTGGTCGCACTGGTCGGGCCCGGAGTTCGAGCTCACCGACGAGCACCTGGAGCACCTGGTCTCGGTGTACGGGCCGCCGGGGGCGTTCACGGCCTCGATCGCCTGGTACCGGGCCGGAGCCGGGTCCGTGGCCCATTCGCTGGCCGAGCGGGCGCCAGACCCGGCGGACCGGATCGCGGTGCCGACGAGCGTGTTGTGGCCCGGGCACGACCCGCTGTTCCCGGCGGCGTGGTCGGACCGGATCGGGGAGTTCTTCGCCGACGCCACGCTGGCCCGGCTGGACCAGGCCGGCCACTTCACGCCGCTGGAAGCCGCGGGCCAGATGGCCGCCGCGATCGCGGACCGGCTCGGATCGCCGCGTTAAGGAGAAAAGCCCGTGACGTGTGAGGTCGCCTGGTTCGCCGCGCTGTGCGACGACGACTACGAGTTCCTCGGCGTGCCCGACCCCGCGCTGCTGTCGAGCTGGGAGCACTGCCGGGGCATCGCGCTGGCCGCCGAGGAGGCCGGGTACGACAACCTGCTGCTGCCGTCCGGCTACGCCATGGGCATCGACTCGGTGGCGTTCGCGGCCGGGATCGCCCCGCTGCTGCGGCGGATGCGGCTGCTGGTGGCGGTGCGGATGGGCGAGATGTGGCCGCCGCAGCTCGCGCGCCAGCTCGCCACCGTCGACCAGATGCTCGGCGGGCGGCTCACGATCAACATCATCTCCTCCGACCTGCCGGGCCAGATGCTGGAGTCGGCGCCGCGCTACCGCCGCACGCTGGAGATCATGCGGGTGCTGCGCGACCTGCTGGACGGCAGGCGGGTCGAGGCGCACGGCGAGTTCGTCAACCTCGACCTGGACCCGCCGCGGCTGCGCCCGGCCGGGGGCTGCCCCCCGTTCTACTTCGGCGGGCTGTCCGAGGCGGCGCGGGAGGTCGCCGCCCAGGCCGCCGACGTGTTCCTGATGTGGCCCGACACGATGCCGGGGGTGGCCAAGGTCGTGGCCGACATGCGGGCCCGGGCTGCGCGTTATGGCCGTGAGCTGCGGTTCGGCTACCGGGCCCACGTGATCGTCCGCGCCACCGAGAAAGAGGCGCTTAACGCGGCGCGGCGGCTGATCTCGCGTCTCGACGCCGAGACGGGCGAGCGGATCCGCCGCCGCTCCCTGGACACGACGTCCGCTGGCACCCTGCGCCAGAACGAACTGCGCGACATGGCCGACGACGAGGGCTACGCCGAGCCGAACCTGTGGACCGGCATCGGCCGGGCCCGCTCGGGCGCGGGCGCCGCGATCGTCGGGGACCCCGACCAGGTCCTGGCCAAGCTGAACGAGTACGCGGACCTGGGCATGGACGCGTTCATCCTGTCCGGGTACCCGCACGCCGCCGAGGGCGACCTGTTCGCCCGGCACGTGCTCCCGCGCCTGGACCACGCGCCGCTGGCCGCGGGCGCTGGCCGCGGGCGCTGGCCGCGGGCCGGCCGGTCAGCGGGTCATAGCGGGACGCCCGGGGTGGCCGAGCCGCCCAGCCACGCGGCGCCCTCCGCGTAAAGGTTCTCCACGACCGGGCCGGTGAGGCCGGGCAGCCCGTCCTTGACGTCGAAGCCCTGCTCGCGCTGCAGGTAGGCCAGGTGCCGGTAGCCGGGGGGAAACGTCCCGAGGCGGGCGGTGTCGAGGCCGACGGCCTGCGCCGGGCTGACCACGTCCATGCGGTCCTTCTCGTAGATGGGCTGGCGGCGCACGATGCCCCAGACCCCGTCGCGGCGTTCGGTGAAGTCGTAGAAACGCCCGGTGCAGACGACGTCGACGAGCACGTCGTGCACCATGGCGCGCTGGTTGATCGTCATCTTGGTCTGGGCGATCGCGCGGTCGCCGGCCAGGTCGATCGAGGTGCCGCCGAGGAAATGCAGGATGCTCACGCCGGCCTCGAAGCCCTCCCGGCTGACCCGGATGAAGTCCTTGGCGCTGCCCTGGAACCAGGTGGCGGTCATGTAGCCGTCGTCGTGCCAGACGGTGGCGAACCGGTCCCAGTCGCCCGCGTCGCGCCACACGGCCCAGTTCTCGACCAGGTCGCGAATGGCCAGCCGATCGGTCCAGCTATCCATGAGTCATCCGCCTTTCGCCGTCGGTCCGGTACTCCACCATCGTGCGCTGCCGGCCGTCGGCGTGGGGGCGGGCCCGGCGAACGGGCCCGCCCGGCGGGTTAGGACGTGCCCTGCTCGTCCTTGCGCTCGCAGACCAGGGCCTGGCCGCTGGCCCCTAGGCGGCACCACTGCTCGTATCGGCGTCCAGGAATGCCTCGCGGATTTCTTTCCGGCCGAACGGCCAGGTGTGGTGGTAGCGGGCCCAGAGGAGGTAGGCGGCGACGCCCGCGGCGAGCCAGGCGGTTGACCAGACGAGCGCGGTGAGGGTGGCGGAGGCGTAGACATACAGCCAGCCCGCGAGGGCGGCGAGGCTGGGCAGCGGGTACAGCCACTGCCGGTACGGGCGGTACAGGCGCGGCTGGCGTCGGCGCAGCACGGTCAGCGCGACGATCTGGGCGACGGCCTGGACCCAGATGATGACCGCGAGCAGCACGTTGATGACCGTGGTCAGGCTGAAGAAGCTGCCGGCCGCCGTGATCAGGCCCATGATCAGCAGGGAGACGTGCGGGAAGTCGTACCTGGGGTGCAGTCGGCCGAACACCCGGAAGAACATCCCCTCGCGCGCGGCGTGGAACGGCACCCTCGAGCCGCCGAGCAGGCCGGCGAACACCGACGCCATCGCGGTGATCAGGATCAGCACGGTGACCACGTCCGCCGCGGCGTGGCCCCAGTTGTGCGTGACCGCGAGCGAAGCCACCGACGTCGAGTGGGCGACGGTGGGCCAGGGCAGGGCGCCCATCACGCCGATGTTCATGGCCAGGTAGATGACCATGATGGCGAAGATGGAGATGATGATGGCCCGCGGCATCACCCGGCCCGGGTTGCGCACCTCGCCGCCCATGTACGCGACCGTGTTGTAGCCCAGGTAGTCGTAGATGGCGATGAGCAGCCCGGCACCCAGGGCGGTCACGAACCCGCCCCCGAACGCGTTGTGCGGGTAGTGGAAGGCCAGGCTCGGATGGAAGTTGCTGTAGGAGGCGGCGATCGTCAGGCCGACCGCCAGCAGCATGACGATCCACAGCGCCGTCGTGATGACCTTGATCGATTCGATCCTGCGGTACAGCAGCAGCACGATCACCGCCGTGGCGCCGACTCCGATCAGGTGCATCGGCCAGAAGCTGAGGCTCGGGAAGAAGTAGGCCAGGTACTGCTCAAGCCCGATGATCCCGGTCGACATGATCAGCGGGATCGTCAGCACGATCGTCCAGATGAACAGGAACGGCATGAGCTTGCCGGTCCGGTACTGGAACGCCTCCCGCAGGTACAGGTACGTCCCGCCGGCCCCCGGCATCGCCGCGCCAAGCTCCGCCCACACCAGCCCGTCGCAGACCGCCAGCAGCGCGCCCGCGATCCAGCCCACGATCGCCTGCGGCCCGGAGAACGTCGCGACCATCAGCGGGATCGTGATGAACGGGCCGATCCCGACCATCTGCGTCATGTTGATCGCGGTCGCCGAGAGCAAGCCCACCGACCGGTGGAAGCTGTGTCCGCTGCCCTGCTCCGCGGGCAGGTCCGTATTCCGGGGAGTCCTCGCGGGGTCCGCGGCGGGCGGCGGTTCGTGTCTGGTCAACGCTTGGCCTCGTCTCTTCCCGCGCCCGCCAAGGCCGGCCCGACCGGGCCTGCATCCGCAGCCGACGCAACGTCAGCCTCCTGAGGCACACAGCCGGCTACCCACAGCGCGGCGATGTAATCACCGCGCCGGCGGCCATGGAACGCTCTGACCTGCTAGCGCTTGCGCGGGAGGGCTTCAGCGAGATGGTTCGCGGGCTGGTGCGGAGGGAACGGATCAAGGACACGGGTGAGACAGGAGTGACACGTGCGAGTCTTGGTGCTGGGTGCCGGGTTTGGCGGGCTCGAACTGGCGACCAAACTCTCAGCGGAGTTCGGCGAAGACATCGAGGTCGTCCTCATCGACCAGTCCGGCGGGTTCGTCTTCGGGTTCTCCAAGCTCGATGTCATGTTCGGGCGCACGGCCGCCGAGGAGGCGCGCCACTCCTATCGTGATCTGGTCAAGCCCGGTGTGCGCTTCGTGCAGACCACCATCCGGGCCATCGACCCGCAGGCGCGCCGCGTCGAGACCGACGCAGGGTCTTTCGACGGTGAGGTGCTCGTCGTCGCGCTCGGGGCTGATCTCGATCCCGGCGCGACCCCGGGGCTGGCTGAGGCGGGACACGAGTTCTACACGACCGAGGGCGCCTTTGCCCTGCGTGATGTGCTGTCCAGCTTCGAGGGTGGCCGGGTGATCGTCGGCGTCACCTCCGCGCCCTTCAAGTGCCCGCCCGCTCCGAGCGAAACGGCGTTGCTGATGCACGACTTCCTCGTGGAACGCGGACTGCGGGATCGCTGCGAGATCTCCCTGGTGATGCCCCTGCCGGTGCCGATCCCGCCATCGCCGGCCGCGTCGGAGGCGCTGCTCGGTGCCTTCGCTGAGCGCCATATCGGCTGGTACCCCAGCCAACTGATACGCGAACTCGATCCCGCCAGCCACCTGGCCCGCTTCGCCGACGGCACCGAAATGCCCTACGACCTCTTTCTCGGAGTCCCGGTCCATCACGTGCCAGCAGTGGTGGCCGAATCCGGCATGACCGTCGATGGCTGGATTCCCGTCAATCCGCTGACCCTCGAAACATCGTTTCCGGGCGTGTTCGCCGTCGGGGACGTCACCAGCGTCGGCACACCCAAGGCCGGCGTCTTCTCCGAGCGGCAGGCGGCCGTCGCCGCCGATCGCATCATCTCGGCCATCCGAGGCGGCAGCGGGTCCGCTGAGTACGACGGCTACGGGATGTGCTACCTCGAGTTCGGGCAGGACGAAGTCGCTCGGGTCGAAGTCAGGTTCGCCAGCGGGCAAGCGCCCACCGGCACCTACGATGCGCCCTCGCAGATGCTCGCGGCGGACAAGGCAGCGTTCGGAACCAGCCGCATCCAGAGGTGGTTCGGCCGCGACTGGCCCAGCGTGCCCGAGCCGGCCCGATAGGCCGGTGCTGGGATAACTCGGGCGGCAGCCGAAACGGCCAGAAAGGCCGTAAGGTGATCTTGGTTCTTTAACTACCAGATAAGTCCTGAAGCGCTATCCTGACCGCGTTGCTAACGCCGCAGGTGAGACAGGTTCGCCTGCGACCGCCGGGGAATACGGGGCCCCCGGCCGATGCGAGGTGATACGGGGTGGGCACGGGGGGTTCCTGTGTTTACGCCGTCCCGACGTAACGCGAAGACCCGGTACCAGTCGCCAAACCGAACCGGGCCTTCGCCTCCTCCCATGCCGAGAGGTGGAAGCCAGTATGCACGCCCCGTTGTTTCGCCGCGCCTTCGCGGTGCCCGTGATCGCCGCCTTAGCCGCCGTCCCAGCCGCCGCCTTAGCCGCTGCCGGATGCGGCGGCAGCACCACCGCGGCCCGGCACAGCGCCGGGCTCGAGAAAAAGGACCTAGTGGTGGCGGCGGTGCCCGCCGAGGGGGCCGCCGGACTGTACATCGCGCAGGACGAGGGCCTGTTCGCCCGCGCCGGGCTGCACGTGACGATCGAGGCCACCGAGGACACGAACGCCGACATTCCCGCCATGCTGCACGGCAGGATCGACGTGCTGTCGGGCCAGTACACGACCTACATCGCCGCCGGCGCGACCGGGCTCGCGCGGATGCGCATCCTGGCCGCCGGGTACGCACTCGGCCCGCATGTGCAGGAGATCATGACCCAGCCCGGATCCGGCATCCGGTCGGCGACCAGGCTGAAGGGCGCGACGATCGCGGTCAACGCGGTCAACAGCGTGACCACCGACCTGCTCTACGCCGCGCTGGTCCCCTACGGCGTGACCCCGGCCCAGGTCCGCGTCGTCGCGGTGCCGTTCCCGGCCATGCCCGCCGCGCTGGCCTCCGGGCGGGTCACGGCGATCTACGAGGTCGAGCCGTACGTGACCGAGGCCGCCGAGCACTACGGCGATGTCGGGGTCGTCGACGTCGACGCCGGCGCCACGCAGGGCTTCCCGATCAACGGCTTCGGCGCGCTGGCCTCCTGGGTCGCGAAGTACCCGCACACCGCGGCCGCGTTCATCCGCGCGATCGAGCAGGGCAACACCATCGCGGAAACCGACCCCGCCGTGCGCCAGCGCGCGATCGCTGCCTCGCTGCACCTGCCCGGGGCGGTCACCGCGGTCATGGCCGCCGGTACCTATCCCACGGTGCTGGAGCCAGGTCAGATCCAGCGGGTCGCGGACCTGATGCTGCGCTACGGCCAGTTACGCCGCTCGTTCTCCGTCACCTCGATCACGGGGCAGGGCTAACCCTATGGTTTCGCCGTAAACGGATCTCAACCACGAGGCGTCCCCTAGTTGCAGCACGCGACATTGGGGGGGACACCGATGAGCAACCAGCCGCCTTGGGGCCCGGCACAGCAGCCGGCCCAGCCGGACCGGCCGCAGTGGCCTTGGGGGCAGCAGCGACCCGGCTGGACCCAGCAGCCTGGCTGGGCCCAGCAGCCTGGCCAGCAGCCGGTGCCCTGGGGCCAGCCCTGGCCGCCGCAGCAGGCCGCCGGGTCGCAGGTTCCGGCCATGCCGGGAAGTCGGCCCGGGCCATGCCCGGCGAAGCCGCGTCACCGCACGCGCAGCGCGGTCCTGGCCTTAGCCGCGGGACTGCTCGTCCTCGGCGTGATCGGCGTCGCCATCAACGGGGCAAAGACGCCTAAGCCCATGGCGGCGACGCGCCCGCAGCACCCGGCCGCCGCGAGCACACCCACGGCGGCCTCGGCCGCGACGAGCGCTGCTGCGCCAGAGTCGGCGGCCAAGAAGGCACCCGCGCGGGTGAAAGCCGCCCGGCGCATACTGGGCTGGTACGACAACGGCGGCCACGAGGCCCTGAACTCGATCACGGCCGGCCTTGGCGCGGTGTCCCAGGACGCCGGGGACGGGAACTACCCCGCGGTTGGCCAGGACTGCGCCACGCTGTCGGGCGACATCGCGACCGCCCGGGCGGCCGGCCCGGTGCCGTACCACCCGGTCGAGAAGTGGTTCGCCCGGGCCCTGTCGAAGTACGGCGAGGCCGCCGCCGAGTGCCAGGCCGGCGCCAGCGCCGAAGACGTCTCATCCATCGAGCAGGCGACGGCCGAGTTTGACACCGGCAGCACCGACCTGGCCAAGGCCACCAAGGCGATCACGTTACTGACTGGCTCCTAGGCAGCGCAGACACCAGGACGCGGGGCCGCGGGGCCGCGCGTCCGGCTAGGTCATTCCCGCTGGCCGGGCGTAAGTGATGATAGGGACATGACGTCTGGGGAGTTCACGAACGCGCACCCGGCGCTGACGGAGTTCTGGCACCCGGTGGCGCTGTCATGCGACGTCGGGGAGGAACCTGTCGCCGCCAGCCTGGCCGGCGAGGGCTGGGCTCTGGTCCGTATCGGCGGCGCGGTCGCGGCGTTCGCGGACGCCTGCCCGCACCGGCGGGCGCGGCTGTCGGCCGGGCACGTCAGCGACGGCGCGCTCCAGTGCATGTATCACGGATGGCGGTTCGCCCCCAACGGCTCGTGCGTGGGCATCCCGGCGCTGGACGACGACGCGCAGATCCCGGCGCGCGCCGCGCTGCGCCGCCCGGCGGAGGTCGCCGAGCACGATGGCCTGGTGTGGCTGGCTCCGCGGCCGCCACGCGCGCCGCGGCCGGAACTGGTGCCCGGCGTGCGACTGGAGGGCGAGGGCGTCGCGACGGTCCGGCTTCCCGTCCTGCGGGTGGAGGCCAACGCGGCGATGCTGATCGACAACTTCCTCGACGAGGCACACCTGCCGTTCGTGCACGCCGCCACGATCGGCGGCGCGGGCCCGGAACCGATTCCGCGTGCGGACGTGACACGGCGGAGCCTGTCGTTCACCGCGGTCCGCGAGCACACGTTCACCAACCTCACCGACCCGGCTGTCCGCGATGGCTCCCGGCCCGCGGTCCAGCAGCGCCGGATGACCTACCGGTATCAGGCAGCGCTGGCCGCGACCTTGCTCCTGGAGTACCTCGACGCCGAAGGCTGGCAGTTCCTGACGTTCGTCGTGACGCCCGAGGACGAACGAACGTGCCGCGTGTACCAGACGGTGACAGGACCCGGACTCACCGACCCGGAGCAGGCCGACAGCGCCGCGAAGTACGAGATGACGATCTTTGAGGAGGACCTGGACCTGCAGCGGCGGGCGCTATCTGGCCTGGAGTTCCCGCTCGACCCGGCTGCCGAACTGCACACCAGGGCCGACCGGGTCGCCGTGGAGTTCCGCCGGGTCCTCGCCGCAGCCGTCGGTGGCCCGGTGGCCTAGGCAAGCTCGCATGTGCCCGGCCGGCGTGAACCGGTGAGAATCAGCGCCTTCCCCGGCGCCGGTAGCCGGCGGAGCGGCCGGCCGCGCCGCGGCCGCCGGCCCGGCTGGCGGTGGCGGCCCTTTCCGGCTTGGCCGAAGGCGCCGCGGGCGCGATCCGCGGGGCGGGCGCGATCCGCGGGGCGGGCGGCCCCGCGATCGAGCGGAGCAGCGCCGAGCGGGGTTCCACGGCGACGGCCGCCGGCTTGACGCCCGCGCGGCGCATCAGCATGCGGACGTCACCCGTTTGCGCCGGAGTCTGCAGCGTGATGACCATACCGCCCGCGCCCGCCCGGGCGGTGCGGCCCGACCGGTGCAGGTACGCCTTGTGCTCGGCCGGCGGGTCGGCGTGGATGACCAGGTCAATGCCTTCGACATGGATGCCGCGGGCCGCGATGTCCGTGGCCACCATCACGCGGACGGTGCCTGAGGCAAACGAAGCCAGATTCCGCACCCGGGCGCCTTGCGCCAGGTTGCCGTGCAACTGGGCCGCGGGTATGCCCGCCGCGGCCAGTTGCCGGGCGAACTTCTGCGCGCCGTGCTTGGTCCGGGTGAAGACCAGTGACCTCTTGTCGCCGCCGGCCAGCGCGGCGACGACGCCGACGCGATCGGCGGCCGCGACGGTGAGCAGGTGGTGGACCATCTCGGCGGGCGCGGCGACCGAGTCCACAGCGTGTTCCACGGGCCGGTTCAGGAACCGGCGGGCCAGGATGTCCGCCGCCTGGTCGAGCGTCGCGGAGAACAGCATCCGCTGGCCTTCCGGCGGGGTGGCCTCAAGCAGCCGGCGCACGACCGGCAGGAATCCCAGGTCGGCCATGTGGTCCGCCTCGTCGACCACGCTGATCTCGACATCGCCCAGGTGGCAGTGGGCCTGCCCGATGAGGTCGGCCAGGCGTCCCGGGCAGGCCACGATGATGTCGGTGCGGTTACGCAAGGCGGAGACCTGGAGCTTCTGCGAGGTACCGCCGAAGATGGTCGCGACACTCAGGTCGACGGCCGCCGCCAGCGGCCGGAGAACGGCGTGAACCTGGCTGGCCAGTTCACGAGTGGGCACCAGCACCAGCCCCCGTGGCCGGCCTGCGCGCGTGTGGCCCCCAGCCAGCCTGGCGACGAGCGGGATCGAGAACCCGAGCGTCTTGCCTGACCCGGTCTGGCCGCGGCCGAGGATGTCCCGCCCAGCCAGCGCATCGGGCAGCGTGGCGGTCTGGATCGGGAACGGAGTGGTGAGACCGGCCTTGGCCAGTGCGGCCACAACCGGTGCGGGCACGCCGAGCGAAGCGAAGGTCTCAGTGCCGCCCTGCGGCTCGGCCGGCCGCTGGACGAGTCTGGGTGCAGCGGCTTTCGGCTGGTCCGGCCGGCGCCGGCGGGTGAGCCGGACAGCATTCGGATTCTCGATGGACACGGCGGTCATGACGGTATGTCTCCCGGACTTTTGGGGCCGTATTTCCGAAGGCCGCCACGTCCGTGGAAACCAACTCGTTCGCTGAGGGATGCACGACCGGCGCGCCCTGATGGCGGCGCCTCACTAGTCGCGCACTTTACCGCACATCACACCCGCCGCAGGCGCCACGCCGTGGCCCGGCCCGGGCTGACCGGCCTGGCCGGCGAGGAACCGGCACTACCTGGCGCCGGAGCGCCGGCGCCCCCGCGCCGGGACCGACCAGGGCGTAGCGTCACCCGAATACGAAGCGGCGTGATAGCCTCGCGTGGAGTTGTTAGTCGAATTTCGCGTACGTGTCACAACACCTGCGAATTCAGACAGCGGGCGTCACGGATACGCGAAGGCATAAGCCTCCTGAACGTGCGGTCGCGGCAACCCGGGTCCCACAGACCGTGGTTCCTGAAGAGCGTCACAGTAGGAGAAGTAAATGCCTCAAGGCACCGTGAAGTGGTTCAACGCCGAGAAGGGCTACGGTTTCATCGCCCCCGACGACGGCACGGCGGACGTATTCGTTCACCACTCCGCCATCCAGGCTGACGGCTTCCGCACCCTGGAAGAGAGCCAGCGGGTCGAGTTCACCGCAGGGCAGGGCCGGAAGGGCCCGCAGGCCGAAGAGGTCCGCCCGCTCTGACATTGCTGCTCCATGCGGTCGGCGGGCATCCCGGCGACCGCGTGGCAGCACCCAGCCCGGTCAGCCGTCTCGGCTGCTGAGGCTTCCAGACCGCGCAATCCTGTGGGTACTCCTGTGGGCCGGCACGTGTGGTGCCGGCCCCCGTCTCTGGCGAGGCTGGAGCCAGCCAGACGACATAGGAGGCACCTGCGATGGCCCGTCGGGGAACCTGCCCGCCAGCCGGTGTGCGGCGGGCACGGCGAGGGCGGTCTTGCCGATCCCCGCCGCGCCGTGCCTGGCCGCCAGCACCTCCGCGGCCGGCGCCCGCCCGCGCGCGGCGGCGACGAACAGCACCCGCACCTGGCCGGTCAGGCTCAGCGCATCGGCCAGCAGCAGGGCGGTCTCCTTGCGGGCGGTGCGGTTGGACCCCGCTCCAGGTCACTGGCTCGCGGCCAGATACCGGGCGAGGTGATCGATCACCGCACGCGCGTCGTCCTCGATTCCGCAGATGAACGTGGACTTGCGCCGCCGCAGAACGGGGAGCCCCAGCGCGTACAGACCTGGGCTGTCGACCGCGCCACGCTCGTGGCGCAGGTGGCCCTTCGCGTCGACCACGGGCACGTCGAGCCATCCGTAGTCAGGGCGGAAACCCGTCGCCCACACGACCGCGCGGATCTCGCCGCTGCCCAGGTCGAGCTGCAGCCGCGTTGAGGAGGGCACGTGGGTCGGCGCGGGGCGCTCCGGCGGGTCGAACTCCGCGTCGCGCCCGCTCGTCAGGGCCCATTCGTCGAACGTGTCCAGCAGGCGGCCCAGCTTGAGGTCCGCGAGCGAGAACACGTTGCGCAAGCCGCCGGAGAGCAGCGCGCGGTCGTCACGGACCGCCGCCCAGCGGCCCACCAGCTCGACGCCCATCGAGGTGAGCGCGTTCAAATCGAGCGTCCGGTGCTCGGGCGTCCCGACCAGCTGAGGTGAGGGCAGCCGGCGGGCCCGGGTGAGGTCGTCGATCTCGTCGTAGCCCTGGTCCCACACGCCTGACGCGTCCATCCACCACAGCACGTCGCGTCCGCGATACGTGCGCGGCAACCGCGTGTGCTCACCCACCGAGAGGGTCACCGGACGGCCCGACTGCCGCAGCTCGGCGGCGAGCTGCACGCCGGTCGCCGACGCGCCCACGACGAGGACGCCGCCGTCGGGCAGCTTGGCCGGGTCGCGGTAGTCGAACGGCGTCAGCTGCTCGACGGACGCCGGGACCTGGCCGGCGAACCGCGGCACGGACGGCTGGTTGCAGGCGCCGCTCGCGACGACCACGGCCCGGCAGCGGATCTCGCCGCGGCTCGTCGTCACCTGGTATCCGTCGTCGGTGCGCCGCACCGACGTGACCGCCGTGCCGGTCCGCACGGGGGCACGTGAGACCGCGGCGAAGCGCTCGATGAACGCGGTGACTTCCCCCATGGTCATGTAGCCGTCGGGGTCCGGGCCTTCGTAGCGAAGACCCGGCAGGCGGCTAAGCCAGTTGGGAGTCAGCAACCGCAGCGAATCCCAGCGTTCGCGCCGCCACGAGTTCGCCACCTCGCCGCGCTCGAGCACGACGTGGTCGATCGACCGGTCGCTGAGGAAGCGGCTCGCGCTGAGGCCGGCGTGCCCCGCGCCGATGACGACCGTGGTTATGCGTTCGATGATCCGTCCCCTCAGGCGACCTCGACGGTAACGTTCGTCGGGTTGGTAAGAGCGTCGAATACGGCGGAGCGCTTCTGGGACTGGGCCACCAGCGCCTCGATGTCCTCCCTCGAAGCGTCCGCGTCGATGTTGAAGGTCACCTTGATGTCGTTATAGCCGTTGCGGACGTCGCTGTCGGCACCGAGGATCCCGCGGATGTCGTGCCCGCCCTCGACCGTGGACTCGACCGAGCGCAGCTGGATGCCGCGGTTCTCCGCGACGGACGCGATACCCCCCGTCAGGCAGCTCGCCAGGCCGACGAGGAGGTACTCGATCGGCGTGATGCCGTTGTCCTCCGCCGCGAAGACCTCGGGGTGGTCGGCTTCGAACGTCCACTCTTCCTTGTGGTTCTGCTCCTCGCCGAGGCCGAAGAAGCTCTGGACTTTGATCGTGCTGTGGACGCCGCTCTGCCACTTGGCAGATGCGCGCCAGGTGAACTGGGCGGCCTCGGGCGCACCCTTCAGGACTTCGCGCGCGTCGAGCAGCGCCTGTACGTTGACTCCGTTGGTGGCTGTCGTCATATCGCCTTACCCTCCCACTCACACCCATATTCCTACGGGATCGATTGACAATATACCGGCCAGGAGCAGCTAAGATAGCCCCATGGCGGGGCCAGCCTCGACGCTCGCGGCCGGCTCAGCCGGCTCTGTCGGCATGGTCGAAACGCGGTATCTCGACCTGCCGGAGCCGGTGCGGCTCGACTGCGGCCGGGAACTGCACCCGGTCCGGGTGGCGTACGAGACCTACGGCACCCTCTCGCCCCAGCGCGACAACGTCATCCTGGTCTGCCATGCGCTCAGCGGCGACGCCCACGCGGCGGGCTTCGCGAAGGCGCCGTCCGCGGAGAGCACCCGTGACGGGTTCGCGGCCGACGACCGTGACGGTACCGCCGGCAAGGCGCTCGGCTGGTGGGACGGGATGATCGGTCCCGGTAAGTCGTTCGACACCGACCGCTTCTTCGTCGTCTCCACGAACCTGCTCGGCGGCTGCCGCGGGACGACGGGGCCGTCGTCGACCGATCCGGCGACCGGCAGGCCGTACGGGCCCGACTTTCCCGTGATCACCGTCGCGGACATGATTCGGACCGAGCGGGCGTTTCTCGACCAACTCGGCATCGAGCGGCTGGCGGCGATAGCCGGGGGCTCGCTCGGCGGGATGCAGGCCCTGGAGTGGGCGATCCTGTACCCCGATCAGGTCGATGCCGTCGTGGCGATCGCCAGCACGCACGCCCTCCAGCCGCAGGGCGTGGCCTGGAACTCGATCGCGCGTGACGCGATCATGCGCGACCCGGCCTGGCAGGGCGGCCGCTACTACGGCACGGGCCGCGCGCCCGACGCCGGCATGGGCGTGGCGCGGATGGTCGGCCACGTCACGTACCTGTCCGCGCTGGCGCTGAGCGACAAGTTCGGACGGCGGCTCCAGTTCGCCGACGACATCCGGTACACGATCACCGAGCCGGAGTTCCAGGTCGAGAGCTACCTGCGGCACCAGGCCGACTCGTTCGTCAAGCGCTTCGACGCCAACACCTATCTCTACACGTCGCGCGCGCTGACGTATTTCGACCTGGCGCGGCAGCACGGCAGCGGCTCGCTCGCGCAGGCGCTCGAAGCCGTCCGGGCGCGGGCGCTGCTGATCGCGTTCAGTTCCGACTGGCTGTACCCGCCGTCCGCGTCGAATCAGATCGCCGACGCGCTGGCCGCGCTCGGCAAGCCGGTCGAGTGCCACGTGATCGAGGCGCCGTACGGCCACGACTGCTTCCTGCTCGAGGAAGCACGGCAGACGCCCATCATCCGCAAGTTCCTGGGCCAGCCCAGCCTGGCCGAAACCGGGACCAGCGAGTGACAGACGACATCGAGGAAGGGACCCTCGTGACCGACAACGGCTTCCGTGGCGAGGAAGCACACGAGTTCGGATTCGAAACGCGGCAGTTGCACGCCGGCCAGCGGCCCGACCCGAACACGGGCGCGCGCGCGGTGCCGATCTTCCAGACATCCAGCTACGTGTTCGAGGACCCGGAGTCGGCGGCGGCCTACTTCAACCTCCAGGAGTACGGAAACACGTACTCGCGCATCATGAACCCGACCGTCGCGGTGTTCGAGGAGCGGGTGGCGAACCTCGAGGGCGGCGCGGGCGCGGTGGCGTTCGCCAGCGGGCTCGCCGCCCAGGCGGCCGCGCTGTTCACGCTGCTGGAGCCGGGCGACCACGTCGTCTCGTCCTCGGCGCTCTACGGCGGCACGGTGAACCAGTTCAAGCACGTTCTGCGCAAGATGAACGTGGAGCTGACCTGGGTCGATCCCGACGATACGGACGCGTGGCGCAACGCGGTCCGCCCGAACACGAAGGCGTTCTTCGGCGAGACGATCGGCAACCCGGCCGGGAACGTGCTGGACATCGAGACCCTGGCGGACATCGCGCACTCCCGCGAGCTGCCGCTAATCGTGGACAGCACGTTCGCGACGCCGTACCTGTGCCGCCCGATCGAGTGGGGCGCCGACATCGTGATCCACTCCGCGACCAAGTTCCTCGGCGGCCACGGCACGAGCATCGGCGGCGTCGTCGTCGAGTCCGGCACGTTCAACTGGTCCAACGGGCGGTTCCCGGTGGTCGCGGATCCGTCGCCGGCCTACCACGGCCTGCAGTTCCACGAGACGTTCGGGACGTACGGCTACCTGATGAAACTCCGGGCCGAGACCCTCCGCGACCTGGGCGCGGCCCTCTCGCCGTTCAACGCCTTCCTGTTCCTGCAGGGGCTCGAGACGCTGTCGCTGCGGATGGAGCGCCACGTTGATAACGCGATGGCGGTCGCGGCGTTCCTCGAGTCCCACGAGCTGGCTTCGAACGTGACCTACCCCGGCCTGCCGTCGAGCAGGTACCGGCCGCTGGTGGATAAGTACCTGCCGGGCGGCGCCGGCTCGGTGTTCTCGTTCGACTGCGCCGGCGGCCGGGACGGCGGCCAGGACCTCATCCGGGGCATGACGCTCTGGTCTCACCTCGCGAACGTCGGCGACGCGAAGAGCCTGGTCATCCACCCCGCCAGCACAACGCACCGCCAGCTAGGCGACGAGGAGCTGCGGGCGGCCGGCGTCGGGCCGGGCACGGTGCGGCTGTCGGTCGGCACCGAGTCCGTCGAGGACCTGATCTGGGATCTGCAACAGGGTTTCGCGCTCGTCGCCGCGACCGCGGGCAAGAAGGCGGCGAGGGCATGAGGGGCGGGGGCACAGCATGACCGATCTCGCGCGGTACCAGGACCCGTTCACGATCCAGCGCGTGCTGCACTCCGCCAAGACGATCGCGATCGTGGGCCTGTCGGCCAACGAACTGCGGGCCAGCTACTTCGTCGGCTACTACCTCAAGCGGCACGGCTACCACGTGATCCCCGTCAATCCCCGTGAGACGGAGATCCTCGGGCAGAAGTGCTATGCGAGCCTGCTGGACGTGCCCGAGCCGGTGGACGTCGTGAACGTCTTCCGCGCGCCGGATGCACTGCCGCAGATCGCCCGGGACGCCGTGGCGATCGGCGCCGGCACCCTCTGGTGCCAGTTCGGCGTGATCAATGCCGAAGGCGCGCGGATCGCCGAGGAAGGCGGTGTGACCGTGATCATGGACCGCTGCATCAAGGTTGAGCACGCGCGCTACGTGGGCCGGATGCACTGGCTCGGCTTCAACACCCAGCGCATCACGTCCGTCCGCTCCGGACTCCAATAGCCGACGACTGCCGGATCTCACGCTCGTAACCACGATCTGGGTTGATCACGCGCGCATATCGCATCCGCCCAGATCATGAAAAGCCGCCCTGGGCGCGGCACGCGGTGAGTCGCTCCGCCTGGTCCCGACCTGGCGGGGCCTGTTCGGCGTGGAAATGGCCGGCGAAGTGCTGCTGCCGGGACCCGGAGCCGTGATCACGCCGACGACCTTCGAGCGCTGGCCATGATGCGGGCGGCTTCAACGACTACGACTCGATCGAGGTCGGTGACGGCAGCGCGGACTCGGGAATGTCGCTCGCCGCTTCGGAATCCCAGCTCAGCCTGTGGTCGCTGGGCTCGGCGCCACTCATCCTCGGCACCGACCTGAGCAGTGCAGTGACCAACGCCTACGGCACCAGCACCGGTCTCACCAAGCGGGATTCCCGCCTGCTGACGAACGCTCAGGTCATCAAGGTCGACCACGACTCGATCGACGCGTCAAGGATCGCGCTCGTCGGCACCCCAGGCCGCAAGGCCGGCCGGAAACATCAGCGCGACAGTCCCCGCCGAAGGCGTGGCCCTGTACCGTGTCACCCCGCTCCGCTGATCAAGGAGAGAGCAAGTCAGGCCGGATGGCGCCGGGCGCGGGCCGCTGATCCCGCGCCGGGTGCTACTCGGTGCCGATGAAGCCCGCGGTGGATCCGCTCGTGCCGATCGGATCCAGGCCGAGCTTGCGGTGATCCCAGGACCGGACGCGGTCGGCCACCAGCTTGACCACGACGCGCTTGTTCATCATGAATTCCACGATCGGGCGCGCGTCCTCGCTGTAAGGGCCGGTGTAGCGCTCGTAGACGCTGATGGCCGCGTCCCAGTACTCCTGGCCGTCGGACTCCTCGATGATGACGGCGTTCCCTTCCACCGAGACGCCGCGGAGGGTGTCGTAGCTGGTGCCCGCCTCCACCATGAACACCATCCGGGGATCCCGGCGCAGGTTCACGGCCTTCTGCGACTTGGCCTTGGTCTCGATGTAGACGGCGTCTGCGATGACGCCGTACCACATGGCCACCAGGTGCGGCAGCCCGCCGGGCCCGATCGACGCCACCGTCGCGGTCCGGCTGCGCCGCAGGAACTCCGCCACCTCATCCGGCGACATCGTGATCTGCGCGCGCTGGTTAGTACCCATTGTCGGTTCTCCTTGGCTGAGCGCCGCCGGCCGCGCCTGCCACCGGCCCGGCTGGTGCGTCTACTGGCCTTTCCAGGCAGGCGCGCGCTTGGCGAAGAAAGCGGCGATGCCCTCGGTGACATCCTCGCTGGCGAGCAGTTCGGCGTGCCTGGCGTTGCTGTAGGCCCATAGCTCAGTCTCGTCGCCGCGCGCGACCTGAGCGCTGGTTCCCAGTGCCGCCCGGACCGCCAGCGGCGCGTTACCGCAGACCCGCTCGGCCAGGGCGAGCGCTCCATGCAGCGCCGCGCCGGGAGCCGTCACCCTGTTGACGAACCCGAGGGCGGCGGCCCGCTGCGCGGTGAGGTCGTCACCGGTCAGCAGCAGCTCCCTGGCGATGTTCGGCGGCAGGGCCCGGACGACCCGGAAGGCGCCGCCGAAGTCCGGCATCAGCCCGCGCTTGACTTCCGGCAGGCCGAATCGCGCATCGGCCGCCGCCACGACGAGATCGCAGCACAGCACCAGCTCCATTCCGCCGCCGAGCGCGAATCCCTCGACGGCGGCGATCAGCGGTTTGACCCGGTCTCGCTGAATCAGGCCGGCGATGCCGCCGCGCTCGGTCGGCTCGCCGGGTCCGGACGCGAGGTCGGCTCCGGCGGAGAAGAACCGGCTGCCGCCGGTCAGGATGCCGCACCACAGCTCCGCGTCATCCTCCAGTTCGTTCAGCGCGGCATCCAGGCCCGCGGTGACCTCGGCGTTCAGCGCGTTCCGCTTCTCCTCGCGGTCGATGGTGATGACGAGTACGCGGCCGCGGCGCTCCTGGCCGACCGGCATCAGCCGGCCCGCCGTTCACGCAGCGCGCGGCACCGGGGCCCGGTCACCGCTCGTGCGGGACGATCACGACTGCGCACGCCGAGTGCTGGATGACCTCGGTGCCTACCGAGCCCATCAGCAGCCGGGCAAAACCGCTCTCGCCGCGTGACCCGAGAACTACCATGTCGGCGTCTTGCGAAGCATCGACCAGTTCCTTGACCACAAAGCCGTTCACGGCGTGGACGTTCACCGAAGCTGGCTTGGCATCGCCCAGCCGGTCGGCGGCCTTTTGCGTCATCTCCTCCGCGCCCTGCTGCAGTTTTTCTAGCAGTGCCCGGTCCGCCGGACCGATCACGGGGATGCCGCCCCAGTAGCTCTTCGGGACCTCGTGCACCGCGATGACGGTCAGCGGGGCATGCAGAGCCGCTGCCTGGCTCATCGCCCAGTTGAGTGAGCGTTCGGAGTTAGGTGAGCCATCTACGCCCACGACGATTCCAGGCATTGCCTGCTCCTTCCCTCTGACAGGCCACCGCCCCGGCGGCCATGAGTTCCCCGTATCCATGATCGCGGCAGCGGGGCCGGCCGGCCAGGCTCAATGATCACGAGATAAGAAGAAGTACACTTATGATAACTGTACTTCTCATAGATGCGGACCACATGCATGCTCAAGCCGGCAGACATGTTCGACCGGGACCTGGAATGGTCCCAGTTGACGGGCTTCATCGAGGACGCCCGGGCCGGTGCCACGCTGGGAGTGGTGTCCGGGCGGCGCAGGCAGGGAAAGAGCTTCCTGCTGGAAGCGGCCTGCCAGCAGGCCGGCGGGTTTTACTTCTCGGCGCAGGAGGCCACCGAGGCGGAGTCCCTTTCGCTGATAGGTACGGCGCTGACGCGCTATCTCAGCCCGGTAGCCCCGATCGCGCCCGCGGACTGGCCGACCGTGATCGAGATCCTGCTGCGCCTGGGCCGCGACCGCGAAGTCCCGGTAGTGATCGACGAGTTCCCCTACCTCGCGCGTGTCAGCCCGGCGTTGCCGTCAATGATCCAGGCTGCGTACGCACCGCGCCGCGCCGCGAGGTCAGAATCCCGCACCCGCCTGCTGCTATGCGGATCCGCGCTGTCGTTCATGGGCAAGCTGCTGTCCGGCAACGCCCCGCTGCGCGGGCGGCCCTCGCTCGATCTGACCATCCAGACACTGGACTACCGCCTGGCGGCTCAGTTCTGGGGATTTCAGGATCCGCGGCTAGCCTTCCTCGTCCACGCCGTAGTCGGCGGAACGCTCGCCTACCGCACCGAGATGATCAGGTTCGACACGCCACGCGACCTAGCCGACTTCGATGCCTGGGTTGCCCGGGCCATCCTTTCGCCAGGAAGCCCGATGTTCCTCGAGGCCCGCTATCTGCTGGCCGAGGAGCCCGAACTGCGGGACCCCGCGCTTTACCACTCCGTACTGGCGGCCATCGCAGCAGGTAACACCGGCCGCGGCGGCATCGCCGGCCACGTGGGCAGGAAGAGCAACGAACTGTCGCATCCCCTGACCGTCCTCGAAGACGCGGGCCTCATCGTGCGCGAGAACGATGCGTTCCGCGCTAACCGGACCGACTTCCGCATCAACGAACCGCTGCTGGCGTTCTACCACGCGATCATGCGGCCGTTCTGGCCGCAGCTCATGCGCGGTACGAGCACCGGCCAGGTGTGGGAGCGTAGTCAGCACCGGTTCGCGAGCAGCATCCTGGGCCCGCATTTCGAGCGTGTCTGCCGGGAGTGGGCGCTCTACTTCGCCGGCGACAGATTCGGCGGCCGGCCCGCCCAGGTTGCTGCCGGCACCGTCAACGACCCGCAGAACAAGACCCTGCGTCAAATCGACCTCGCTGTCCTCGGCCACGCGGATGGCGCGCGGCCCCCGCTCCTGGCCATCGGCGAAGCGAAGTGGAACCAGCAGATGGGGATGGGGCACGTCGAGCGCTTGCGCCGAATCCGCGACCTGCTGGCGGGAAGCCAGAAATTCGACACGTCCAGAACCCGTCTCGCCTGCTTCTCCGCGGCCGGCTTCAGCGACGACCTGAAGCGCGCCCGGCCCGGCGGCGTAGATCTCATCAGCCTTGAGGATCTCTACGGCGAAGCGTGACGCAGGCGCCAGATCGGGCCGCAGCGCCATGATCCGTTACGCGTGGGACGGAAGATGGGTGCGGGGTTCGGAGGGTGGGGCGCCCGGCGGGACCGCTGCGGTCGCCGGGTCGTTGACGGGCTGAGCGTGGCGCGGTTAGCGTGTGGACTCTTGGTTCCTACTGGCGCGGTCGCCGGCATCAACCCACTGGCGGTTAGCAGTGCCTGACGTGGTCACGTTCGGCGAGTCCATGGCGCTGTTCCGCGCCGATCCTGCTGAGCCGCTGCGCATCGCGCACCGCTTCAGCAGGTCGATAGCAGGCGCGGAATCGAACCTCGCGATCGGGCTGTGCCGTCTCGGCTGCAGTGCCGGGTGGTTCGGCCGCGTGGGTGACGACCCGCTGGGCCTGGGCATACTCGGCACCCTGCGGGCCGAGGACGTCGACGTGAGCCGGGCCATCGTCGACGATGCCGCGCCCACGGGCCTGCTGGTCCGGGACACGCACGCCGAGCGCCGCATCGACGTCGTGTACGCGCGGCTCGGGTCGGCCGGCAGCCGGCTAAGCCCTTCGGACCTCGACCGGGATTACCTCATCTCGGCGCGGGTGCTGCACGTCACCGGCATAACCCCGGCGCTGAGCCCGACCGCGCGCGCGGCGACCGCCGAAGCCGTGCGGATCGCCGCCGAGGCGGGCGTCGTCGTGTCCTTTGACCCGAACCTGCGCCGCCGCCTGTGGCCTGACATGGCCGCGGCGCGGCGCGCGCTGCTGCCGCTGATCGAGAGTGCGCAGATCGTGCTGCTCGGGCACGCGGAGGCGACCCTGCTGACCGGTCAGGAGACACCTGCCGCGGCAGGCCAGTGGCTCGCGGATCACGGCGTCACGACGGTGGCCGTGAAGCTGGGCGCTGACGGGGCCCTTGGATTCGGCGGCGGTCAGAGCTATCACGGCCGGGCGCTCGCCGTGCATCCGGCGGACCCTATCGGCGCAGGCGATGCGTTCGACGCCGCCTTCCTGTGCGCATGGCTGCGCGGCGCGGACTTGCCGGAGTGTGTCGACGAGGGCAACCTCGCGGCCGGCCTGAGCATTCAGGTCTGCGGGGATATCGAGGGCCTGCCGTACCGGCGGGAGATGGACGAGCGGCGGGCGAACAACCTTGAGGCGAACCGGTGACAGCCATGCGACGGTGGACGACGTGCGACGCTATCGCCGATGCGCGCTGCATCGGCATCGTGCGGGCCGGCAGCGCCGCCGAGGCGACGGCCGCAGGCAGGGCGCTGGTCGCCGGCGGACTCACGATTGTCGAGGTCGCCTACACCACTCCCGGTGCGTCGTCCGCGATATCCGCCTTGCGCTCGGAGTGCCCGGACGCGGTCGTGGGCGCGGGCACCGTGCTCGACGCGGCCGCCGCGTTCGCGGCGGTAACCGCCGGCGCCCAGTTCCTGGTGTCGCCCGTCGTGGCCGATGAGGTCTTGCGAACAGGTCACCGCTACGGCCTGGCCGTGTTGCCAGGTGCCTGCACCGCGACCGAGACGAACCTGGCCATGGAACTCGGCGCCGACATGGTCAAGCTCTTTCCGGCCGGCGCGCTGGGCCTGGACTTCATGCGCTCCGTCGCGACCGCCATGCCGCACGTCCCATTCGTGCCCACCGGGGGCGTCACCACGGAAAACGCACCGCACTGGCTTGAGGCGGGCGCCGTGGCCGTGGGCATCGGCGGCAACCTGACCCGCGGCGACCCCGCGCGCATCCAGGAGCGCGCGGAGCAACTCGCCGCCCGCCTGCGAGCCGTCGCGTGAGTCTACGAGCCGACCCGGTACGCGTAGGGAATAGCCGCTAGCTGGTCGCCGGACGGGCTCGGGCCTCGTTGCTCGCGGCGCTGGAGTCGTCCAGGTACAAGACGCCGCGGACCACCGAACCCGAACGGGCCGGTCCGCTGCGGATCGATGTCCCAGTCGCCCTGGGTCAGGAGCGGCCGAGGATGCCGCCGCCGGGCCAGACTGGGCCGGGGGCAGCGGGGGCGCCCGGAATACCGCGTTAGGCACGACCTCGGCAATGCCCGGGCTGGCGGCCAGCGCCCTGCCCTCCGCCGGTGACACCGTGGCCACGACGGCGTCGAGAAGACGAAGCTGGGTCACCCTCGTCGCCCGGCTGCCGCGCAGGCTGGTCATGACCGGTGCCTGCGCCGCATCGGCCGCGGCCACGCGCTGCCGTCACAGGCGGGCGATCTTATCCGGGGTCGTAACCTTTTGTCGCTAATTCGGCACTGCCTGGACCCGCTACGGGTGGCTGACCAGCGCCCGGACTCAGGTGCTCGGCCAGCCACGGGCCGGTGGCGCTGCCCGGGTCTCGCGCGACGTCTTCGGGCGTGCCGGCGGCGAGGATGTGCCCGCCGTCCGGGCCGCCGCCCGGGCCCATGTCGATGAGGTGGTCGGCCGCGGCGAGCAGGTCGAGGTCGTGGTCGATGACGATGATCGTGGCTCCGGCGTCCAGCAGCCGGTCGAACACGCCGGCCAGGGTGGCCACGTCGAGCGGGTGCAGGCCGGTGGATGGCTCGTCGAAGACGTACAGCGCGCCTCGCTGGCTGCTGCGCAGCCGGGAAGCGATCCGCAGGCGCTGCGACTCGCCGCCGGACAGCGACGGCGTGGGCTCGCCGAGCCGCAGGTAACCCAGGCCGACCTCGCTGACGGGCCGCAGCGCCGCGGTGACCTGGGCCCGGTCAGCGAACCGCTCCAGGGCGTCGTCCACGCTCAAGCCGAGCACGTCGGCTATGGTCAGGCCGTCAACGCGGACGGCCAGGGTGGCGTCGTTGAATCGCGCGCCATGACAGGTCGGGCACTGGACGGCAATGTCGGGCAGGTACTGGACGTCAAGGTCAATGTGGCCAAGCCCGAGGCAGGCGGGGCACTGACCGTCGCGGGTGTTGAACGAGAAGTGGCCGGGTTTCCAGTGCCGCCGCTTGGCGTACCCGGAATCGGCGAACACGCGGCGGATGTGGTCGAACGCCCCGCAGTAGGTCGCGGGGGTCGACCGCGTGTTCTGGCCGATCGGCGAGGCGTCGATCTGGACAACCTGGCGGATGTCGCCGAGCTCGAGGCGGCGGACGTGCCCGGGCAGTGCCGACCCGCTCAGCAGTGCCCGGGCGGCGGGGATGAGGCTGTCCAGGACGAGTGCGGTCTTCCCTGCCCCGGACGGCCCGGCGAGCGCGGTGAGGCGGTGCAGGGGGAAGGAGGCCGCCACGTTGTGCAGGTTGTACAGGTCGCCGATCTCAATCTCGATCTGGCCGCCGGGCGCGGCCCGCTCCGGGTGGTCAGGCGGCACCGCGGGGGCGCCGGCCAGGAACGGGCCCATGATCGAGTGAGGGTCGGTTTCCAGCTCGCCTGGCGTGCCCTCGGCGATCACCGTGCCGCCGTTGGCACCAGCCCAGGGACCGAGTTCGATCACCCAGTCCGCGGAGCGGATGAGTTCCCGCTCGTGCTCGACCACGATCACGGAGTTCCCGTTCGCGGCCAGGGCGGCGATCGTCTTGCGCAGCCCGGCGACGTTGATCGGGTGCAGCCCGACTGACGGCTCGTCAAGCACGTAGAGCATGCCCGTCGTGCTGGCGCGCAGCGTCGAGGTGAGCTCGATCCGCTGCCGCTCCCCCGTCGACAGCGAGGCGCCGGGCCGGTCGAGGGTCAGGTAGCTGAGCCCGACATCGAGCAACGGCGTGAGCGCGCCGTTCAGTTCGGCGAGCAGGCCGGTGGTCATCCGGCTGAGTTCGGCGGGCAGCCCCGCGGGCAGGCCGGCCGTGAACCCGTGCAATTCACCCAGGCGCAGCGCGCTGATCTCGGCAATGTTGCGCCCGCCGAGCTGGGAGGTTAGCGCCTCGGGCCGCAGGCGGGTGCCGTGGCACACCGAGCAGACGCGGGTGATGAGGAATCGCTGCACCAGGCGGCGGGTGCGCTCGTTGTCGCTGCGCAGCGACCGCTCGACAGCGGCAACGGCGTTGTCGTAGTTGACCGACAGTTGCACGCTGCGTCCGCTGCGGCCCGAGTGCAGCGTCACCTGCCGCTGGACCGGTTCACCGTGCAGCACGATCTCGCGCTCCCGGTCGGTCAGCGACCGGTACGGGACGTCGAGCCTGACCCCTTGCTCGCCCGCGGCATACATCGACAGCCGCCGCCCCCCGGAATTCCACGGCAGCACCGCGCCTTCCTCGATGGTCTTGCCCGGGTCGGGAACCAGGGTGGCGACGTCGACCTCGGACCGCACGCCCAGGCCGTGGCAGGCCGGGCAGGCGCCGTAGGAGTTGAACGCGAAGGATTCGGCGCTCGGGTGCTCGAACCGTGCGCCGCACACCGGGCAGACGATCTCCTCGGTGAGCGTCGCGATCGACGGCTCGACGCGGTGGCCGTTCGGGCACAGGTGCGAGCCCAGCCGCGACACCATCAGCCGCAGCACGTTGAGCACTTCCGACATCGTGCCCACCGTGCTGCGCGGCCCCGGTACCGGCGGCCGCTGCCGCAGCGCGAGCGCGGGCGGGAGGTGGTCGATCCGGTCCACGTCAGGCCGCTGGACCTGGGTCAGCCGCCGGCGGCTGTAGGTGCTCAGGCCCTCCAGGAACCGCTGCAGGCCCTCGGCGTACAGCGTGCCCATCGCCAGCGAGGTCTTGCCCGATCCGGACACGCCGACAACGGCGACCGTCCGCCACAGCGGCACGTCCACGTCGATATCCCGCAGGTTGTTGTGCCGGGCCCCGCGCACGCCGATGACCGTGGGCAGAGTGCCCGGCACGGAGATATCGCTAGCCGCCATGACCTAGGGCAACGGGGGTCAGGACCAGCTCGTCACGTGGCAAGTCGCTCTAGCGACTGCACATGGATTTCCTGCACCCTGAGGATCGCGTCCTGGCCGCGGAACAGGACGACCCAGCCGTCCTCACGCTCGACGTCGTCGATGTTCTCGTACGTCTCCTCGACTGCCTGGCCTTCTTCTCCGTAGACCATCCGGTATGTAGCCATGGTTGATGCTCCTAGCATTCGGTTTCAGCGTCCAGCACCTTATCCCGGCTGACCATAGCCGGTGCCGGCGGCTCGTCATGACGGCGGTGTCTTGCCGTCCGAACGCGGTCGCCACGACCCGGCGTGCCCCGCCCTCCGCGGCACGAGGGCGGCCGGCGACGTCCGGGGCGGCCTTTCGAGCCGTACGCTGGCTAGCGTGATCGAGGAGCTGGCGCGGGAGCGGCTGGGCTTCCACCAGCTTCGTCCCGGGCAGCGGGGCGCGGTGGAGGCGCTGGCCGGTGGCCGTGACGTGCTGGCTGTGCTGCCGACCGGGGGCGGGAAGTCGGCGATCTACGAGCTGGCGGGCCTGCTGCGGCCCGGGCCGGTGGTCGTTGTGTCGCCGCTGATCGCGCTGCAAGATGATCAGCTGGCCCACCTGCGGGCGGCTGGGCTGCGGGCGATCCTGGTGAACTCGCAGCAGGCGGCTGGCGCGCGGGCGGCGGCGCTGCTGGCCTCGTGCGATCCGGACACGTTCGTGTTCCTCGCGCCGGAGCAACTGGCCAACCAGGAGACCCGCGACACGCTGCGGCGGGCGGGACCCGGGCTGTTCGCCGTGGATGAAGCGCACCTGATCAGCCAGTGGGGCCACGACTTCCGTCCCGATTACCTGCTGCTCGGCGCGCAGGCCGAGGCGCTCGGAGCGCCGGTCCGGCTGGCCCTGACCGCGACCGCCGCGCCTCCGGTGCGGCAGGAGATCATCCGGCGGCTCGGCCTGCGCGATCCGGTGGTGGTGATCGGGGACTTCGACCGGCCGTACCTCCATCTCTCGGCTCGCCACGTAAGCACCGTTCCCGACAAGGAGCGCGAACTGGCCCGCGCGGCGCGGGAGTTCGCTGGCCCGGGGATTGTCTACGCGGCGACGCATGCCAGCGCGCAGGCGGCTCACGATGCGCTCGCGTCGGCCGGGGAGCGGGTGACGCTGTATCACGGCGGGCTGTCCGGGCGCGTGCGGCACCAGGCGATGACGGCGTTCCTGGACGGCTCGGCCCGCATCATCGCGGCCACGGTCGCGTTCGGCATGGGGATCGACAAGCCGGACGTCCGCTGGGTGCTGCACGCCGACCCCCCGCCGTCGCTGGATGCGTACTACCAGGAGATCGGGCGCGCCGGCCGCGACAGCCAGCCCTCGCAGGTGCGGCTGCTGTACCGCTATGAGGATTTCGAGATGGCGCGCCACCTCGTCCCGAGAGGGGTCTGGGGCGAGGCCGTCGCGCGGACCGCGGCCGCGCTCGCGGCCGGGCAGGGGACCGGGCCCGGCACGCGGCAGCAGACGGCCGGGCTGGCCCGGCTGGCCGATCTCGGCGCGGCGGCCTGGCAGGCGGACGGCCAGGTCCGCTGGACCGCGACGATGACCGTCGCGGCAGCGGTGGAAGCCTCGGAGGCGCAGACGGAAGGCGAGGACGAGGTGGAGCGCACCCGACTGGCGATGATGCGCCACTACGCCGAGCACACCGGCTGCCGTCGTTCGTTCCTGCTGACCTACTTCGGGCAGGACTACCGCGGCCCCTGCGGGAACTGCGACAACGATCTGGGGCACACCGAGACCGCGGCCGCTGAGGTCCCGTTCGCTGTGGGCGCACGCGTCGTGAGCGAGCGCTGGGGCGAGGGCACGGTGCAGCGGTACGACGGCGACCAGGTCACCGTGCTGTTCGACGAGCACGGCTACCGCGAGCTGTTCATGCCGGTCGTGCTGGAACGCGGCCTGCTCCAGCCCGCGCGCGGGACCCCGTAGCGGTCCCGCGCGGGGCCCCGTAGCGGTCAGGCGATCCGGCCGGCGTAGCGGCGCTTGAAGCCGCCGGCCGAGTTGGCGGTGATGATGACGTCGTAGTAGACGTCGGCGTCCGTCGGCCAGGCGACTGCCCATGAGCCCCCGGAGCGGATGGTCACGGTCTGATGCCGGCCCTCGTAGTCGTTCGGCGTGAGCGTGTAGACGACGTCGTGGTGTCCCTCGTTGCCGAGATGGATCCGCAGCGCGGGTGCGGACCCGCGCTGCGGGGCGGCGGAAACGACCGGGATGGAGCCCTTGTCCTGCATGCCCTGGGTCTGGGATCGCTCAGACCGCCAAGCCGATCGTGGCGATCATGAGGGCCTTGATCGTGTGCATCCGGTTCTCCGCCTGGCCGAATACCACCGAGGCGGGTGACGCGAAGACCTCGTCGGTGACTTCGAGGGCATCAAGCCCGCGTTTGGCGTAGATCCGCTGGCCGATTTCGGTGTCGCGGTTGTGCAGCGCGGGCAGGCAGTGCAGGAACTTGACCGCCGGGTCGCCGGTAGCTTTCAGCACGGCGGAGTTCACCTGGTAAGGGAGAAGCTGGTCGATCCGGGAGTCCCACTGGTCCTCCGGCTCGCCCAGAGACAGCCACACGTCGGTGTAGAGGAAGTCCACCCCGGCCACGCCCGCGTTGACGTTCTCGGTCACCAGGAGCCTGGCGCCGGATCCGGACGCCAGGCCCGCCGCGATGCCACGCACCTCCGCCGACGGCTGCAGCGCCGCCGGGGCGCAGATGCGCGCGTCCATGCCGAGCGTGGCCCCGGTCACCAGCAGCGAGTTCGCGGTGTTGTTCCGGCCATCCCCCAGGTAGCAGAAGGACACCTCCGCCAGCGGCTTGTCCGAGTGGTCGGTCATGGTCAAGATGTCGGCCAGCATCTGGGTCGGGTGCCAGGTGTCGGTGAGCCCGTTCCAGACCGGCACCCCGGCGAACTCGCCGAGGATCTCGATGGACTCCTGGGCGAATCCGCGGTATTCGATGCCGTCGAACATGCGGCCGAGCACCCGGGCGGTGTCCTGCACCGACTCCTTGTGGCCGAGCTGGGATTCTCCCGGGCCGAGGTAGGTGACGTGCCCGCCCTCGTCGTGGGCGGCGACCTCGAACGCGGACCGGGTCCGCGTGGAGGTCTTCTCGAAGATCAGGGCGATGTTGCGGCCCGCGAGCCGCCGCCCGGTCACTCCCTGGCGCTTTTCGGCCCGCAGCCGTCGGGCCTCCTCGACGAGGAAGAGGAACTCTTCGGCGCTGAGGTCGGTCTCCTTCAGCAGGCTCCGCCCGTGCAGGTCCATCGGGTGCTCCTTACTCGGCTCCGGTCGCGTTGCCAGGCCGGATCGCGCTCGATCGGGCAGGTCATGCAGCGGGGACCGCCGCGGCCGCGGCCGAGTTCGCTGCCGGGCACGTCGATCACCTCGATGCCATGCTTGCGCAGCATGGCGATCACCGCGAGCACGACGAGCGAGATGGTGCACGCGCCTGCGAGCACCGCCGGCATCGTGAACACCCCGGCCCCGATGACGGTGCCGATGACTTGACGGCACTGGACACGGGTTCCTCCTCCCAGGGCGGCCCCCGGCTCGTCCCGCAGTGCGCAAGAGTTAGCACTGGCATCCACGGTCGCGCTCCGGTCATGCTAAGAGCAGCCCTATGACGCAGCTGTTCCAGCGCAGGCCCGCTGACCCAGCCAGCCGAGGCGAAAAGGAGCTCCACATGACTCAGCCCCTTACCTACCAGCAGATGGGGACGACCGACCGCAGCCAGGCGCACACGCTGTTCTCGCAGACCATGGGGTACGTCGCCTTCACCGCCGCGCTGTTCGCGGCCGGAGCCTGGCTGGGCCGTGACCTGACCGGCGGGGTGGGCATCGTCGCGTTCATCGCCGCGATCGCCGCGCTTTTCGGCATGCGGTTCGCCGCGAAGCGGTCCGTGCCGCTGACCACCGGGCTGCTCGCCGCGTTCGGCCTGCTGATCGGGCTGGCCGTGGCGCCGACCATCTCCTACTACGGGAGCATGGACCCCCGTGCCCTGTGGGAGGCGGGCGGGGCGACCGCGCTGTTCATCGCCGGCTTCGGCGCTGCGGGCTACGCCACCCGGCGGGACCTGGCTCCGCTCGCCCGGGTGTGCTTCTGGGCCCTGGTGGCCCTGATCGTGTTCGGCATCGTGGCGATCTTCATCAATATCCCGGGCAGCGGGCTGGTCTACTCGGTGCTCGGCCTGGTGATCTTCGCCGGGTTCACCATGTTCGACTTCCAGCGGCTGCGCACCAACACCGACGTCAACTCCGCGCCGCTGCTGGCCGCGTCGATCTTCCTCGATGTGCTGAACGTGTTCCTGTTCTTCCTGGAGATCTTCTCCGGCCAAGAGCGCTGAACCGCCGGG
The DNA here is from genome assembly GCA_036267555.1 of Streptosporangiaceae bacterium. Lineage (GTDB taxonomy): Bacteria > Actinomycetota > Actinomycetes > Streptosporangiales > Streptosporangiaceae > JASHPR01. The sequence continues at coordinate 491 of DATAVV010000277.1, read as the reverse complement.
GGCTATCCCCCGTTAGTTCCCCAGGCCGGCACTCCACTGGCTGGCCGGATTTTCCCGGTCATGCTCACTGATGTGGAGCACATGACAGACCTGATGAGCCCGTCCGGGACCGGGAAGCCGCGGTCGTTGTCCGGGCCTGCTAACCGCCCAGGAGGCATCCATCGCCCGGCTGGCCCGCGCCAGGCCCCGAACGAACCTTCCGCCCCACCCCTCCGAACCCCGCACCCATCTTCCGTCCCACGCGTAACGAGTGATCTTTTTTGCGGACACTTTTCCGTGCATAGCGCAGCTTGGGTCCGCAAAAACGGATCATGGGGCTACGGTGCCCTCGGCGTAGTCGCACGTGCCGCTGGCCTGGAACTGCCGGGCGGCGCGGACCACCTCGGCGCCGAGCTTGCGCAACTGGGTGGCGACCGCCTCGTCCTTGAGATGCCCGTCCGGGTCGAACGACTGCCACGACTGGGCCACCGGCAGCACCAGCGGCACGCTCC
>DATAVV010000276.1:0-3154 GCA_036267555.1 Streptosporangiaceae bacterium | reverse complement strand
TCCCCCCAGTACCCCCGCATCACGCACGGGCCCGCGATGACAAGCTCGCCGATCTCACCGGGCGGCAGCGCGCGGCCGTCGTCGTCCACCACCCGGCAGCGCTGGAACGGCAGCGGCAGGCCGGCCCAGCCGATCCAGTCGGACGCCTCCTCGCCCGGCAGCCCCAGGTTGTACCCGCACCCCTCGGTCAGCCCGTAGGCGCTGCTGAGCCCCACGCCTCGGTCCTGGTAGACGCGCAGCAGTTCCAGCGGGGCGGGCGCGCCGCCGAACGTGGCCGTGCGCAGGCCGGACAGGTCGCAGTCCCCGAACGCCGGGCTGGCCGCCATCATCTGGTAGAACACCGGCACCAGCTTCAGCATGGTGACGCCGCCGTGGTCGACCAGGCCGAGCAGCCGCTCCGGGGTGACGTCGCGCTCGATCACCATGCTGGCGCCCGCGTGCAGGATGGGCATGGAGATCGCCAGCATGGAGCCGGCGAAGGCCAGCGGAGCGGGCTGTATTACCCGGTCGGACGGCCCGATGCCATCCGCGTTGATGACGGCGATCGAGGTCGCGGCCGCGTTCGCGTGCGTGATCATGGCCGCCTTCGGCCGCCCCGTCGTCCCGCTGGTGTAGGCCAGCGCGAGCGTGTGCTCCGCGGTGACGCCGCCGGCGGTCCGCACCGGGACGCCCTGCAGGTCCTCATACGACCGCTCGCCGCCCGGCGGGTCCAGGAAGTAAACCGCGCCGGCCGCCTCCGGCAGCCGGTCACCGAAGAACGTCTCGCAGATGAGCAGGGACAGCCCGGCGTCCTGCGCCATGTAGCTGATCTCGCCGGCCGAGAGCCGGATGTTGAACGGGACGAAGACCGCGCCGATACGGGCGCACGCCATCATCACCTCGTAGAACTCCGGGTTGTTGCGCGACAGGTAGCCGACCCGGTCACCGTCGCGGATCCCCGCCGCCCGCAGCCCGCCCGCCAGCCGGGCGGCCCGGTCCTCGAACTCCGCCCAGGTGATGGTCCGGTCGCGGAAGATCAGCGCGGGACGCCCCGGCGCATAACGCGCCCAGAACGAGAGCCACTCGCTGATCCCGTGCCCGGCGTGGCTGCTCATCGGTCCTCGAACCGCGCCGGACGGCGCTCGGCGAACGCGCTGACACCCTCGGCGAAGTCTTCCGTCTGCGTCAGCAGGATCTGGGTCCGGTTCTCGTACTCGATCATCTGCTCGAGCGTGGCGCCGTCCCGCGACAGGTTCAGCAGCGACTTGGTCATCCGGGTGGACATCGGCGCGACGGCGAGCATCTCGGCGGCCAGCGACCGGGCCGTGGCCAGGCCCTCGCCCGCCGGGACCAGCCGGGTGACGAGCCCGATCCGCATCGCCTCGTCGGCGTCGACGGTGCGGCCGGTGTACAGCAGTTCGGCGGCCCGGTCCCAGCCGACGATGCGCGGCAGGAAATAGGAGCTGCCCAGGTCGCCGCCGGAGACGCCGATCCGGACGAACGAGGCGATGAACGTGGCGGCGGGCTCGGCGATGCGGATGTCGGCCGCGCAGGCGAGCGACAGGCCGCCGCCGGCCGCGACCCCGGCCACCACCGCGATCACCGGCTGCGGGATCCGGCGCAGCCCCACGACCAGGTCGGCCACGGCCTGCTGCATGGCGTAACGCTCCTGGGTGTGCCCCGCTCGTTCGGTCCATTTCTCGCCCGCGGCCTGCTCCTTCAGGTCGGTGCCCGCGCTGAAGGCCCGCCCGGCGCCGGTCAGCAGGACGACCCGCTGCGCCGGGTCGCCGCGCAGTTCCTCCAGGGTCCGGGCCAGGCTCCGGATGAGGTCATAGCTCAGCGCGTTCAGCCGCCCGGGCCGGTCGAGCACCACGGTGGTGACGGCGCCATCCCGCTCGACGCGCAGACCCTCGCTCACTGCTGCCTCCCCAGGATCGTCAGGCTCCCGTCCCGGCCCTCGACGGCCAGGTCGCCCGTATGCAGCCATCCGTCGCCGGCGACCGCGGAGCCGGCCAGGACCAGTTCCCCGGGCTGCCCGGCGGGGGCGGTGGCGCCCGTGGCGTCGACCACCCGGGCCTGCTGCCCGAGCACCGGCACCAGCCCGTCCGCGGGCTCCCGGAACCGGGACTGCTGGAGGATCAGGCCTCCGCTCTCGGCCAGGCCAAAAATTTCACCGAACGGGATGGCGCGCGACCGGCACTCCCGGCGCAGCGCCTCGCGCACGGGACCGGGCGCCTTCACCAGCCGCAGCCCGCCCCGCACCGGCGGATCGCTGACCTCGGCCAGCCGCGCGGTCATTCCCGGACGCTCGAGCTGCTCGCACGTGGTGACGAGCACCGTAGGGCGCGGCTGGTCATCGTCGCCGAGTAGCTCTTCCAGGTCACCGAACCGGATCAGGGCCCCGGCGTGCAGCGCGCCCAGGACCGCCGCTAGCCCGGTCGGCGCCGTCGGGGGAATGGCGATCCCGACGCAGTCCGGCGGGACGAGCCCGTCGGCGGCTATCGCCGCGACCGCGACGGCCTCCACGTTGCCGTGCGTGAGCGTGGCGGCCCGCGGCACGCCGGTAGTGGTACCGCGGGTGTGGAGCATCAGCAGCGGCTCGTCCATCGCGGCCTCGCCCGCATCGCTCATCGCCGGGGCCGATACGTTCCCGAGTTCGAGGTCGGTCATCAGGGCCCAGAGCCCGGCCCCGGCGACCATCGCGCGGAGCCGGCCCGGGTCGCTCGCGGGGTCCAGCGGCACCGCCACGGCCCCGAGCCGGGCGCACGCCGCGATGACCTCGATGACGGCGGCCGGGTCGTCCGGCAGCACGCCGATCCGGTGGCCGCGGCCGGCCCCCTCCGCGGCCAGCCCGGCCGCCAGCCGGCTGCTCCGGTCGGCCAGCGATCCCCAGGTAAGGATGCGCGCACCCACCGCTATGGCCGGGCGCGCCGGACGAAGGCGCCCCCAGTACCCGGTCCAGGTGTCCACGCTGCCCATCGGGGCGCCCGCCGTTACTCGGCCGGGCCGTAGTCGCTGAACCCCCGGCCCGTCTTGCGCCCGTAGTGCCCGGCGTTGACCAGGGTGCGCAGGATCTGCGGCGGGCGGAACCGCTCCCCGTAGTTGTGCGTCATCGCGTCGGAGGCCCGTTCCATGGTCTCCAGCCCGCCCATGTCGACGGTCGCGAGCGGCCCCA
>DATAVV010000275.1:0-4655 GCA_036267555.1 Streptosporangiaceae bacterium | reverse complement strand
CAGCGAGTCGGACTTGTAGATCGGCGCGGTGCAGCCTTCGACGTAGTGCACGTAGGCACCTTCGTCGACGATGATCAGGGTCCGCTCGAACTGGCCCATGTTCTCGGTGTTGATCCGGAAGTAGGCCTGCAGCGGGATCTCGACCTTGACGTTCTTCGGCACGTAGATGAACGAGCCGCCGGACCACACCGCGGAGTTCAGCGAGGCGAACTTGTTGTCGCCGACCGGGATCACCGTGCCGAAGTACTCACGGAACAGGTCCGGGTGCTCCTTCAGCGCGGTGTCGGTGTCGAGGAAGATGACGCCCTTCTCCGCGAGGTCTTCCCTGATCTTGTGGTAGACGACCTCGGACTCGTACTGGGCGGCGACGCCGGCGATGAGGCGCTGCTTCTCCGCCTCGGGGATGCCGAGCCGGTCGTAGGTGCTCTTGATGTCGGCGGGCAGCTCGTCCCAGTTCGCCGCCTGCTTCTCGGTGGAGCGGACGAAGTACTTGATGTTGTCGAAGTGGATGCCGGTCAGGTCGGCGCCCCAGTGGGGCATCGGCTTGCGGCCGAAGTACTTCAGTCCCCTGAGCCGCAGGTCGAGCATCCACTGCGGCTCGTTCTTCCGCGCCGAGATGTCACGGACCACCTCTTCGGACAGGCCGCGGCGCGCGGAGGCTCCTGCTACGTCCGAGTCGGCCCAGCCGAACTTGTACGTGCCGAGCCCTTCAAGCTGCTCCTGCGTGGTGGTGGTTGTCATATCAAGAGCCCTCCGGACCCTGGGGTGTCTCACTGGTTACGGGTACTGCAACAGCGTCGGCAGGGATGGCCTTCCCGACACTGGTGACGTGCGTGGTGCAGATGCCGTCGCCGTGCGCGATCGTAGCGAGCCGCTGCACCGGCGTGCCCAGCAGCCGGCCGAAAGCCTCGGTCTCGGCCTCGCACAGCTGCGGGAACTCGGCCGCCACGTGCGCGACCGGGCAGTGGTGCTGGCAGAGCTGTGCTCCGCTGACCGCGGGGCCGCTGCTTCCGCCGGGCCCGATCGCGGGCGCGGGGCCCGCCGACGCGGCGTAGCCGTCGGCGGACAGCGCCTCGGCCAGCGCCTGGACCCGGCTGGCCAGTTCCCCCCGGGCGACCGCGGGAGCGTACCTGCGCTCCAGGTCGGACACCTGCCTGCGGGCGAACTCGCTGATCGCCTCCGGGCCCGCCGTCTCGGCCAGGAACCGCAGCGCGCTGCTGGCCAGGTCGTCGTAGGCGTGCTCGAAGGCGCTGCGGCCCGCGTCGGTGATAACGAAGACCTTGGCTGGGCGGCCCCGGCCCCGGTTCCCGTAGGCCCGGGCCGTCCTGGTCTCGATGAGGCCCTCGGCCAGGAGGTTGTCCAGGTGGCGGCGGATGGCGGCGGGCGTGAGCCCGAGCCGTCCGCCGAGCGTGGCCGCGGTAGACGGCCCGAGCTCGAGGATCAGCCGCGCGACCTGCCCCCGGGTGGGGGCACTGCTCGCCGGTGCAGGACCCGCCGGAGCAGCACTCACGGCGCCCCGGACAGGGGCGTCAGCTGCTCCGATGTATTTCACAACATCATTGTGCCGTAAATAGTGAGGTCCATGCAAATTTTTTCACAACATCAACGTGACGTAAATCACGGCGCCCCGGCCGACGCACGTGTCAGGCGCAGCAGCCGCTCGGCGTTGCCGCCGGCGATCTTCGCCTTGTCCGCCGGGGCCAGCGGAAGCGCGTCGAGCAGGGCCCGGCCCGCCGCGTTGCCGCCGAACGGGTAGTCGACGCTGAACAGCACCCGGTCCACCCCGAGTACCTGCACGGTGCACAGCACCGGCGGCAGGCTGAACATGCCGCTGGTGGTCACCCAGATGTTCCGCAGGAAGTACTCGGACGGCTTCAGCGCCAGGCCGGGCGGCGCCGCCATGGCCGGACCCAGCATCGCGTCGATCCGGTCCAGCATGAACGGCACCATCTCGCCGCAGTGCCCGATGATCATCCGCAGTCCCGGGTGGCGGTCGAACACGCCGGTGGCGATCATGCGCAGCACGTGCAGCCCGGCTTCGGCGTGCCAGCCCCACGCCCCGGTGGCCAGGCGCCCCGCGATGGCGGGCGGGAGGCCGCGGTAGAGCGCCTCGTGAAGCGCGGCCGACGGCGGGGCGGGATGCAGGTAGAGCGGCGCGTCCAGCCGCTCGAACCGCTCGAGCAGCGGGTCGAACCGGGGCTCGTCGAGGAAGGCGCCGTCGGACCCCAGCGTGCTGTTGATCATGGCGCCGGCCAGGCCGAGTTCCGTCACGGCGCGTTCCAGCTCGCCGGCGGCGGCCACCGGGTCAGCGGTCGGCAGCGTCGCGAAGCCGCCGAGCCGGTCCGGGTGCGCCGCGACCGCCGCGGCCAGCCGGTCGTTGGCCTCCCGGGCGCGGGCGACGCCTTCCGCGCCGGCCAGCCCCTGGGCGGCCGGGGCCACGTGCGAGATGACCTGCAGGTCGATGCCGCTGGCGTCCATGCTCGCCAGCCGCGCCTGGCCGAGGTCGCGCAACTGCTCGCCGATCTCCGGGCCCCACATGCCCAGCGGGCCCGAACCGGGCGGCGGGGCGAGGCCAGGGGCGAGGAAGTGCTCTTCGAGCGCAATCGTCCGCATCTTGGCCATTGTGCCAGCCCGGCCAGGCCGGCCTCGTGGCCGCCGGCCAGGGCGCCATCGATGCAGCCGGGGTCCGGCCCTAGGGTGGGTCCACCCAGTACTCCCTGATACGGCCGGCGGCCTCGGGAGCCTGCCTGACACCAGCCTGATATGCGGGTGCCCACCTGGTGCGCTCGGTGATGTCCTTACCGAACGCCTCGATCGCCCCGGCGTCCGGGACCAGCCGGACGACCACCCTCTCGCCTGCCGCGGCACCGTCCGGACCGGACACCTGCGCCATCGGCTCAGCGACGATCAGCACGCCGGCGTCACTCGCCAGATCGAGGTTGATTCCGGCCCTGAGCGCACCGTCGATGTAACGGCGACCGCCGATGGTGATCGGCGGAGCGGTCCCCGGGAAGGCGGTGCTGGCGGCCACGGCCTCAGGCAGCGACGCGGTGCCATGGCGGTCCCAGATCACCGCCTCGCCGGTCTCGGCGTCACCGAGCGTCGCGAACACGGCCGCGAGACTCTCCGGATCGGTCCGTACACCGCCACCCGGATCGGTCGGCGGGGGCAGCGTGGCGAGCCGGTCGAGATCTCCCCCGCCGGCCACGATCGCCCCCACGATCGCGCCCGCCGACGTACCCACGATCAGGTCGGCCGCGCCTAGGTCCACCCCCTCACGGCGCAGCCCCGCCGCCAGCCCCGCCAGCCACGCCGTACCCACCGGGCCGCCGGGGCCCAGGACGACCGCACTCCGCGCCGTCACCGGCCGGCCTCGTGCGCGATGTTTCGTGCATAGAAACCCGGCCGGTCATGATCGATGTTGTAGGCCACGATCCGGCGCGGGTAGATGCGGATGAAGCTGGTGCTCATGTGCTCGTCCGGCGGCTCGGCCAGCGACGCCGCCTCCGCCCGGCCCCTGATCTCCAGGAAGCGCATACCGGAGGCTCCCTCACCCACCGCGTCGTCCACCACGAAGGACACATCCGGCCGGAGGCCGATATTGCGGAACTTCGCCGACGATTCCATCCCGAAGCCGTAGATGTCGATCGTGCCGAGGTCGGCATTGAGGCTGAAGCCGACGGGCTTGTTCTGCGGGGTGCCGTCGACCGCGACCGTCGCCAGCCGTCCGCGTTGCTGACCAGCCAGGTATGTCTCTTCGGCGGTGGTGAAAGCCATAGCCAGACCCTACGAGGCGGTAACCGCGCCCGGATCGGCCATAAGCCCGGCCGACTCCGCGACCATTGACCTAGGCCGATGCGCGTGCCGGGGGGCCGGCCTAGACGGCGATCCCGACGGTGATCCCGGCGATGCCGCTGGGGTGGCTGGCGGTGCCGCGGACTACGGTCTCGGCGCGGGCGGCGATCCGGAGCGGCTCGGCGATCTGATCCAGCAGCGACCGGGCCGCGTCGTCGTGCGCCTGCACGGTCAGCTGGCTCAGCCGGGCCGAGTTGCCCAGCCGCTGGGCACTGCGCAGGACCCGGGTGGCGTCCAGGATCACCGTGAGCTGGTCCACCGCCTCCACCGCCGGGCGATCGCCGCACCACCGCTCGTCCGCGGCGGGCCAGCGGGTCAGGTGCAGCGAGGCCGCCTCCTCGTGCGAACGGTAGAACTGCTGGTACATGGCCTCCGTGACGAACGGGGCGAACGGGGCGAACAGGCCGAGCAGCACCCGGAACGACTCCCACAGGGTCCACCGCGCGCTGTTCCCGTCCTGCCCCACCCGGTCCTTGATCATCTCCAGGTAGCGGTCGCAGTAGACCGACCAGAACAGCTGCGAGGCAACCTGGTGGGCCTGCGCGTAGTCGTGGCCCTCGAACGCCGCCGTGGCCTCGGCCACGGCGCCGGCCAGGTGCGAGAGCAGCCACCGGTCCACGATGTCCCGCTCCCCCGGCGGCGGAGGCGCCGCGGACACATCGAGGTCGCCGAGGTTCAGGGACAGGAACCGCCCGACGTTCCAGAGCTTGACCGCGAACTTGCGGCCGGTCCTGATGTCCTTCTCGTTGTACCGCAGGTCGGTCCCGATGCGGCCCTTGGTGGCCCACAGCCGGAGCGCG
>DATAVV010000274.1:0-3279 GCA_036267555.1 Streptosporangiaceae bacterium | reverse complement strand
TCCGGCGACTACCTGCACGACGCGTTCTGGTCGGTGGGCGAGCAGGGCTTCACGAACGTCAGCCACGGCTGCGTGAACATGCCGCCCGCCGACGCGGAGGCCTACTACAAGATGGAGGTGCCGGGCGACCCGGTGACGGTCAGCGGCAGCCCGAAGGCGGGCACCTGGGACAACGGCTGGACCCAGTGGTTCCTGCCCTGGGCCAAGTACGTGCAGGGCAGCGCGCTGGGCATGGCGGTCAAGGCCGGGCCCGCCGGCAGCACGTTCGTCAGCCCCTCGGCCGTGCCCGCGGCGAGCGCGGCCGCTCCGCTCGGGGCCCCGGACCCGCACAACTGGCAGGCTTCCTAGCCGTATTCACTCGGGCCGCACGCCCGCGTTGAGGGCGATGGCCACCGTCTCGGCCGAGGTCTGGGTGCCGAGCTTGGCCGCGATGTTGCGGGTATGCGACTTGACCGTGTCGGGCGACCGGAACAACCGGGCCGCGATGCCCTTGCGGTCCAGCCCGCTGACCATCAGCTTCAGCACCTCGCGCTCGCTCTCGGTGAGCTGGCTCAGCGGTCGGCTCATGGGCTCGCCGAGCGGGCCCTGCAGGCCGGAGAGCACCATGCCGAGCACGTCGGCGGGGAACCAGGTCCCGCCGAGCACGGCCGCCCTGACCGCGGTGACGATGTGCTCGGCCGGACCTTCCTTGGACACGAAGCCCAGCGCGCCGGCCTGGATGGCGCCGATCGCCGTGGCCGCGTCGGAGTAGCCGGTCAGCACGACCACCTTGGGCGGATCGAGCTCGGCTGTGATCTTCGCGGTCAGCTCGATGCCGCTGGCCTCGCCGAGCTGCACGTCCATGATCACGGCGTCGGGTCGCGTGACGCTGACCGCCCCGGCCACCTGGTCGGGATCGGTGACCGCGGGCAGCGGCTCGAAGTCGGGATCGCCGCGGAACACCGACTCCAGGCCTTCGGCGAAGACCCGGTGATCGTCGACGATGAGCAGCCTGATTGGTCTCATGCGCCAACCGCGCTCCGCTCGCGCTGCCAGCCGCTGGAGTCCACGAGCCCTTCCCTGACCGCGTAGGCCACGGCCTGGAGCCGGGAGTGCGCTCCCAGTTTGCTCAGCACCGCGTCGATGTGCGTGCGGGCCGTGGAGACGCCCACGCCCATGGCCTTGGCCATGGCCGCGGTGCTCTCGCCGCGCACCAGGCGCCCGAGCGCCTCCCATTCGCGCTCGGTCAGGAACTGGGCCTGCCCCCCGGCCAGGCCGCTGCCGCGGCGCAGCGAGGCGCGGGCGCACTTCGACAGGACGACCGGCGCCTCGGCACCGGAATCGGCGGCCAGGCTGGCCACCGACTCGGTCACGACCCGCAGAAACTCGCCGAAGTCGTCGGCCTTGAGGGCCGCGCCGCACACCCCGGCCGCCCATGCGTGGCGCAGCGTGGCCGCGTCGGCCGTCGCGCTCAGCGCGACGAACGCCGTGCCGGGGACGGAACGCACCGCGTGGCCGATGTCCGGCCTGGAGGCCGAGCGGAGCGGCCGCAGGTCAACCACGCACGCGTCGGCCGGCTCGCGGCGCAGGATCTCGGTCGCCCCTTCGAGGTCGACCGCGCTGCCCATGACCTCGTGACCCACCGATCGCAGCAGGGAGGCGAGCGCGTCGGCGAAGACCCGGTGGCCATCGCAGATGACGATCCTCATCCGGCCACCTCCCTCGGGGGCAGGTGCCGCGCTGTGTCCGCCCCGTCGGCGGCACCCGGGCCGGCGCGGGGAAGGGTGACGGTCACGGCCATGCCGCCCAGGTCGCTGGGGCCCATCCAGAGGTCTCCGCCGCTGCGTCGCACCATCGCCGCCACGATGTCCAGGCCGAGCGACGTGGGAGCGGGCGAGCCGAATTCGAGGCCACGGCCGGAGTCGGCCACGACCAGCGTGGCCCGGCCCTCGTGCCGCTGCACGGTCAGCAGCACGTGCCCGCCGGGCCCGGCCGCGCGGCAGGCGCTGTCGATCAGGTTGGTCAGGATCCGCACGACCACCACGGGATGTGCGGCCACGGCCACGGTGTCGGCGGCCACGTCGATCACGCCCGGGTACCGCCAGCGCGTGCTGTCGGCAGTATCCGCGGTGAGCACGTCCAGGTCGGCCGGGCCCTCGCCGCTGGGCTGATCGAGGAAGTAACCGCAGATGTCCCCGATCCGGCTGGCTTCTTCGGAGATCTGCCGCAGCCGGGCCCGCATGTACGGCCCGGGGTCGGTCTCGGCCGCGGCCACCCGGGTCAGCCGCTTGATCGACGTCGCGGGCGCGGTCAGGTCGTGGCAAAGCTCCCGGAGCGTGCGCAGTGCGACCACGGCCGCATGCTCGCTTTCGGCGGATGACAGCGCCTCGTGGCGCTCGCCGCCGGCGGACGGCAGCGTCTTGGCCCCGGGCCGGGCGCGAGGAACGCGCCGACTCTGGTCGGCGTCCTCGGCCTCGGGCCCGGTCATCCAGAGCCAGTCAGATTTCGCGTTGGTTTTGTCGAACATGCCAGCCTCATGAGCGTCGTTGATCGGGGTCGCGGGCCGTCAAGGGGGGCAGTTCGGGGGGCTAATGCCACTTCCCGTGTACTTGGGACGTGCGGCACCAAGTGCTGTGACGGACCTTGGTCCAGGGCGCCGAGTGGTCTCGAGCAACCTGGTTTCATGCCGGGAATCCCGCTAATTACTAAATCAGGCTGACTGCGGAACTAGCCGCAACCAACGAGTTCTAGGATAACTCGTCCAGTGAGATGGGTTCACCGAACCCTGAGAAAGATGTTACGCACCTTCCACCCCGGGGTAAATGCTGGTCCACGCCCGAAGTTTCCGGTACGGCGCGGTCAGCGACTCCACCAGTTAAACAACTATTCAGTACCGTGTCAACAGCTGACCTCGCAGCTCAGTGGCGCTTTGCGGGGGTCATGAATAATCATCACATCTCTTTATTCGGCATGTCATGATTTTCGTGCCTTTACGCTTGGATGTGGCTGGTGTGGACGCGCGAGCGGCGGGTGACAGGCCTTGGGGGCGCCCGGCGCGCCGACCCGGCCGGGGCGGAAAGAGAACGCCGCTGCTATCGTTATAGATAATGATTCGAGTTCTTCTTTTTTATTGACTTACTTAACGTGCGGAATGGCGGGTGCGCCGGGCCGCATCCGGGCGCGGGCCGGCGGGGCGGGCGGCGCGCGGCCGGTCCGGCTGCGGCGGATGGCACATTTCACTCACTCGCATGCTGTACAACGGAGGACCATGGAGAGCTTCCTGACGCACGCGGGCTACAT
>DATAVV010000273.1:0-14398 GCA_036267555.1 Streptosporangiaceae bacterium | reverse complement strand
GCCGCGCGGTCAACGAGATGCACGTTTCGCAGCGTGACAGCAGGTGAACCCCTCGTGAAGGGCGCGGCGGTGATCCTGGCCGCCGCACCGGCCGCGCTGCTGATGAGCCAGGCGCCCTCGGCGCTCGCCCAGGTGACGCTGGCCGCCGCCCGCACGGCGGCGCAGAGTTACCGGGTCACCTCGACGGCCTCAGTGGTGGCGGCGCCCGGAGGGCCGGCCCCGGTCCAGGGCACCGTCAGCGGGAAGTTCGACCCGGCCCGGTGTCCGGGCCGGGCTGGACCGGCACGCGGTACGCGATCTCCGCCACCGCGAACCTCGGGCAGCGCCCCGCACGTCGTCCAGCGCATCAGCGGCACGGTCGACGTCGACCAGCAGGGGCGGGTCCGGCGGCTGGACACCAGGATGTCGGCCACGTCCCGGGACCAGCAATCGGCCAGCCCGGAAATGGTGCGGCAGGTCACGATGACGTTCGGGGACTTCGGGATCCCGGTGCCGTCGGTGAGCGCACCGCCCGGCAGCGAGACGTTCGCGCTCGCGGGCGGCACGGCCTCGTCGTCGGCCCGACCTGGGTCGCGAAGACGCCCGAGGCAGGCTGACCCGATAGCCGACAGGTTCCCGGCCGGGACCTATCCGGGATTCACCCGAACGCAGGCCGAATGCGCCGGGATTCTCCTCCCCGCGGCGGCCGTCGCCCTCGCGGCCAGAGCGGGGCTCGCGAGGCCAGGGCGGCGGGCCGCCGCGTTACGGATCGTCATACGTCGTGGGCTGATCGTCACGAGCTGAGCCTGGCGCGGCCCGGGCCGAGGCGGCCTGCCGCGGCTAACACGCAGATCAGCGGCGGCCTCCCTGAGCAGTTGCCGTAAATAAAGCAGAACTCATGCGCCCGAGTTGCCTTTCGATTACTCTCCCTTTACCGGCGTTCTGGTCAGGGCACGCGGCGAGGAGTCAGGGCAAGCATGGATACGGGTTACCTGCCACTGCAGGCCGGTGTCCGTCTGCTGCACATTGGCCCGCACAAGACTGGCACGACCGCGATCCAGGGTGCCTTCCACCTGGCTCGTGAGCGCCTGGCCGACGAGGGCGTGGTCTATCCGGGCACGGGCCGCCAGCCGCTGCGGGCCATCCTCGCGGTCACCGGCCAGCCGGCGCTGGTCGGCGAACCGCTCCACACCATGGCCAACTGGGAGTGGCTGGTCGGCAAGGTGCGCGAGGCGGGCAGCCAGCGCGTGGTGGTGAGCAGCGAGTTCTTCGCCGGAGCCGAAGACGAGGTAATACCGCGCATCGTCGAGGACATGGGCGGCCCGATGGCGCACGTGGTGGTGACGCTGCGCCCGCTCACGAAAATCTTGCCCTCGCAGTGGCAGCAGTACATGCAGAACGGTTACTGCTTCGGTTACCTGGAGTGGCTCGAGGGAGTCCTCAGCGATCCGCCGGACACCCCGACGCCCGGCTTCTGGGTCCGCCACCGGCACGACCGGCTCATCGAGCGCTGGGCGAACGTGGTCGGCGCCGAGAACCTCACGGTGATCGTGGTGGACAAGTCGGACCCGCGGATGCTGCTGGGCACGTTCGAGTCGATGCTCGGCCTGCCCGGCGGGGTGCTGGTCCCCGAGAGCGGCGCGGTCAACCGGTCCCTCACGTTCGCCGAGGCCGAGATCGCGCGGATGATCAACGAGGAATTCAGCCGGCAGGAATGGCCGTCCGGGAACTACGCCACGTTCGTGCGGAACGGCGCGGTCAAGCGCCTGAAGTCGCGCACCCCGGCGCCCGGTGAGCCGGGGATCGTCACGCCCGCGTGGGCGCTCAAGCGGGCCACCGAGATCGGTGCCGAAATGGTGGCGAACATCTCGGCGCTCGGCGTGCACGTCATCGGCGACATCTCGGCGCTGTGCCCGCCCCCGGGCGACGCGTCGCAGGAAACCGACCCATCGCAGGAAGCGGCGCTGGCCGGGTTGGCCGGCTCGCTGATCCCGGCCGAGGCCGCCGCCCAGGCCATCCTGGGCGCGTTCACCGCGGGCGGGGTGGACCGCCCGCCCGCTACGGAGAGCCGGCCCCCCGAACCCGACGCCAGGACTCTCGCCCGCGCGCTGACGCACCTGGGCCGCCAGCGGGTGCGACGGGCACTGCACGTACCGCGCCCGAGGCGCGGGGACCGGTCCAGGCCGGGCCAGCCCAGTTCCGCGTTACCGTCCGCGTTGCCTCAGGCCGCGGCGGCCGCGGTGGCCCTGGCCGGGCCAGGCCGAACCGCGAATTACCAGGTCACAGTCGTGCCAGCGGACTCCGCCGGGTCGCGCCTCACCGTCGATGATCATGAATAGTTCCCGGGCGGCCGCCGCGCCCAGCGCCTCGAGATTCATGTCCACCGTGGTCAGTTGCGGCTCGGACTCCAGCGCGAAGACCGGCCAGTTGTCGGCCCGGCGCGGGCCGGTCAGGTGAGCCAGGGCGCGCCGCCCGGCCGCGACGAGATGCCCGGCGGCCAGGCCGATGCCGTCGGAGTCGTTCGGCATGTGCACGACGTCTTCGGGGTCGCTCGACTCGCCGTAGACGTACACGACCGGCACGTCGACGTGGCGGGTCACCGACGCGGTGACCGCGTTGTTGTCACCGACCAGCAGCATCCCGTCGACCTTGCGCGCGGCCAGCATCCGGGCGAGTTCCAGGCTCCGGGCCCGGTCGCCGCGGGCGTCACAGGCGATCACGGAAAGGTCGATCTCGCTGAGCGCGGCTTCGGCCCCGAGCATCACGGGCACGGCGAACCGGTACGACATGCTGTCGGCGATGATCACCCCGACCGTCCTGGTCTTGCCGGTCGTAGCCCCCGCTCACCGCCCCATTCCCCCTTCACTGCCCCTCCTTCCTCCTCGCTCCGGCGCTCGTTCCTCGCCCCCCGCGCCGCCCGCGACGCGTGCCCACCCGGCGGCGGGCGCGAAGCGTCCAGCAGGCTTATGAATGTGAGCGCGGGGCACATCCATGCGCCTTATATCCACATTCATCACCATGATCATCGGCTGGCCGGGTGCGAAGCGCGCCTCTCTGACCCGGGCCGGGAGAAGCGCTTCTTCGCAAGTTCCGTGCTAGACGGGCCATCTTGATGGGGAAGCGCTTCACTTTTTGGCTGAACGCGGCGGCCCTCATACCCGCGCTGAGCTGCGCCGATCTCGATTGACGGGATAAAAGACCAGGTGAGGGGGGTCTTGACGGTTCATACGGGGTGAGCCTACGTTCCGGGAAAACCTATTCCTCGGCAGTGGTGGCGGCGCCGGGCGGTTCCCGGCGGTTCCCGGCGGTCTGAGAGCGAGGCAGCACATGAAGCAGCAGCTAGCCGGTCTCGCGGCCGTGGCCCTGGCGGCGGGGCTCCTCGCGGGCCAGGCCGCCCCGGCGGCCAGCGCGTCGGCCGCCGCCCCCGCTGGCGCGTCCGCCCCCGCAGACTCTCCCGCCCCCGCCACCCCGCACGATGTCACGGTGGACCTGGGGTCCAGCACCGGCAAGTTCGACGGCGGGGCATCGGGGAGCCTCTACGGGATCTACGACTCGGGCGTGCCGAGCAACAACCTGATCTCTGGCATGGGCCTGCAGACCACGGACACCAAGGCGCAGGACGGACAGCAGCACCCGGGGTCGGACGCGCTCGAGATCGCCAAGCCGTTCCTGGCCAGCGGCGGCCAGAACATCTACATCTACATGACCGACGTCTACCGCGACTTCCCGTACGAGCGCACGACCTACGCCCAGTACCAGGGCTACATGAAGACCGAGGTCGACCAGGTCATCCACTCGGCCTACAAGAACCGCATCGTCCTGGTGCCCTACAACGAGCCAGACGGCAACTGGTTCGCCGGGCTGACCACGAACGCCACCACGCTCGCGGCGTTCGAGGCCGAGTGGCTGCAGACCTACGACTTCATCAAGGGCCTGTGGCCGCAGGCCCGGATCGCCGGGCCCAACCTGAGCGGCTTCTACCCGGCCGCGCTCGGCTCGTTCCTGCAGTTCTGCATGGCGAACAAGTGCCTGCCGGACGTGATGACCTGGCACGAACTGGCGGTCGCCTCGACCGTGCGCACCGACGTGGCGGCCTACCGGGCGCTGGAGACCACGGTCGGGATGACCCGTCACCTGCCGATCAACCTGGACGAGTACGCGGCCAGGTACCAGCTCACCAGCCCCGGGCAGATGGTCGCGTGGCTCTCCGCGCTCGAGACGGAGAAGGTCGACGGGGACCTCGCGTACTGGAACATCAACGGCTCCCTGGGCGACTCGGTCGCGCAGCAGAACATCCCCAACGCCCAGTGGTGGCTGTACAACTGGTACTCCTCGATGACGGGCCACACGGTCGCGGTGACCGCGCCGCAGGGCAACACCGACGACACGCTGCAGGGCCTGGCCACGCTCGACCCGGCCAAACGGCAGGCGCGCATCATCCTCGGCGGCGGGGCGGCCGGCCCGGAGGGCGTGACGGTCACGCACATCGACCCGGCCACGTTCGGCCGCTCGGTGCACGCCACGGTCCTGCAGGACCGGTGGAGCGGCATGACCGGCGCGGCGGCGCAGCCGACCCGGACCTTCGACGGGGACGTGCCGGTGAGCTCCGGCGGCTCGATCACGCTGCCGGTCACCGACGGCACCCAGGGCGACGGGGCCGGCGGCAACGCCGCGTCGTGCGACGCGACCGGGCCGCGGGTGCCGGGCAAGATCGGCAACGCGGTGTCCCTGTGCGGCAACAACGAGTACGTCAGCCTGCCGTCCGGCATCGCCCAAGGCCTCGGCGACTTCACGGTCTCGGCCTGGGTCAATCCCTCGGCGAACACCGCCTGGTCACGGGTGTTCGACTTCGGCACCGGGACCAACGACTACATGTTCCTGACCCTGAACGCGGGCGGCGGGCCGATCCGGTTCGCGATCACCAATACCGGCGCGGGCGGCGAGCAGCAGATCAACGGCACCGGTGAACTGCCCCTCAATGCCTGGTCGAACGTGGCGGTGACGCTGTCGGGCACCACCGGGACGCTCTACGTCAACGGCCAGGTGGTCGGCACGAACCCCGACATGACCCTGACGCCCGCCGACCTCGGCGACACCACCCAGGACTGGATCGGCCATTCGCAGTACCCGGCCGACCCCTACCTGGACGGGGAGGTCGACGACTTCAACATCTACAGCAGCGCGCTGAGCGCCGCGCAGATCGCCACCCTCGCGAGCGGGCAGCCGGGCGACGGCAACGTCGCGGACTACAAGTTCGACGAGACCGGCGGCGCCACCGCGATCGACTCCTCCGGCAACGGGCGCAACGCCACGATCATCTCGAACCCGGCCGTACCGCCCACCATGGACGCGTACGAGGTCATCCTGGCCCCGGGCGGTACCGGCTCGGCGACCCCGGCGGACGCTACCTGGCTGCACAGCTACCTGGCGGCGCAGGCCACCCTGACCGGCACCGGCTGGAACATCAACACCGAGGGCACACCCAGCAACCTCGGCGGCTTCGCCACCGCGGGCGAGCAGGACGTGGGCGGCCTGCGGACGGGCTCGAGCACGGTCATCACGTTCAGCGTGGACGTGCCGCAGACCGGCAACTACAACCTGTCCGTATTCGACGGAAGCGACGCGGCCGCCTCCGACGTGTTCGGCCCGACCAACATCTTCGCGCGGGTCGACGGCGGCCCGCCGCAGGAGGTGTGGCTGCCGGCCGGCTACAACTGGGTGATCTGGAACCATGCCGACACCACCGTCCACCTGACGGCGGGCGCGCATCAGATCAGCCTGTCGACGACCGGGGCGAACGGCGACGCGACCAACGGCGACGCGATCATCAACAAGATCGATCTTCAGCTCGACGATCCCGCGGTCCAGGATTCGGCGATCTACGAGGCCGAGCAGGCCGACCTGAGCGGCGGCGCCAGCGCGGACTACCGCGCGCAGGGCCAGTCCGGCGCCGGGGCCGCTGACCTGGGCCGCGGCCAGAGCGCGACGTTCTGGGTCTACGCCGCCACCGACGGCTACTCGGATCTGGCCTTCCGTGACAAGGGCCCGGGAGCCGCCCGTGCCTCGGTCAACGCGTTGCCGCTCGAAGGCTGGCTGACCGGTGCCGGCGCGCGGAACTGGTCGACCCAGACCGACCGGGTGTACCTCAGCGCGGGCATCAACAAGGTCGTGGTCACCGGCGCCGGCGGTGCGGTGACGCTCGACAAGCTGACCGTGACCCCGGTCGACGCCACGAGTCCGGCCGTGCGGCCCCACCTCGCCACCTACCAGGCCGAGGACGCCGCGATGACCGGCACCGCCCACGTCGACAACAGCTACAGCCAGGCCAACGGCGGCGTCGTCACCGGCGTCAGCGACGGCGGCGCGAACGCGCTGGCCTTCACCGTCCACGCCCCGGCGGCCGGCCGTTACGGCATGACCGTCCGGTTCGCCAACAACCAGCAGGTGGTGGCCAACCACTACAACCCGGACCTGATGACCGCCCCGGCCGACATCAGCGTCAACGGAGCGCCCACCTTCCACGTCAACTTCGCCAACACGTTCGACTGGAACCAGTTCTGGGATCTCACGATCCCGGTCACGCTCCGGGCCGGCACCAACACGATCAAGTTCATCGCCAACCCGCAGTACAACTGGGACAGCACCACCATCGGCGTCATCTACTCGGGCCAGGGCATCGGTCAGGACCTCCGGTCGGACACCGCCCCGAACATCGACCAGATCACCGTGGCCCCGTTCCAGCTCGCGGCGGCGGCCGGACCCGGGAGGTAGCCGGGTCCGGCCGGCCGCCGGGGCGTCTTACGAGCCCGGCGTCACGAGCACACGGTGTCGGGCAGTGTGCCCTTGGCCCCGAGCTTGTAGGCGATGATCAGCGGCTGCTGCGTCGACGCCGCGACCAGGCCCGCCCCGGCGATCACGTAGTCACCGTCGACGGCGACCGGGGCGTTCGACCACGCGGACAGCGGCGTCTTCAGCAGGACCGCGCCCGTGGCCGCGTCGAACGCGTACAGGTAACCCTTGAGGGTCGTGCTGAAGACCACGTTGTTGGTCACGGTCGCGGCGCCGCCGTACGGAGCCGACGGCAGCTTGACGTCCCACTCGACCCGGCCGGTGGCCTGGCTGACCGCGACCATCTCCCCAGTGGCGTTCACGAGGCCCTCTTCGTACGCCGTCAGCGACGGGAAGTACGGCCCGGACTGGTTCCGCTCGGTGAACGGGAAATCGACGACCGCGGCGAACGCGTCCCGGCCGTCGGTCGCCAGCTGGGACTCGATGCCGCCGAACCCGCCAGGTGCGATCATCGTCTGGGCCGGCAGCATGAAGGCCTGCGCCGGCGTGAGGAACTCGGTGCGCAGGTCGTCGTTGTCGTGGCCGTCGTGCTCGCCGACCGGGCGCTTCCACAGCAGCTTGCCGGTCTGCGCGCTGAGCTCGATCATGATGCCGGCCTTGCCCCCGGCGACGACCACCGGCCGTCCGTGCACGGTCGTGAGCATCGGCGAGTTCTGCAGGTCCCAGTCGTACAGATCGTGCGGGGTGAGCTGGTAGTACCACAGCAGCTTGCCGCGCGGGCTGAGCTTCACGACCGAGTCGGTGTACAGGTCGGGCCCGGGCCGGCTGGTGCCCCACGGATAGCCGGGGGCGCCCCCCAGCGGGCCGGGGTTCGAGACGCCGATGTAGAGGTTGCCCTGCCGGTCGAACGAGGGCGGGTCCCACTGGCCGCCGCCGGAGTTGATAGCCGGGTTGCCCCAGAGGTTCTGGACCTCGTCCCAGCTCCACCTGGGCACTCCGGTCCTGGCGTCCAGCGCCCACAGAACGGCCTTGCCGCCGCCGTTGTAGTTGGAGTTGTGCACGTTGACGGGCACGGTCGACACGTACACGGTGCCGCGGTTGTAGCCGGGGGCCATGTCGATGCCCTGCTGGCCGCTGGTGATCAGCGTCCGGCTCCACAGTTGCCGGCCCGTGGACGCCTGAAGGGCGACCGCGGCACTGTCCGTCGCCGCGTACACGGTGCCGCCGACCACGTTGACGCCGTCCGGGCCCCCGTTCGGCGAGTTGTAGTCGTGGGTCCACAGCACCTTGCCGGTGGCCAGCGAGATCGCCATCACGTCGGAGTCGAGGTCCTGCGTATACACCACGCCGCGCACGACGACCGGCGTCGCCGCGTAGTCGCCGGCCGCGCCGGCCGCGCTGGAGGCCGACGAGATCGGTACGGTCCACGCCACGCCCAGCCGGGAGACGTTCGCGCTGTTGATCGGGCTGGCCACGTCCCGCGTGTTCTGCACATTGGCGCCCGGCAGCGTCCACCCCGGCGCGGGCCCGGGACGCGACAGGCCGCCGGCCAGGGCCGGCGCGGACGCCGCCTGGGTACACGTGCCAGCCGGTCTGGTTAAGCTGCTCAGGCTGGCCGGCCCGCTCTGGCCGGCGGCCTTGGTCTGGCCGGCGGCCTTGGTCTGGCCGGCTGAACTGCCCGGGCTGGCGCAGCCGGCCGCGGCCAGGCTCGCGGCGAGCACCAGTCCGACGCCGGCCGCGACGGGCCGGTTACCGAGATGCTTCATGGTCTTTGCTCCCAACTATTTCCCCGTGTTGCCCCCGCTCATAAATCTGATATCACTTTAACATGAGGTAGTCAAGGCGCACCCGGCGGGACAGATGACCGACGAGGTAGCGCCGTTCGGAGCCCTGCTCGCAGCGTGGCGGGTCTTCCATGATCTGGGTTACTCGCGCGCGCATTTGCGCACGCCATCAACCCGGATCATGGAAAAGACCGGCAGCCGAGGTTAGGGCGAAGCTCCGCTCAGGTGGCGGTCACGGGGCGGACGCGCCGCCGGGGAGGCCGGGCGGCGACAGCACGCCGCGGGCCCAGCGGTAGTCGGCTTTGCCGCTCGGCGAGCGGACGACCTGCGGCACGAACACCACCCGCGCGGGCACCTTGTACCCGGCGAGCACCGCGCGGCAGTGCTGGCGCAGCGCGTCCTCGTCGGCGCGCACGTGCTCGCCCTCGCCTTTGCGCTCGCCCCCGTCCTCGCTCTCGCCGGCGCAGGGCGGGCCGGCCCGCAGTTCGACCACGGCCCCCACGCGCTCGCCGAACCGGTCGTCGGGCACCCCGGCGACCACGGCGTCCCGCACCGCGGGGTGCGCCTTGAGCGCCTGCTCGACCTCCTCGGGGAAGACCTTCTCGCCGCCGGTGTTGATGCAGGTCGAGCCGCGGCCGAGCACGACGATCGAACCGTCGTCCTCGACCCGGGCCAGGTCGCCGAGCAGCGCGAACCGCACGCCCTCGATGACCGGGAACGTGGCGCGCGTCGCGGGCTCGTCGCCGAAGTACCCGAGCGGCACGTGCCTGGACTTGGCGATCCGGCCGGTCCCGCCCGGCGGGACCGGGCGCAGTTGGTCGTCCAGCACCTGCACGTTGCCCGCGTGCGCCAGCCGCGGCCGGCCGTCCGCGCCCTGATCGAGCTGTCCGTCGCTGCCGGTCTCGGACGCGCCGAACCGGTCGGTGATGAACAGGTTCGGCAGCAGGCTGAGCAACTGTTCCTTGACGGCCTGCGAGAACAGCGCGCCGCCGGAGCCGATGACCATCAGCGACGACAGGTCGTAACGCCCGGGATGGGCGGCCAGTTCGTCCGCGATCGGCCGGGCCATCGCGTCTCCGACCACGGCCAGCACCATCGCCTGCTCGGCCTCGACCAGCCGCAGCGTCTGCGCCGCGTCGAACCTGCCACTGAGCAAGACCTTGGCCCCGATCATGAACGCGGAGAACATGGTGTAGGTCCCGGCGCCGTGCATCATCGGGGCCGTGATCATGTAGCCGATCGGCGGCGATTCCGCCGCCGCGGTCAGGACCTCGGCCACGCTGCGCCGCGGTGGCCCGTAGTGGTTGCCGCCGGCCAGCGCGGAGAAGAAGAAGTCCTCGTGCCGCCACAGCACGCCCTTGGGCAGCCCGGTCGTGCCGCCGGTGTAGATGATCAGCTTGTCGTCGCCGCTGCGCCCGTTGTCGGGCCGCTGCGCCGGCGCGGCCGCCACGGTTTTCTCGAAGCCGCCCACCGACACCGCGGCGCCGAACAAGCCGGAGTAGTCCTCGCCGGTGCCGGTGACCAGCACCGTGCGCAGCGACGGGCACGACGAGGCGACCTCGGCGGCCAGCGCGACGTGCTCGGCGTCCACGATCAGCGCCGCGAGCCGGCCGCCGGCGAACAGGTGCGCGAGTTCGGCGCCGGTGTAGCGGTAGTTGATGTTGACCGGGATGGCCCGGGCCACCATGCAGCCGAGCAGCGCCTCGATGTGGGCCACCGAGTTGAACAGGTACAGGCCGACGGTCTCGTCCGGCGCCACGCCGGCCTGGGCCAGGACCTGGGCCACCTGGTTGCTGCGGGCCATCAGCTCCGGGTAGCTGCGCCGCTCGCCGTCGCAGACCAGCGCGCACCGGTCGGGCAGCGCGCCCGCGATCGCGTCGCACAGGTCGGCGAGGTTGACGTTCATGTTCATGCTGGCTCGGCCATCGACTTGAACTCCAGGTATTCCTCGAAGCCGGCCACGCCCATCTCGCGGCCGATGCCGGACTGCTTGTAGCCGCCGAACGGGACGTCCGGGGCGTACCAGACCCCGCCGTTGATGCCGACGGTGCCGGTGCGGATGCGCGACGCCACCGCGCGGGCGCGCTCGAGGTCGGCGCCGAACACCGCGCCGGACAGCCCGTACGGCGAGTCGTTCGCGATCGCGACCGCGTGGTCGTCGCCGTCGTGCGCGAGCACCGCGAGCACCGGGCCGAAGATCTCCTCACGTGCGGCCCGCGCCTGGTTGTCCAGGCCCGCGACCACGGTCGGCTCGATCCAGAACCCGGCCTCGAAACCGGCCGGCCGGCCGCCGCCGCAGGCGAAGTGCCCGCCGTAGGCCGCCGCCGAGGCCAGATATGCCTCGATCTGGTCCCGCTGGCGCGCGGAGATCACCGGTCCGCACACCGTGGCGGGGTCGCCAGGGTCGCCGGGCGCCGCGTTATGCATCGTCTGTGCACAGGCGGCGACGGCCTCGTCGTACCGGTCGCGGGGAACGATCAGCCTGGTCGTCAGCGCGCAGCCCTGGCCCGCGTGGATGCACACGGAGAACGCGGTGAAGGCGGCCGCGGTGGCGATGTCGTAGTCGTCGAGGACCACCGCCGCGGACTTGCCGCCGAGTTCGAGGAACACCTTCTTCAGCGTGGGCGCGGCCGCGGCCATGACCGCGCGCCCGGTGGCGGTCGAGCCGGTGAACGAGATCATGTCCACGCGCGGGTCGCCGGTCAGGAACTCGCCGACCGCGGCCCGGGCGGAGGTGAGCACGTTGACGACGCCCGGCGGGATGTCGGTCTGGGTGGCGACGATCCGGCCGAGTTCCGCGGCGGTCCACGGGGTGTCCGGGGCCGGCTTGAGCACCACCGTGCAGCCGGCCGCCAGCGCCGGGCCGAGCTTGGCCAGGTTGATCTGGTTGGGGAAGTTCCACGGGGTGATGGCCGCGACCACCCCGGCCGCCTCGCGGTGCACCCGCCGCGCCGTCGGCATGCCCATCGGTTCGGCTACGCCGAGGTCACGGGTCCATTCGTAGGTCTCGAGCAGCTTGACCAGGTAGTCGAGCCCGTCCACCGGGATCCGCAACTGCGGCCCGTCGGTCCACATCCGCGGTGCGCCCGCCTCGGCGATCGTGATCTCACGCAGGATCTCGAAGTTCTCGTCCAGCGCGGCCTTGAGCTGTCGCAGGCAGTGCGCGCGCAGCGACGGGTCCGTGGCCCAGCCCGTGGTGTCGAAGGCCCGCCGGGCGGCCTCGACCGCCGCGTCGGCGTCGTCGCCGGCCGCGTCCGGCGCCTGGCCGATGACCTCGCCGGTGGCCGGGTTAATCACCGGGAACGTGGCCGCGTCCGCCGCGGGGCGCAGCGCGCCGCCGATCAGCAGCCGGGGCTCGGGCAGGCCGGCCATGCTGCTCACACTGCTCATCAGGTCACGCCCGTGGCCAGGCCGAGCTTGCCGGCCAGCCGGCTCAGGTAGCCCGCCACCTCGTCCGGCGACCGGTCCGGCATGCCGAAGGCCAGGTCGGTCACGCCGATCTCGTCCCAGTGGGCCAGCAAGTCCGGGTCCGGCTTCCCGGCCAGCACCGTCACCCGCGGCTGGCTCTCGCGCCCGGCCTCGCGCCACGCCTCGCGCAGCCGCGTCACCTTCTGGTCCAGGCCGGTCTCGCCGGGCGTGGTCACCCAGCCGTCGGCGGACCGGGCGATCCAGGCGAATGTCTTCTCGGTGCCGCCCGCGCCCACCAGGACCGGCAGCGGCCGCTGGACGGGCTTGGGCCAGGCCCATGACGCGCCGAAGCCGATGAACTTGCCCTGGTAGCTGGCCTCCTCCTGGGACCAAAGGGCCCGCATCGCCTCCAGGTGCTCGCGCGCCACCGTGCGCCGCTGGCCCGCGGGCACGCCGTGGTCGGTCAGTTCGTCGGCGTTCCAGCCGAAACCGATGCCGAACGTCACCCGGCCGCCCGACAGGTGGTCGAGCGAGGCGATGGTCTTGGCCAGCGTGATCGGGTCGTGCTCGGCGGGCAGTGCCACCGCGGTGCCGAGCCTGATCGTGGACGTGACGGCGGCGGCCATGCTCAGCGCGACCCACGGGTCGAGCGTGCGCATGTAGCGGTCGTCGGGCAGTTCGCCCGTGCCGGTGCCCGGGTGCGGCGCCTCGCGCCGGACCGGGATGTGGGTGTGCTCGGGCACGTAGAAGCAGTCGAACCCGGCCGCCTCGGCGGCCTGCGCCGCCCGCGCGGGCGTTATCCCGCGGTCGCTGGTGAACAGCACGACACCGTGGCGCATCATCGGGCGGCCCTGGCCTGCTCGCCGATGAGCTTGTCTATCAGGAGGCTGAGCTTGGCGCCGCCCGGCCAGCCGACGTAATGGGTCAGGAAGATCGCGATCTCGCGCAGTTCGTCGGGGCTGAGCTCAGCCCGGCGCAGCGCGGCCCCGATCTGGATCTCGGCCACGTCGTGCAGGTTCTGCCCGGTCAGCAGGCCGATCAGCAGCAGCCGCCGGTCACGCATGGTCAGCCCGGGCCGGGTCCAGATGTCGGCGAACAGGTGGTCGACGGTGATCCCGAAGAAGTCACCGGGACCGTCCTTCACCTCCCAGCCGTAGACCTCGCTCATCACGGCCAGCCCGCGCTCGCGCTGGTCGCCCGCTCGCTCCTTCAGGTCGCTCTGGGTGTCATCACTCACGTGGTGTCCTCTCGTGGGGCCTCTCGCGGGGGCAGGCCAAGGCCGGTGCCGAAGTGCCCGAGCGCGAACGCCGCCATCGGCAGGTCGACGCCGAGTTGGGCGCCCAGGTCCAGGGCCAGGGACAGGTCCTTCTCGCCCAGCGCCCTGGTGTGTTCCAGGATCTCCCGCAGCGGGTCATCGGATTCGAGCGGCGCCATGCTCCGGCGCAGGATGATCGACCCGGCTCCGCCGGTGACCTGGTCAGAGTGGCGCACGATGCGGCCGAGCTTGCGCAGGTCGATCCCGGCCGCCTCGGCCAGCCGCTGGGCCTCGGCCGCCGCGGTGAACGAGGCGAAGTGCAGCAGGTTGCGGGCCAGCTTGGCGCGGGTGCCGGCGCCGGCCGGACCCATGTGCATGATCAGGTCGGCAAAGCGGCCGAACGGCTCGCGGCACCGTTCGTAGGCGTCGCGCGAGCCGCCTATCATGACCGCGAGCCGGCCGTCGTGCGCGCCCATGAACCCGCCGCTCACCGGGGCGTCGACGACCTCGACGCCGGCCGGTTCCAGCTCGGCGGCCAGGTCCGCCGCGGTCCCCGGGCCGATCGTCGAGTGGATCGCGAGGATGACGCCCGGCCGGCCGGCGTCCGGGGCCGGGTCGCTCGCCGGGGCGGCTGCCGCGGCGGCCACCGCCCGTGCCACCTCCCGCACCTGGTCGTCGTCGCGCACCATCACCGAGATGAGCCCGGCCGCCGTCGCCACCTCGGCCACGCTGCCCGCCACCCGCGCGCCCGCCTCGGCCAGCGGGGCCGTGGCCTGCGGCCGGACGTCGTAGACGATCAGGCCGCCGGGCCACTGCGCGAGCCGGGCCGCCATCGGCCGGCCCATCTGGCCCAGTCCGATGAATCCGACCGCGGGTGCCGGCGTCATGAGCGGAAGACCTGCCCGCCGTCGACGTTGAAGATCTGGCCGGTGATCCAGCCCGCGTCGTCCGACAGCAGGAACAGGCACGCGCCGACCAGGTCCTGCGGCTGGCCCATCCGCTTGAGCGCGAGCGACTTCACGATGTCGTCGGTCATGCCGCCGACCACGGTCCGGGTCGCCGCGGTGTCGGTCGGTCCTGGCGCGATCGCGTTCACGCGGATGCCCATGCCGCCGAGTTCGTGGGCCAGTTGCTGGGTCAGCCCGTTGATGCCCACCTTGGCCAGCCCGTAGAAGCTCGCGTA
>DATAVV010000272.1:0-14893 GCA_036267555.1 Streptosporangiaceae bacterium | reverse complement strand
CTGCGGGTCGAGCATGGTGTGCACCGCGATGAAGTGGGTGCCGGTCACGTTCCAGTGCACGTGCTTGAGGGTCAGCGCGAGGTCGTTGAGCGAGTTCAGCCGGTCCTGCAGCAGCTTGACCACGGTCTCGGCGTTGTCGGTCTTCATCCCCGGCACGGTGTAGGCCACCATGAGTTTCCTTCCTTATTTCTGTCGAGGCTCTGGGCCCTACCTCCAGGAGCGCGGTTTAGTCCTCGCCACGGCCGGAATCTGCGGCATCTCGGTGTGCCCGGGGAGCCCGGGGAGTCAAGATCCGCCCGTATGCCGCGTTTATATTGCTTAACTTTAGTAAGTTCCGATAATCTCGCCTCCGGGACCTTGGCCGGCCGGGCCGGGGCGGCCGATCGCGAGGGGACATGGCGGAGACAACGGGGACCTCGGCGCGGCCGGGCGCCCCGGCCCGGGACGCGGCCGCGTCCGGCGGGCTCACCCTGCTGGCGCTGGCCACGGCCGGCCTGGTCGTGTCGGTCATGCAGACGCTGGTGCTGCCGCTGCTGCCCAGCCTGGTGGCGGCGTTCCACACCTCTGTGGCCACCGTGACGTGGGTCTTCACCGCGACGCTGCTGGTCGGCGCGGTCGCCACGCCGCTGCTGTCGCGGCTCGGCGACATGTACGGCAAGAAGTCCATGCTGATCGTGGCCATGGTGCTGCTCGTGATCGGCTCGGTGATCTGCGCGCTGGCCACCTCGCTGGGCGTGCTGATCGTCGGCCGGGCGCTGCAGGGCGTCTCGTCGGCCGTGATCCCGCTGGCCATCGACACGATCCGGGACGTGTTTCGGCCGCTTCGAGGCCCGGATCGGCGCGGCCTGGACGCTGGCGGCGGGGTCGGCGCTCATCGGCGCGGCCTTCGCCTGGCTGACGGTCGCCAACGCCCAGGTCTACGACATGCTGGTCTTCAGCGTCCTGCAGGGCATCGGCTTCGGCCTGGCCTACGCCGCGCTGGGCACGGTCGCGGTCCAGCACGTGCCGATGGACCAGAGCGCGATCGCCAGCGGCATCAACTCCCTGGTGCGGACCACCGGCGGCAGCCTGGGCACGGCGATCACCGCCGCGGTGCTGACCAGCTACGTCATCGCGCACACCACGCTGCCGTCGCTGCACGGTTACGTGCTCAGCTTCCTGGCCGCCGCGCTCGCCGGGGCCGCGTCCGCCGCCGTGGCCGCGGGTCACGCCCTGCGCCACCGCGCTCAATAGGCCAGCAGGCGCCTTGCGCTGCCGGGAGGAAATAGTGTGGACCTCATGGCGGTGACGCAGCACCCGGCCGTCCCGGTCGCGGCCGATGTGGTGGACCTCGAGTCGGCGCTCACCCGCATCGCCTACCTGATGGCCCGGGCCAAGCAGCACCACCGCATCGCCGCCGAAGCCCACGTGCCGGTCGACCGGGCCGCCGTGCCGATCCTGCGGCTGCTGGCCGACTCCGGCCCGCAGCGGCCGGGCGAACTCGCCATCCGCCTGGCCGTCGAGGCACCGCACATCACCCGGCAGGTGCACCGGCTGCAGACGCTGGGCTACCTGGAGAGCGTCGCCGACCCGGACGACCGCCGCGCGCACCGCGTGCAGCTCACCCCGGACGGGCAGGAGGCGGTCGACCGCATCCGCGCGGTCAGCCAGCGGCAGATCCAGCACGCGCTGGCGCACTGGTCCACGCAGGACCGCGATCAGCCCGCCACCCTGTTCCACCGCATGGTCGACGACTTCCTGGCCCAGCTTCCCGACAGTTAGCCAGTGCCGCACCGGGCCGTACTCGCCCGAGTGCAGGATCTACACCGCCGCGCTGCCCAGCAGGACAGCTCTTGCCCGAGCATCGTTAAGGAAGAGCAGCCAGAGCGCCCAAGGGCTCGGGTGATATCAGCCAAAACCCGATTTCGGGCACGCTAAACGTGCCTCGGTGGTGGTTCTATTCGCCGCAACCCGGCCGGGATGCCGCCGGTCAGCCCCGGTAGGGGGAGGACTGGGCGAGTTCGGCGGCGTCGCGCATCAGGCCGGTGATGATCGGGCCGAACGCCTCGAGGCGCGGGTCGCTGGCCGCGCGCTGGTAGGTCTGCTCGAGCACGATGGCCAGCTTCCACCGGGCCAGCACGACGTAGTAGTCGATGTCGTCGACCTGGCGCCCCGACGCGGCCGCGTAGTACTCGAGGACCTCGCTGCGTGACGGCATGCCGGTCATGTCGACGTAGCCGCCCACGCTCCCGTCGCCCGCGCTGGTGTCCTCGGGCCAGGACTGGACGACCCAGGCCAGGTCGAGCTTGGGGTCCCCGACCGTGCCCATCTCCCAGTCCACGATCGCGGCCAGCCGGGCGGGCGCGCCGTGGCCGAACATGACGTTCGCGAACTGGTAGTCGCCGTGCATCAGGCCGGGCACGTAGTCGAGCGGACGGCGCGCGCGCAGCCAGGCCGCCGCCTCGTCGAAGCCGGGCAGGTCCCGCCCGCCGGTTTTTTTGATGAACGCGGTCCAGCGGTCGACCTGGCGTTCGTGGAAGCCATCTGGGTGCCCGAGATCGGCCAGGCCCTTCGCGTGCCAGTCGACCTTGGACAGCCGGGCGATGCCTTCGACCAACTCGAAGGCCAGGCCGCGCCGGGCGGCGAGATCGGAGCCGAACGGCTCGGGCCAGCGGCGGTGCGACGCCATCGGCGACCAGCCGTCGACGAAGCCCATCAGGTAGAAGGTGCGGCCCAGCACCGCCGGGTCGGTGCACAGCGCGATGGCTCTGGGGTGCGGCACGTCGGTGCCGCCCAGCGCCTCCATGATCCGCCACTCGCGGACCATGCCCGCGTCGCGGCGGGCCGGGGCGGCGGGCGGCGGGATGCGCAGGGCGCCGTGCAGGTCGCCCCGCTGCAACTCGTAGATCTCGTTCTGGGCGCCACCCGAGATGTAGCGGTGCCGCAGCGGAGCCCCGGTGCCGAGCCCGCGCGCGTCCATCCAGGCGGCCAGCGCCCCGGGATCCGCGAGCGCTGGCGTCACTGGTTGCCTACCTCGTGCTCCAGGTGCGCGGCGAACCTGGCCCGGGCCGCGGCCAGCTTGCGCGGCAGGTGCTCGGTCGGCCACGGGTCGTCGCTCGGCTTGTAGTCGCGCAGCACCTGCCGGGCCACGGTCACCTTGTGCACCTCGGTGGGCCCGTCGGCCAGGCCGAGGACGCTCGCCCCGAGCAGCATGCTGTGGAACGGCATCTCGTTGCTCACGCCGAGCGCCCCGTGCACCTGCAGCGCGCGCTGCGCGATGTCGTGCAGCACGGCGGGCATCGCCACCTTGACCGCCGCGATGTCCTTGCGGACCTTGCGGTAGTCCCGGTACTTGTCGATCGTCCAGGCCGTGTAGAGCACGAACAGCCGGAACTGGGTGAGCTGGGCGTAGGAGTCCGCGATGTAGCCCTGCACGAACTGCTTGTCGGCCAGGCGGCTGCCCTGCGTCTCGCGGCTGAGGGCCCGCTCGCACATCATGTCGAGCGCCTTGCGGGCCAGGCCGATCGTGCGCATCGCGTGGTGGATGCGGCCGCCGCCGAGGCGGGTCTGGGCGATGGCGAACGCCTGGTTCTCGCCGCCGAGCAGCGCGTCGGCGGGCACCCGCACGTCGCGGTAGCGGATGAGCGCGTGCGACCCCTGGCCCAGCGGCTCGCCGCCGAGGCCCACGTCGCGCACGATCTCGATGCCCGGCGTCTGCGCCGGCACGAGGAACATCGACATGCGCTCGTGCGGGCTGGCGTCCGGGTTCGTCACCGCCATCACGATGAAGAACGCGGCGGTCCTGGCGTTCGAGGAGAAGTATTTCGACCCGTTCAGGACCCAGTCGCCGGCGTCGCGCACGGCCCGGGTGGTGAACCTGGTGGGGTCCGAGCCGCCGTCCGGCTCGGTCATCGAGTAGCAGGAGAACAGCTCCCCGGCCAGCAGCGGCCGCAGGTACCGGTCCTTCTGCCCGGGCGTGCCGTAGTGGGCCAGGATCTCGGCGTTACCCGTGTCGGGCGCCTGGCACCCGAAGATCACCGGCGCCCAGCTCGAGCGGCCGAGTATCTCGTTCAGCAGGCACAGATTGAGCTGCCCGTGTCCCTGGCCGCCCAGTTCGGGGCCCAGGTGCGTGGCCCAGAGCCCGTTGCGCCGCACCTGCTCCTTGAGCGGGTCGACGACCGCGCGCAGCGGGCCGTCGAGCGGCGTGAACACCCGGCCGGGCCACAGCAGGTCGAGCGGCTCCACCTCCTCGCGCACGAACGCGTCGGCCCAGTCCAGCTTGGCCTGGTACTCGGGCTCAGTCTCGAAGTCCCACGGCATGCGGCACCCGTCCCTGCTTAGATCTCCAGAAAGGATAGCGACAGTTGCATATTACGAGAATATAGTTCTCACAGAAGGGAAGCGCACAGAGGAGGCTGCTTCGTGAGACGTCACAGAACCATCGCCGCTCTGGTGGCGGTCGCGTTGCTCGCCGCCGGGTGCGGCCGCAGCGGCGGATCTTCGGCTGGCGGCGCCTCGGCGGGCAGCAGCCAGGCGCCCGCTGCCGCGGCCCAGACCAGCAAGGGCACATTCGGCAGCCTGACCGGCGTCTGCAAGCCCGGTCACGCGACGGGCGCGACCGACCAGGGCGTCGCGTCGAGCCAGATCACGGCGGGCGTGCTGACCGATGAGGGCTTCACCAAGATCCCGGACCTGGTGAACGCGGCCCGCGTGTTCACCTCGTGGTGCAACGCCGCGGGCGGCATCGACGGCCGCAAGCTGGCCCCGAACGTGGGCGACACCCAGCTGCTGCAGGTCGCGGCGGCGATGACCGCGGCGTGCGCCAAGGACTTCGTGCTGGCCGGCAACTCCGAGGCGCTCGACGGCCTGGCGGTCAAGACGCGGGTGTCCTGCCTGCTGCCCGAGTTCCCGGCCCAGGTGGTCATGCCGCAGGACATCAACGCGCCGCTGCAGGCCTACCCGCTGACCGACGGCCACTCCTACGGCCCGTACACGGGTTACTACACCTGGCTGGTGAAACAGCAGTACCCGGACTCGGCCCGCCACGTCGGCATCGTCTACGGGCAGTCACCGATTACCGCCCCGCTGGTCACGGCGCAGGAGAAGACGCTCACCGCGGTCGGCGGGACGATGGCCTACAGCGGCGCGTTCCCGGCTACCGGCGTCACGGACTGGACCCCCTACGCCGAGGCCATCAAGAGCAAGGGCATCAAGGGGCTGATCTTCTACGGCGAAACCCAGCAACTGGCCGCGCTGGAACTGGTGCTCACCAACATGGGCGACAAGCTCGACTGGATCGACGCCAACAGCAACGCCTACGGCCAGCCGTTCATCCAGCTCGCCGGCAAGTCCCTGGCCTTCCAGCACAACTACGCCGACGAGGGCGGCCTCTACCCGCTGGAGAAGGCGTCGTCCAACGCGGCGACCCAGCAACTGGTCAAGGTGTTCGCCCAGTACGCTCCCGGCCAGCCGGTCACGCTGCAGGTGCTGCAGGCCTGGTCGGCCTGGCTGCTGTTCGCCAAGTCCGCCGAGTCCTGCGGGAGCGCCCTCACCCGGCGCTGCGTCTACGACGCCGCCGTCAAGCAGACGGCGTGGACCGGGGGCGGCCTGCAGGCCCCGGTGAACCTGGCTCAGCCCGACTCCCCGCCGGCCTGCTTCAACGTCGAGCAGGCCACGCCGGGCGGCTGGGAGCCGGCCCCGTTCCGGCCCAACGACGGTGCCTACCGCTGCGGCGCCCCCGTCTACCGGCTCCCGGCCGGCATCTACCCGCCGCCGCCCACGCTGGCCAGCGTGGGCAAGAGCATGAGCGATCTGAAGTAACGGAGCGGTTCCCGCCATGGGGCAGTTCCTCGCCTACGGGATCGTCGGCCTGAGCACCGCCGCGATCTACGCGGTCATCGGCAGCGGGCTGGTGCTGACGTACACGACCACGGGCGTGTTCAACTTCGCCCACGGCGCGGCGGGCATGCTGGCCGCCTTCACCTACTGGCAGCTCACGATCGGCTGGGGGTGGCCGGTCCCGGTCGCCCTGGCCGTCGTGCTGCTCGTGGCGGCCCCGGCCTTCGGGCTCGGGGTCGAGCGGGTCGTGATGCGGCCGGTGCAGGCCCTGGGCGAGATGGAGCGGCTGGTCGTGACCGTCGCCATGCTCAGCGGCCTCATCGGCGTGGCCGAGTGGATCTGGAACCCCAACGTCCCGCGCACGCTGCCCACGTTCTTCGCCAGCGCGGCGCCCATCCGCAGCGGGCCGGTCACGCTCACCTGGCACCAGGCCACCACGATTTTCGTCGCGGCCGGCGTCGCGGTCGCCCTGTGGATCCTGCTGCAGCGGACGCGGACCGGCGCGGAGATGCGCGCCGTCGTCGACGACCGGCCCCTGGCCGGGCTGACCGGGGCCGACCCGCTGCGCGCCAGCCGGGTGGCCTGGATCCTGGGCACCCAGCTCGCGGCGATCGGCGGCATCCTCATCGCGCCCGAGCTGACCCTGGACGCCACCCAGCTTTCGCTGCTGATCGTCAGCGCGTACACCGCGGCCGTATTCGGCCGGCTGCGCAGCCTGCCGCTGACATTCGCGGGCGCGGTGGTCGTCGGCGGCATGGAGAGCTACCTGACCGGCTACCTGCCGGACAACTCCATCCTGCCGGGACTGCGGCTGGCCGCCCCGGCCCTGCTGCTGTTCATCGCGCTGCTGGCGTTCCCGCACCGGCGGCTGCGGGGCCGGAGCCTGCGCCTGCGCCCGGTGCCAGTGCCGACGGCGGCTGGCACGGCGGTGTTCGCGGCGGCGACCGTCGCCGCCGGCGTGGTGCTGGCCGCCGCGCTGAGCCCGGCCGACCTGGTGACCTACGGCGGGATCTTCTCGCTCGGCCTGGTCGCGCTGTCCTACGTGCCGCTGACCGGGTACGCCGGGCAGATCTCGCTGTGCCAGCTCAGCATCGCCGGCATCGGCGCCGTGGTCTGGGCTCACCTCGGCGGGAACGGCCAGTGGTGGGCGCTGCTCGCCGTGGTCGCGGTCTGCGCCGCGGTCGGGGCGGTGGTGGCCGTGCCCGCGCTGCGGCTGTCCGGCATCTACCTCGCCCTGGGCACGGCCGCGTTCGCGTTCGTCCTCGATCAGTGGATCTTCACGCTTCCCTCCTTCCGGGTACTCGGGGTGCAGGTGTCGCTGTTCAACGGGGGCTCGGTCACCGCGGTCGGGCCCCGGCTGTTCGGCGTCCAGGCCGGCAGCGAGGCCGCCCTGACCGTGCTCGCGGCGGTCTTCCTGGCTCTGGTCACGCTGGCGGTGGCGGCGCTGCGGCGCGGCCGGTTCGGGCGGCGGCTGATCGCGCTGCGCGACAGCGAGGCGGCCTACGCCATGCTCGGCGGCAACCTGCTGCTCGCGCGGGTGGCCGTGTTCGCCCTGGCCGCGGGGATCGCCGGGCTGGGCGGGGCGCTGTACGCCATGCAGCAGCAGTCGGTCACCGCGGAGCAGTTCGCGTTCACGGCCGGGCTGCCGATCTTCCTGGTCGTGGTCGTCGGCGGCGTGGCGCGGGTCGGCGACGGGCTGTTCACCGGCGCCGCCTACGTCGGGCCGCTGAACGCGCTGGTGGCCGTGGCGCCGTGGTCGCAGAACCTGGTCGCGCTGCTGCCCGCCCTGGCCGGGATCGCCCTCGGCCGCAACCCCGATGGCCTGATACCGCCCATGCGGCGGCTGGCCGGGGGAGCGGGGCAGGCGCTGCGCGGCCGGAGCCGGCCGGCCGGGCCGGCGGTTCCCGTCGAGTGGTGGGGCGTGCGGCGGGCGTGGGACGAGGACGACAAGAAGGTGCTGGACCGTGGCGTCGCTGCAGGTTAGCGGGGTGAGCGTCGCCTTCGGCGGGCACCGGGTGCTCAGCGGGGTCGACGTGACGGCGGCGCCGGGCCTGGTCACCGGCCTGATCGGGCCCAACGGGGCGGGCAAGAGCACCCTGTTCGACGTGATCTGCGGGCTGCGGGCGCCGTCGGCGGGACGGGTCGTGCTCGGCGGCCGGGACGTCACCCGGCAGGGGCCGACCCGGCGGGCCCGGCACGGGCTGGCCCGGACGTTCCAGCGGCTGGAACTCTTCGGCCGGCTGACCGTCCGGGACAACCTGCTCGTCGCCGCGGAACTGGGCCCGCAGCGGCGCCGGGCCGGGCCCGCCGTCGCCGAGATCCTCACCCGGCTGGACCTGGCCGGGGTCGCCGACGCACCCGTGGACACGCTGCCCACCGGGCTCGGCCGCCTGGTGGAGGTGGGCCGGGCGCTGGCCGTGGCGCCGGTGTTCCTCCTGCTCGACGAGCCCGCCGCCGGGCAGGACGGCGCCGAGACCGCGCGGTTCGCGGCGCTGCTGCGGTCGCTGGCCGCCGAGGGCACGGCGGTGCTGCTCGTCGAGCACGACATGGGGCTGGTCATGGACGTGTGCGACGAGGTGTACGTGCTCGACCTGGGAAAGATCATCGCGGCCGGCCCGCCCGCCGTGATCCGCGACGACGCGGCCGTCCAGGCGGCCTACCTGGGGGACGCGTGAACCCGCTGCTCGAACTGCGCGAGGTGCGGGCCGGGTACGACGGGATCTCGGTCCTGCACGGCGTGGACCTGAGCGTGGCCGCCGGCCAGGTGGTGGCGCTGCTCGGCCCGAACGGCGCGGGCAAGACGACCACGCTGCGGGTGGCCGCGGGCGTCCACCCGGTGCGTTCGGGCCGGGTGCTGCTCGGCGGCCGGGACGTGACCGGTGCTCCCGCGCGTGACCTGGCCCGCGCCGGGGTGTGCCTGATCCCCGAGGGCCGCGGCGTGTTCCCCAACCTCTCGGTCCGCGACAACCTGCTGATGATGACCTTCACCGGCCGCGGCAGGCGGCAGGTCGAGGAGATCGCGTACTCCCGGTTCCCCGACCTGGCCCGGCACGCCTCGCGGGCGGCCGGCACCCTGTCCGGCGGCGAGCAGCAGATGCTCGCCCTGGCCCGCGGCCTGGCCACCGACCCGGCGGTGCTGCTGCTGGACGAGCTGTCCATGGGGCTGGCCCCGCTGGTCGTCGGCCGGCTGTTCGAGCAGGTCGCCGCCATCGCGCGGGAGGGGGTCGCGGTGCTGATCGTCGAGCAGTTCGCCGCGGCCGCCCTCGGCATCGCCGATCACGCGGCCGTGCTGGTGCGCGGCCGGGTGGAACGCCGCGGCCGTCCCGACAGTGTGCTGCGCGCCGAACTGTCCGCCCTCTACCTGGGGAGTTCCACATGACCTCGACCGAGACGCGCGCGGACCGCTTCGTCCGCGAGATCGCGGAACTGAAGATTTCCGACCCGGCGGCCGGGCGCCCCCGGATCTGGCAGCGCCTCGGCGCGGCGCTGATGGTGGCCGGCCTGGCCCTGGGGGTAACGGCCTACCTGGTCTCCCACCGCACCAGCAGCCCGCTGGTCCAGGGGGACGCGGTCACGATCGGCCTCGGCGCGGTGACGGCGAGCGTGACCGGCGGGGCGCTGTTCGTACGCTATTCGCTGACCGGGTTCCTGCGATTCTGGATGGCCCGCCAGTCCTACGAGCTCACTGTGCTCGCCGACCGCCTGCTCGCCGACCGCCTGCTCCAGCCCGGCGCCCGCCGCGACCGCCCCGAATCGTAAGGGGCGCGAGGCGGCGGCCGCGCGAGGAGGCAGGACGGAGGCACTGTGGGCCAGGCGCTGGGTGCGGACCGGCTGGCCGACTGGGCGCGCAGCGGCGTCGTGGCCCTGACCGGTCGCCCCGGCGGCCCGCCGCTGGTCCCGCCGGCCGCGCCGTGCGGCGACGCGATCGCCGACCCGCTCACCGGGCTGACCGCGGCGGTGCGTGCGGCCTGCGCCCCGGCCGGCGGGGCGCTCCTCGCCATGGCCGACGTGGTCGCCGCGACAGTGTTTGCCGCGAGACCGGACCCGGCCCTCGATCGGGCACTCCCGCCCGCTCCGGCGAGCACACCGGCGAGGTCCTGCGCGAACTGGGCATCGGCGCCCGGTGAACGGTCGGCGGTCAGGACGGCGGCACCCCGGCGGCGACCCGGTCGGCGAGGCCCCAGGCCAGGGCGGTCGCCGCGTTAAGGGGGAGGCCGGACAGGGCGAGGTGCAGCGTGCGCCAGCGGCCGATGCGGCGGGGCAGGCTGACCGTGCCGCCCGCGCCGGGGATCAGCCCCATGCCGGTCTCGGGCAGCCGGAACGTGGCGTCTTCGCCGGCCACCACCGTGCCGGCGAACGCGGGCAACTCGACGCCCGCGCCCACGCACGGGCCGTGCACGCGGGCCTCGGTCCTGGCGGCGAGGTCGTGCAGCAGCCCGGCGGCCCCGGCGCGGGTGCGGACGAAGTGCGCGGTGGCCGGATCCGGGGTGGTGCCGAACTCGTCCAGGTCACCGCCGGAGCAAAAGCACGGGCCCGTCCCGTCCAGCACCACCCGGGTGACGGCGGGGTCGGACCGCGCCACGCGCAGCGCGTCGGCCAGCGCGTTCCGCAGGTCGCGGCCGTAGGCGTTGCGCCGCTCCGGGCGGTTCAGCGTGATCCGCAGGTTCGTGCCGTCGCGGCTTGCGAGCACCGGATCGCCCGTGCGCGGGGGCGTGGTCCGTGCGCCGCGTCCGGTGAGCCAGCGGGCGAACTCCGGGCCGCCCAGCAGCGTGGAGTAGGCCAGCGACTCCACCTCGAGCGCCTCGGGCACACCGAGCGCCGCGGTGATCCTCAGCACGCGGCCCAGGATCAGGGATGCCTGCGGGTTGGTGGTGGCGGCGGCGTTCAGGTGCTCGGCCACCTCGTCCGGGTCCTGGACGGCTACCGTCTGGCGGATGTCGCCGACGAGGACCAGCGTGAGGTCGAGCGCGTCCAGCAGCGGGGCCAGCCGGGCGGGCGGCAGCGCGGACGCGACGCCGATCAGCAGGCGCCCGCTCTCGGGGGCGCGGGTCGCGGCCCGTTCCAGCACCGCCTGGCTGGCGTCCTCGTCGAGTCGCACCGCGAGGAGGGGCACGGTGATGTGGCCGTCCTCGTCCAGCGCGGGCCGGTCGGCGGCACCGTCGGCGAGATCGGTGATCGAGACACGGGGCAAGCCGGCCACAGGCAGGCCTTCCTCCCGGCCGCGGCCGCCGGGCCGTGCCGGGCCGGTCGCGGGCTGGTCTTCCGGCTCCGAAGTGTACCGCCGGGCCGGGCGATGGCACCGTGACCGGCCTGCTGCTGCGGGACGCCGAACTCGAGGGGCGGACCCCGGCCGACATCCGGGTGAGCGGCGGGCGGGTCACGCAGGTGGCGGCCACACTGCGGCCCCGGCCCGATGAGGTGGCCTACGACTGCCGCGGCGGCGCCGGCACGGTCTCGATCTGGCTCCACCGCTGTCCCTTCCCGTTTCACGGCACCCAGGCTCGTCCGCATAATGCGGTGAGCGGGTGAGGTTGCCTGGTCAGCCCAGCGACGCGCTCGCTGCCCGCAGTTCGTCCAGGGCCGCCAAGGTGTACTGCGCGAGCCTGTCCTCGGCGTCACGGTCGCCCTCGGACCACTCGGCGTAGCCGCGCTTGAACGCGAGGACACCCAGCTCGCCCGCGAGATGCGCGGTCGGGTCGGGCACACCGCGGGCGACGAGGGCAGTTGTCATG
The DNA here is from genome assembly GCA_036267555.1 of Streptosporangiaceae bacterium. Taxonomy (GTDB): domain Bacteria; phylum Actinomycetota; class Actinomycetes; order Streptosporangiales; family Streptosporangiaceae; genus JASHPR01. The sequence continues at coordinate 3,344 of DATAVV010000272.1, read as the reverse complement.
GCGGCCGCGAGGCTGACGCTCTTGAGGGCGTCACGCTCCTGGAGTTCGGCGCTGGCGGCGACGGCCGCCTTCAGGCGGGGGCCGAGCTCGCGGTTCATCGGGCCCATCGCGCTCGATGCGCGCTCGAGACCGGCAGCGACCGCCTCGAGCGGGCTGGCAGTCACGGGCGCCTCGGCGATCCCCTCGGCCAGCAGCCGGCTAAGCGTCTCCTGCCCGGCCACCAGTAGCTCGCGCTTATCGGCGAAGTGCCGGAAGAAGGTGCTTTTCGTGACCCCGGCGCGCTCGGCGATCTGCGCGACCGTCGTGGCGTCGTACCCCTGCTCGGTGAACAGGTCGACGGCAGCCATGACGAGCCGTTCGCGCGCCCCTGGTTCCCACCGAGCCATGGTCCCATCCTAGGTGATGGGACTTGTGTCCCGTCGCTCTGGTACTGTCATGGGACAAGAGTCCCATCACTTTCCGGGAGAGTTCCATGCACGTCTTCGTCACCGGCGGCACCGGCCTGGTCGGCTCCGCCGTCGTCGCCGAGCTGCTCGGCAGCGGCCACACCGTCCTCGCGCTCGCCCGCTCCGACGCGTCCGCGCTGGCCGCCGAGGCGGCCGGCGCCGAGACGCTACGGGGAAGTCTCGCCGACCTCGGCATCCTCCGCGCCGGCGCTGCCAAGGCCGACGGGGTGATCCACCTGGCCTTCGCCAACGACTTCAGCAGCGCCGCCGCCGTCGCGCAGGCGGTCGCCGAGGAGAGTGCCGCCCTGGCGGCCCTGGGCGAGGAGCTCGCCGGCAGCGGCCGCCCCTTCGTCACGGTCTCGGGTACGCCGTACGTGCCTGGCCGCGTCTCCACCGAGGCCGACCCGCTGCCGACCGACGGGCCGGTCGGCGGCCGCGGCCGCGCGGTCATGGCGGTCCTGGGCCTGGCCTCGCGAGGGGTCCGGAGCACGGCCGTACGCTTGCCGCGCACGGTCCACAACGAGGGCAACGGGGGGTTCGCTGGTTTCCTGGCCGGGATCGCGCGCCGGACCGGTGTGTCCGGCTACCCGGGCGACGGCACCCAGCGCTGGCCGGCCGTGCACGCGCTCGACGCGGCAGTCCTCTTCCGGCTGGCCCTGGAGCTGGCGCCGGCCGGGACCTCCTGGCACGCCGTGGCCGACGAGGGCGACGCGGTGCGTGACATCGCCGCGGTCATCGGCCGGCGGCTGGGCGTGCCAGTCGAGCCAGTGCCGCAGGAGACCTACGGCCCGCTCGGTCCGATCTTCGCGAGAGACCAGCCCTCATCCAGTACCCATACCCGGGAGGCACTCGGCTGGGAGCCGACGCACCCGAGCCTTCTGGATGACCTGGAGCGCCTCCAGCCCTGACCGGCGGCCGGAAAGACCGGCGTTCATCGTAGGTTCGCGGGTGCTGGCCGGGCGCGTTGGATATGCGACCGGCTATTTGGGTGCGGATGGATTCGTGCTGTGGTCAGGCCGCGGCGGCGGGGCGCTGGCTCGGGTGTGCTCATCGGTGTGTGCGATATCCAGTAGCGAACGCCAGATCACCGCAAGGATGAGAGCCGACCCGCCGAAGGCGAACCAGAACGGCGCGGTGATGCCCCAGGCCGAAGCGACCAGCCCGCCGAGGGCGGACCCGATCACGCTGCCGCCGACCACGCCGGTCAGGTACACGCTGCTGACCCGGCCTTGGAACTGGGCGGGCACAGCTCGTTGCCGCACCGTGGTTGATGTCGTTCCCCATATGAAGGCGTGCGCGCCGAAGATCACAAAGATAATTAGCGCAAACCAGGCCCAGCGGGTCAGCGCGAGCGCAAGGTGGGTCAGGGTCTCGATGATCAGGCCGCCGCGCATGATGACGCCCAGCCGTACGTGCCGCTCTAGCCAGCCGTAGGACGCGGTGCCCAGCAGACCGCCTGCCGCCATTGCCGTCGTGATCAGCCCGAAGCCGAGCGCGCCCATGCCCAGCCGCTCGCGCGCGTACAGGACCAGCACCGCCCAGGCGGCGCCGAAGGTAACGTTGAAGGTGAAGATCGTGATCGCCAGCGTCCGCACCGCGGCGTGCGCCCACAGCCAGCGCCACCCCTCCCGGATGTCGTCGCGCACCCGCGCATGCTGCCCGGACGCGCCGTGCACCGGCAGTCGCACCTTCCAGATCAGCATCACGCCAGCGAGCACGAACACGCTCTCGCTGACGAACGGCAGCGCCATCCCGGCCGCGAACAGCGCGGCGCCGACCGGAGGCCCGGCCAGCTGGTTCCACACGATCACGCCGGTCAGAGCGCGTGAGTTCGCGATACCCAGGTCTGGCTTCTCGACGAGCATCGGCAGCAGCGTGGCCGTCGTGGTGTCACCGAAGGCCTCGTTCACCCCGAACAGGAACAGGGCGGCCAGGACCACCGCGATGTCGACGCGGCGCGTCAGGATCGACGCCGTCACGAGCAGCAGGATCGCCGCTCGCACCAGCCCGGTGACAATGACTATGGCGCGCCGGTTGACCCGGTCAGCGAGCACGCCGGCGTACAGACCGAACAACAGCCATGGCAGCCGCTGCAGCAACGCGGCCATCGCCACCGCCAGCGGATTGTGCGTCTGGGACGCCACTAGCAGCGGGCCGGCCGCCAGCGTGATCCCGTCACCGAAATTCGTCACCCACGAGGAAGCCAGCAACCAGCGGAAACTGCGGCCAAGACGCGACGGCGCGATGAACTCGGCAAGCCAGTGCACTACAGCTCATCCGTCCTGATCACCACGACATCATCGCCTACCCGAGATTTCCGGCCGCTGCCTCACGGGAGGCTCCCGCCGCACGTCTGCGAGATGCGCCCGGGGGACGGGCGCTGGCATCCTCGGCAAGAAGGGAATGGTTCATGTCGATCCAGGAGAACAAGGCTGTGGTGGGCCGGTGGTTCACGGAGTTCTGGGGAAAGGACTTCAACCCGGCCGTCATCGACGAGCTCGCCGCACCGGGCATCCGGTTCGAGTACTCGCTGCACGCACCGCTGCGCGGCCGCGACGCGGTCCGCGCGTTCGCGCGGAAGTTCCGCACCGCGTTCCCGGACCTGAACTTCTGGGGTACCGCCGACCTGATCGCCGAGGGCGACTACGTGGTCGGCCAGTGGGAGGGCGGCGGTACGCACACCGGCGAGGCGTTCGACGACATGCCCATCGGCTCGCTGCCGGCCGGCACCGGCAAGACGATGCGGTTCACCGGAACCACCGTAATGAAGGTTGAGAACGGCCTCATCATTGAGGAGATCGGCCTCGACGACGGTGTCACCGCACTCCGCCAGCTCGGCCTCATCAACGGCGCCTGAATACCCTGGCGGCCCAAGGCGTGCCGTGGCGGATTGGGTTC